>JBDTPG010000237.1:0-4495 GCA_039932815.1 Caldimonas sp.
TTTCGCGCCGGCGGCGACAACTCGGTGCGCGGCTACGGCTACCGCACGCTCGGGCCGACCATCAACGGCGCGGTCGTCGGCGGGCGCGTCCTGATGACCGGCAGCGTCGAGCTCGAGCACGCGCTGCTCGACCGGTTGCCGGCGCTTCTCGGCGCGGTATTCGTCGATGCCGGCAACGCCGCCGACCGCTGGAACCGGCTGCACCCGGTGTTCGGCTACGGTGTCGGGCTGCACTACCGCAGCCCCGTCGGCCCGCTGCGGCTCGACCTCGCCTACGGCCAGGACGTTCGCCAGCTGCGCTTGCACCTGAGCGTCGGTGTCGCGTTCTGAGCTCACGACGATGACCGCCGACGAAGAGTCCTCGCGCTCAGCGCCCATCGACGCCGCGGCGGCGACGGCGCCGCGGCGGTCGCGGGCGCGGCGCGCAGTGCTCTGGACCGGCGCCGCTCTCGCGACCCTCGCCATCGTCCTCGCGCTCGCCCTCGGCGCGGTGATCTGGTCGGTCAAGCATCCGGCGGGAAGCGCGTGGCTGCTCGGCTTCGTCCCCGGCCTCACGGTCGTCGAGCCGAAGGGTTCGCTGGTCGGCGACTTCGCGGCCACCCGCGTCGTCTACGTCGTCCCCGGCGTCGGCGAGCTTCGCCTCGACGCGCCGCGCTGGCACGCCCTCGCCGCGACCCGCGGCGATGGAGGCCGCTGGCTGCACCTCGTCATCGATACGCTGCATGCCGACCGCGCCGTCTGGGTGGCGCACAAGGCGCCCGCCCCCGCCGGGCCGGCAACCTTGCCGCAGACCTTGCGCCTGCCGATCGAGATCGAAGTGCGCGAGGCGAGCGTCGACGAGCTGCGCGTCGGCGGCGTCGACGCGATGCCGGTGCGCGGCGTGCGCGCCCGCGTCCATCTCGGCGCCGACGGCGGCGCGCGGCATCGCCTCGACGCGCTCGCCGCCGGCATCGACCGGGCCGATGCGCGCGGCACGTTCGCGATCGGCGCCGATGCGCCGTTCGCAGTGACCGCGACGGTCGAGGCGATCGCGCCGGCGAAGGAATGGAGCGCCACGCTGCGCGCGAGCGGCCCGCTCGCGGCGCTCGAGACGACCGCCACCGCGCGGGTCGCCGCGACAAAGACGCATCCCGAGCAATCGCTCGACGCGCGCGCCGTGATCCGTCCGCTCGCGCCCTGGCCGCTCGGCGAGCTGCATGCCTCGGCGAGCGCGCTCGACCTCTCGGCGTTCGCGAGCGCGTTGCCGGCGACCGCGCTGAGCGGCGAAGCGACGGCGACGACGAGCGGCGTCGACGTTCCGGCGACGGTGTCGATCACGCTGGCCAACAGCCGCGCCGGCCGCTGGAACGAAGGGTTGCTGCCGGTGCGCCGCGTTCGCGCCGAGCTGCGCGCCCGACCGCAGGAGCCGAACGTGGTCGACGTTCAGGAGCTGACCGCCGAGCTCGGCACGGCCGCAGTCGCCGGCGGCAGCATCGCCGGCCGGGGCCGCTGGACTCCCGCGGCCTGGAACATCGACGCCGAGCTGCGCCAGATCCAGCCGGCCGCACTCGATGCGCGCGCCGCGCAGGCGGTGGTGAGCGGCAAGGCCGCGCTCGTCGGCAGCGGCTTCGCGGCGACCGTGAACGCAGCGGCCGCGAACGCGCCGGCGCGCGTCGAGCTGAAGGCCGATCTCGCCGGCGAGCTCACCGATCGCCGCCTGCCCCGGGCGGCGCCGAAGACGGCGCGGTTGCGCATCGACGCTCGCGCGAGCGCCGACGACGTCGAGCTGCTCAGCGCCGAAGCGTCGCTCGGCGATGCCGCGGCGAAGCTCGCCGGCCGCCTCGTGCGCAAGGACGGCAGCGAGCCGTGGCGTGCGACGGGCCACCTGGAGCTCGAGCGCTTCGACCCGGCGCCGTGGTGGCCGGGCAGCGCCGATTCGCTGCTCGCGCGCGGCCCGAACCGGCTCAACGCCAAGGGCGATTTCGATCTCGTCCTGGCCGCGACAAGCGCGGGCGACAGCGCCTACGCCGTGCTCGCCGCGACGACCGGTAGCGCCAAGGTCGCGGTCGTCGACAGCCTGCTTGCCGGGATCGCGCTGCAAGGGACCGCCAGCTACGCCAACAGCGACGGCCGCGCTCGACCGGCGCTCGACGTCGTCGCCGCGGGAAATCACGTGCAGGCCGACGGAACGCTGGCGCCGCGCGGCGCAAGCAACGACGACTGGCGAATCGTCGTCGACGCGCCTCGCCTCGACGCGCTCGCAGCGCTGCTCGCACCGGCGGCGGCGGCGAGCGGCGAGCGGCGCGCGCAGCCCGCATTGGCCGGCAGCCTCGTCGCACGCGGGCACTTCAGCGGCCGCTGGCCGAATGTCAGCAGCGACGGCGAGCTGCAGGGCACGGCGCTGCGCCTGCAGGCGATCTCCGTTCGCCAGGCGAGCGGCCGCTGGCGTCTCGGCAGCAGCGACAAGGCCCCCCTCGATGGCCGGCTCGTCCTCGACGACGTCGACGTCGGCGGGCGGGCGCTCGATCGCGTCGAGGCCCAGGTCACGGGAACGGCGCGCGCGCATCGCGCCGAGTTGCGCGTCGCCTCGGCGTTGCTGCCGCCGGAGTGGACCGATGCGCTCGCCGCTCGCCCTCCCGCCAGCGGCGCGTCGGCGAGCGATTCCGTGCCGGCCTCGGCCGCGAGCGCGCGTGCCGATGCGACTCCGGGAGCACGCAGCCTCGTGTCGGTCGTTGCCGAGGGTGGTCTCGTCGACGTCGACGGCCATCGATCCGGCGGCTGGCGCGGCACGCTGCGCGAGGTCGTCGCGCGCTCGGTCGGCACGCCGGCGCGGACCTGGGTGAACGCGCGCGACGTTCGCGCCAGCGTCGTCTGGGCCGGGGCGCCGGTCCGCGTCGCCATCGATCCCGGCACCGCGGAGGTGCTCGGCGCGACGTTGCGCTGGAGTCGCATCGCCTGGCAACAGGGGGGCGGTGCCGCTGCAGGGCGCCTCGATGCGGAGGCGCAGGTCGACGCGATCGCCGTCGCACCGATCCTGCAGGCGCTGCAGCCCGGGTTCGGCTGGGGCGGCGACCTGCGCGTCGGCGCGCGCCTCAAGGTCGAGAGCGGGGCCAGCGTGCGTGTCGACACGGTGGTCGAGCGGGCCAGCGGCGACCTGAGCGTCACCGACGAGATCTCGACCCAGCGCCTCGGCCTCTCCGACCTGCGCCTGGGCATCGCCGCCGAAGGCGGCGTGTGGCACTTCACCGCCGCCGCCGCCGGGGCGACGCTCGGCGTCGTCTCGGCCGCGGCGACGGCGCGCACCTCGCCGAGCGCGACCTGGCCCGCTGCCGACACGCCGCTCGAAGGCGTCGCCGAGCTGCGTGTCGACAACCTCGGCACCTGGGGCTCGTGGCTGACGCCGGGCTGGCGCCTCGGCGGCCGCCTGCACGCGAGCGCGAGCTTCGGCGGCCGCTTCGGCGCGCCGCAGTACACCGGCCACGTCGAGGGCAGCGCGATCAGCGTGCGCAACTTCCTGGAGGGCGTCAACGTCACCGACGGCGACGTCGCCATCGCGTTGCGCGGCAGCACGGCGCAGATCGAGACGTTCACCGCCAAGGGCGGCGCGGGAACGCTGCGGCTCGAGGGCGGCGCGGCATTCGACGAAGCGGCGACGGCGCAGCTGCGCCTCGTGCTCGATCGCTTCGAGCTGCTCTCGCGCGTCGATCGCCGGATCGTCGCCAGCGGCACGTCGGCGCTGCGCCTCGACGCGAAGACCGTCGCGCTCGACGGCACTTTCAAGGTCGACGAAGGACTGATCGACTTCACCCGCTCCGACGCGCCGACGCTCGGCAGCGACGTCGAGGTCGTGCGCCGGCCGAAGGCGCCACCGCCGCCGGCCGCAGTCGCGCAGGCGCAGTTGCCTCCACCGGTCACGGCGACGCCGCAACGCGCGGTCCGGCTCGACCTTCGCGTCGACATGGGCGAGCGGCTGCGGGTCCGCGGCCGCGGCCTCGACGCCGGCCTGCGCGGCGAGCTGCACCTGACGTCGCCGAACGGTCGCCTCGCCGTCAACGGCACGCTGCGCGCGGTCGACGGCACCTACCAGGCCTACGGCCAGAATCTCGGCATCGATCGCGGCGTGCTCGTTTTCGCCGGCCCGGTCGAGAACCCGCGCCTCGACATCGAGGCGACGCGGCCCAACCTCGACGTGCGCGTCGGCGTGACGGTGACCGGCACCGCCCTCAATCCGCGCATCCGCCTGTTCTCCGAGCCGGACCTCTCCGACATCGACAAGCTGAGCTGGCTCGTCCTCGGCCGCGCCAGCGCGACGACCGGCGGCGCCGACACCGCCCTGCTCCAGCAAGCCGCGCTGGCGCTGCTCTCCGGCGAAGGCCCCGGCGTGACCGACCGGCTGATCAAGTCGATCGGCCTCGACGAAGTCTCGGTGCGGCAGAGCCAGGGCGCCGTCAAGGACACCATCGTCAGCCTCGGCAAGCAGATCTCGAAGCGCTGGTACGTCGGCTACGAGCGCGGC
>JBDTPG010000238.1:0-4468 GCA_039932815.1 Caldimonas sp.
CGATGAGCTGCGCGGCAACGACTACCTCTCGCGCGGCACGCGCAAGCACCAGCGCTCGATCGAATCGGCGGTGTCCCGGCTCGAGCAGCAGCTCGGCCGCGCCCCGCAGGAGAGCGAGATCGCCAAGGAGATGGGCATCACCCTGGCCGAATACCAGGAGCTGCTCGGCAAGGTGCGCGGTACCCAGCTCGTCTACCTCGAGGACATGTCGGGCGCCGAAGGCGACAGCGATTTCCTCGACCGCCACGTCGCCGATGCCGAGTCGAACCCGCTCGCCCAGCTGCAGGACCAGCGCATGCGCTCGGCGCTGATCGAGGCGATCAAGGTCCTGCCCGAGCGCGAGCAGTACGTGATGAGCATGTACTACGAGCACGACATGAACCTGAAGGAGATCGCGGCCGTGCTCAAGGTCACCGAATCGCGCGTCTGCCAGCTGCACAGCCAGTCGATCGCGCGCCTGCGCGTCAAGCTGCGCGACTACTAGTGAACGACCCCCTCGGTCATGTCGTTCGCTGCCCCCCGCGGCGGTGCTCAGCGCCCTTCGGGCGGCCGGGCAGGCGCTGAGATGCAGTGGCCGCCGCGGCGCGTCGACGTGGCGACGACCGCCGCGTCGGCCTATGCAGGTCCGGAGCGGCGCCGTTTCGTCAATCGCAGCTGGCCGCTGCCGGCGTTCGCGGCGTGGGCGGCGTGCTGGATCGTCTTCGCGTCGATCGCCCGGCTCGGCGCTGCACCGGGGGTAGCTTTCGTCGCCGCCGGCGTCGTCGGCGCGGCGCTCGCTCTGATCGGCGCGACGCCGTGGCGGCGCGTCTTCGTCGGCTGCGGTTTCCCGCTGTCCTTCGCCGTCTCGGGCAGTGCCGGCGCGCTGCCCGCATGGGCGTGGCTGCTGCCGCTCGGGCTGCTCGCTTTCGTCTATCCGTTGCGCGCCTGGCGCGATGCGCCGATCTTTCCGACGCCGACGGGTTCGCTTCTCGGTCTCTCGCAAGGCGTTCCGCTCGCCAACGGCGCGGCCGTTCTCGACGCCGGCTGCGGGCTCGGCGCCGGTCTGGTCGAGCTGCGGCGCGAGTATCCGAACGCCAGGCTCGAAGGCATCGAGTGGAGCTGGCCGTTGTGGCTCGCCGGGGCGGCGCGCTGCCGCTTCGCGCGTGTCAGGCGCGGTGATTTCTGGAGCGTCGACTGGTCGCGCTTCGCTCTCGTCTATCTCTTCCAGAGACCCGAGAGCATGGGCAGGGCAGCCGCCAAGGCGGCGCACGAGCTGCACCCGGGAGCGTGGCTGGCGAGCCTCGAGTTCGAGATCGCGACCCTGCAGCCGCAGCTCGTGCTCGACAGCGGCGAAGGTCGACGCGTCTGGCTGTACCGGGCGCCGTTTCGCACCCGCGACTGAGGCGTCGAAGCGCGGACTTGCGAGCGCAGAGCTCAGGGCGCGTCGTCGGCAAGCGGCGGATCGTTCATCGTGGTTGCATCGACGGAGTCGCCGGGAGCGCGGAAGTAGCCCGCCCGTTCGACGAGGCTGACCATCTGCGCTGCTGCATGGATCGTCAGCCGATGCGCCGTGAAGCCCGGCCGCGGCGAGATGTGACCGGCCATGACGCGGGCCAAGTCGAGCTGCCGGTCCGGGGCTTGCGAGAGCAGCGCGATGACCAGGTTCTCCAGCGCGATGACGCGAATCCGCAGCTGGACCAGCTCGGCGTCGCTGAGCGGCGGGGCGTTGTCGCGAATTTCGCCCTGCTCGGCGTCGGCGGCGAGGCGGCCAGGGCCGGCGCCGCCCTCGTTTTCCCAACGTTGCAAGGCTCGTTGCCGCTGTTTCGACCGCGGAACTTCGCAGCAGGCGTCAGGAGCGCCGGCCGCTCCCGTCCTCTTCCCGCTCCCGAGCCCGCCTTTGTGTTGCATGATGGGCCGACGCTACACCTTGCGAAAGATTCCCGTGTCTCCGCGGCCTCGACCGAGGTTTCTCGACCTCACGAAGATCCGGATGCCGGTCGGCGCCCTGACTTCGATCGGCCACCGGCTGAGCGGCATCGTGCTGGCGGCATGCGTTGCTCCGGCCGTCTACCTGCTCGCCCTCTCGCTGCGCGACGAGCGGTCGTATGCAGAGGTGACCGGCCTGCTCGGTCATCCCGCCTTCAGGACGGCAATCGCGATCGTGGCTTGGGCGCTGGCGCACCATCTGCTGGCAGGAATCCGCCACCTGCTGTCGGACTTCGATGTCGGCTCGACGCTGCGCTCGGCGCGACGCAGCGCTTGGCTGGTCAACCTGAGTGCGATTGCCGTCGCCTTGCTGGCCGCGGCGCTCCTGCAGTGAGACCTCGGTTTACCGGCCTCGCGGCGTGGTGGGTGCAACGCGCCAGCGCCGCCGCCATGCTGCTCATCGTGATCGTTCTGCTCGTCTCGTTCTCGCTCCAGCCGTCGCATGGTTATGCAGCCTGGAAGGCATGGGTCAGCCGACCCGACAGCGCCGTCGGCCTGTCGGGATTCTTCGGCGTGCTGCTGGCGCACATGTGGGTGGGCCTGCGCGATGTCCTGCTCGACTACGCGCGCCCGCCGCGCCTGCAACGCGTCCTGCTGGGCGCCGTCGCCGCCGTCCTGATCGCGCTCGCCGAGTGGGTGCTCTGGATACTGGTCCAGGCGCAACGCTGACACTGCAACGACGACATCGAACCAAGGCCGCCATGAAATTCTCGATTTCACGCTTCGACCCCGAGCGCGATGCCAAGCCGCGACTTCAGGGCTTCGAGATCGAGCTCCTGCCGAGCGAGCACATGCTGCTCGACGTGATCCTGCGGTTGAAGCAGCAGGACCCGAGCCTGACGCTCAGGAAGTCGTGCCGCGAAGGCGTCTGCGGCTCCGACGCGATGAACATCAACGGTCGCAATGGCCTGGCCTGCATCACCCGCGTTCACGACCTCGCGGAGCCGGTGGTCCTGCGCCCGCTGCCGGGCTTTCCGATCATCCGCGACCTCGTCGTCGACATGACCCAGTTCATCAGGCAATACCACTCGGTCAAGCCGTACCTCGTCAACCCCGACCCGCCGCCTGAGAAGGAACGGCTTCAGTCGCCGGCCGAGCGAGACCGGCTGAACGGGTCGTACGAGTGCATCCTGTGCGCTTGCTGCAGCAGCCAGTGCCCGTCGTACTGGTGGAATCCGGACAAGTTCGTCGGCCCGGCCGGATTGATCCAGGCCTACCGCTTCATCGTCGACAGCCGCGACCGGGCTACCGGGGAGCGGCTCGACAACCTGAACGACGCCTACCGGCTGTTTCGCTGTCGCACGATCATGAACTGCGCCGAGGTCTGCCCGAAAGGCCTGGAGCCTTCCCATGCGATCGAGAAGATGAGACTGAAGCTCTCCGGCGCCAAAGCAAAGGGGGGCGCACTGGAGGTGCACCCGCCGATCTCGCCGCAATAGAGCCTGCCCGCCGCGCGGTCGAGGTTGCCCCGGCCGCCGACCTTGCGGTGGAGCAAGCTCAGCCGCCTTTGTGGGCGCGCTTGCCGGGGTTCTTCTTTCGCGTCGACTTGCCGCGCTCGAGGCTGCGCTTCTGCCCGGTTCGCTTGGTCGTCGGGCTGAGGGCGCGCGGCTTGTCGCCGGTGGTCTTGGTATCGGCCATGGGGCTAGCTCCTGAAAGTCCGCGACGGTACACGATCGCGCCGGCGACCCGCTGCGACGCCGCGCTCAGTTCCCCGACGAGACGCCGTAGGCGAGGGTGAGCGAGAGGTCGAAGACGTTGCTGTTCAGCTCGCCGCCGAATGCCTTGACGCGCCCGGCGCCGGCCCGCAAGGCGAGCGCCGGCGTGATCTGCACGCCGACGAAGGCGCGCGGCTCGACCAGCGCGCCGCCGCCGCCGACGCCGCCGCCCCCGCCGGCGCCGGCGAGCAGCTCGGCGCCGACGTGAAGGCGCGGCCCGAGCGGCTGCATCCAGCCGGCGCCGACGAGCGCCGAGCTGTAGCCGCTCGCGCCGCCGCCGGCCGCGCTCAGCACCTTGCCGCTGACGTAGAAGTTCGGCGTCAGGTAGCGATCGAGCTTCAGCGCGACCGCGCTGAGGGCGCGCTCGCTGCCGTCGTTGCGAGGCGCGTCGAAGCGCTCGCCGCCGGCGCTGAAGTCGGTACGCGTCGGCCGCGCCGCCGGGCCCGTGCTCGCCGGCCCGTCGAGCGCCCAGACCAGGCCGAGCGAGGCCTGCACGGCGCGGAAGTTGCCGTTCGGCGCGCGCGCGAAGCCGCCTTCGAGCGATACGCCGAGATCGTTGTTGACGCGGACGATGCCGTAGACGCCGGCCTTGACGAGGAGGCCGCCGCCGGTCGAGACGCCGCCGCCGCCGGCCATGCCGACGGCGGCGCGCGTGCCGACGGTCAGCACGTCGCGGATCGCTTCGCCTTCGACGCCGAGGGTGCCGAGGTATTCGGCGTAGCCGCCGACGCCACCGCGCCCGGCGCGGTTCGCTTCCAGGCCCCAGAACGCGCTGCCGCCCAGGGCGT
>JBDTPG010000239.1:0-4424 GCA_039932815.1 Caldimonas sp.
GCCGGTGCTGCCATGGCGCCGGCGATCGTCGCCAAGACGCCGGCGACCGCGACCAAGACGACGGTGAAGTAGCCGGCGGCGCCGACGGCGTCAGGCGAGCTTCTTGCGCAGCAGCGCGCCGACCTCGGCCGGATCGGCCTTTCCCTGGCTCGCCTTCATCGCCTGGCCGACGAGGGCGTTGAACGCCTTCTCCTTGCCGGCGCGGAACTCGTCGACCGACTTGGCATTGGCCGCGATCACCGCGTCGACGATCTGCTCGAGCGCGCCCGTGTCGCGCATCTGGCGCAGCCCGCGCGCGTCGATCAGGGCGTCGACGTCGGCGCTGCCGTCGTCCCAGAGCGTGTCGAGGAGCTGGCGCGCGGCGGCGTTCGAGATCGTCCGGTCGGCGACGCGCGCGATCAGCACCGCAAGGCGCTCGGGCGGCACCGGGATGTCGCCCAGTCCGGTCGCGTTGAGGCGCCGCGACAGCTCGCCCATGATCCAGTTCGCGGCCAGCTTGGGTTCGCGACCGGCCGCCGCGGTGGCTTCGAAGTATTCGGCGAGCTTCAAGCTCTGCGTCATCATCGACGCGTCATAGGCACTGAGCGAGTATTCACTTTGAAACCTCGCTGCGCGGTCGCGCGGCAGCTCCGGCATGGCCGCCCGGACGCGCTCGATCCAGTCGGCTCCGATCGCCAGCGGCGGCAGGTCGGGATCCGGAAAGTAGCGGTAGTCGTGTGCGTCTTCCTTGCTCCGCATCGCCCGTGTCTCGCCGTGCTCGGCGTCGAACAGCACGGTCGCCTGCTGGACGCTGCCGCCGTCCTCGATCAGGTCGATCTGCCACTGCACCTCGTAGTCGATCGCCTGCTGCATGAAGCGAAAGCTGTTCAGGTTCTTGATCTCGCGCCGCGTGCCGAAGGGCGCGCCGGGCCGGCGCACCGAGACGTTGGCGTCGCAGCGAAAGCTCCCTTCCTGCATGTTGCCGTCGCAGATGCCGAGCCAGACGACGAGCGTGTGCAGGGCGCGCGCGTACTCGACCGCCTCGGCGCTCGAGCGCATGTCGGGCTCGGTGACGATCTCGAGCAGCGGCGTGCCGGCGCGGTTCAGGTCGATGCCGGACCAGTCGCCCTGGAAATCGAGCGGTGCGCCGGCGCCCGGCTCGCCGTCGCGGCCGACGCCATGCAATGACTTGCCGGCGTCTTCCTCGAGGTGGGCGCGCGTCAGCTGGACGCGGTGCGCGACCTCGCCGACGAAGAAGTCGACGGCGCCGCCCTGCACGACCGGCGTCTCGTACTGGCTGATCTGGTAGCCCTTGGGCAGGTCGGGATAGAAGTAGTTCTTGCGCGCGAAGATCGAGACCGGCGCGATGGTCGCGCCGACCGCCAGGCCGAAGCGGATCGCCCGGTCGACCGCGCCGCGGTTGGCGACCGGCAAGGTGCCCGGCAGGGCGAGATCGACCGGCGAGGCCTGCGTGTTGGGCGCCGCGCCGAAGGCCGTCGATGCGCCGCTGAAGATCTTCGAGCGGGTCGAGAGCTGGGCGTGCGTCTCGATGCCGATGACGACCTCGAAGCCGCGCACGAGCGCAGGCCGGCGCGCCGATTCGCCGGTCATCGGCCTGCCTCGGCGAGCGGCGGCACGCGCGTATGCCAGTCGGTGGAACGCTGGAACGCGTGCGCTGCGTGCAGCAGCGTTCCTTCGGCGAAGTAGTTGCCGACCAGCTGCAGGCCGACCGGCATTCCGGCGGCGCCGAAGCCCGCCGGAATGCTCATCCCCGGCAGGCCGGCGAGGCTCGCCGGCAGGGTGAAGATGTCGGCGAGGTAGTTGGCGACCGGATCGTCGCTCTGCGCGCCGAGCGGCCAGGCCACGGTCGGCGCGACCGGCCCGGCGATCACGTCGCAGTGGCGAAAGCAGGCCTGGAAGTCGTCGGCGATCATCCGGCGCAGCTTCTGCGCCTGCAGGTAGTAGGCGTCGTAGTAGCCGTGCGAGAGAACGTAGGTGCCGATCATGATCCGGCGCTTGACCTCGGCGCCGAAGCCTTCGCTGCGGCTGGCGCGGTACATCGACTGCAGGTCTTCGTAGTGCTCGGCGCGGTGGCCGTAGCGGACGCCGTCGAAGCGCGACAGGTTCGACGACGCCTCGGCCGGCGCGATCAGGTAGTAAACCGGGATCGACAGCTCGGTGCGCGGCAGCTGGACGTCGACGAGCGTCGCGCCGAGGCGCGCCATCTCGGCCAGCGCCGCGCGCAAGGCGTTCTCGACGTCGCTCGCCAGCGCCGCGGGGAAGAACTCCTTGGGCAGGCCGATGCGCAGGCCCTGCAGCGGCTTGCCCGGCGAGGCGCCGGCGCGCGCCTTGGCCAACTCGGCGCGGAAGTCCTGCGGCGGCCGCTCGGCGCTCGTCGAGTCGCGCGCATCGAATCCGCTCATCGCGCCGAGGACGAGGGCGCAGTCCTCGGCGCTGCGCGCCAGCACGCCGGCCTGGTCGAGACTCGACGCGAAGGCGATCATCCCGTAGCGCGAGCAGACGCCGTAGGTCGGCTTGATGCCGGTGATGCCGCAAAAGCTCGCCGGCTGGCGGATCGAGCCGCCGGTGTCGGTGCCGGTCGCCGCCGGCAGGAGCCGCGCCGCCACCGCGGCCGCCGAGCCGCCCGACGAGCCGCCGGGGACCCGACTCTCGTCCCAGGGATTCCTGGTGACGTGGAAGGCCGAGTTCTCGGTGCTCGAGCCCATCGCGAACTCGTCGCAGTTGAGCTTGCCGAGCGTTACCGTGCCGGCTTCTGCGAGGCGCGCCACGACGGTCGCATCGAACGGGCTGCGGTAGCCGGCGAGCATGCGCGAGCCCGCCGTCGTCGGGTGGCCACGCGTGACGAAGATGTCCTTGTGGGCAATGGGCACGCCAAGCAGCGGCCCGGTCGCGCCCGCTGCCCGGCGCCGGTCTGCTTCGGCGGCTTGCGCGAGCGCGCCTTCGCCGTCGATCGACAAGGCCGTGCCGAGCCGTTCGTGGCCGGCGAAGCGGCCGAGCAGGTGCGTCGTCACTTCGACGCTCGAAAGCCTGCCCGTACGGATAGCACGGGCTACCTCGGCGACGCCGAGATCATGCGGCGCTTCGCTCACTCGATCACCTTCGGCACGAGGTAAAGCCCGTCGCGGGTCGCCGGCGCGCTCTGCTGATTGGCCTCGCGCTCGACGACTTCGCTCACCTCGTCGTCGCGCAGGCGCAGGTGGGCTTCCTGGACCGCCGCCAGCGGCGTGTACAGGGGCTCGACGCCGCTCGTCTCGACCGCGCTCATCTGCTCGACGATGCGAAAGAAGCTGTTGAGCTGCTCGAGCATCCGGGCCTGCTCTTCGGCGCCGAGATCGAGACGCGCGAGCTCGGCGATGCGACGCACGTCGAAAGGGGTCAGGGCCATCGAGAAATAAGAGACGCTATGCGCCGTGACATCGGGGCGAAATGGGCCGTGCAGCGCTCGAAAGCGCGAGAGCCTTGAGTTATTATCCCCGGTTAATTCACGGCCCTCATCGCCGCTGCGAAGGGCTCGGCGTCATCCGATTCCTTCTCCTGTCGAAGCCCTCCGGGACGCCTTCCCCACACCTCAATGTTCGGATCCTTTCGTCGCTATTTCTCGACGGACCTCGCGATCGACCTCGGCACCGCCAACACGCTGATCTACGTGCGCGGCAAGGGGATCGTCCTCGACGAGCCTTCCGTCGTCGCCATCCGCCACGAGGGCGGCCCCCACGGCAAGAAGACCATCCAGGCCGTCGGCGCCGAAGCCAAGGCGATGCTCGGCAAGGTGCCCGGCAACATCGAAGCCATCCGGCCGATGAAGGACGGCGTCATCGCCGACTTCACCGTCACCGAGCAGATGTTGAAGCAGTTCATCAAGATGGTCCATCCGCGGTCCATCCTGAGGCCGAGCCCGAGGATCATCATCTGCGTGCCCTGCGGCTCGACCCAGGTCGAGCGGCGCGCGATCCGCGAATCGGCGCTCGGCGCCGGCGCGAGCGACGTCTACCTGATCGAAGAGCCCATGGCGGCGGCGATCGGCGCCGGGTTGCCGGTGAGCGAAGCGAGCGGCTCGATGGTCGTCGACATCGGCGGCGGCACGACCGAAGTCGGCGTGATCTCGCTCGGGGGCATGGTCTACAAGGGCTCGGTGCGGGTCGGCGGCGACAAGTTCGACGAGGCCATCATCAACTACATCCGGCGCAACTACGGCATGCTGATCGGCGAGCCGACGGCCGAGATGATCAAGAAGAGCATCGGCTCGGCCTTCCCCGGCTCAGAGGTCAAGGAGATCGAGGTCAAGGGCCGCAACCTCTCCGAAGGCGTGCCGCGCAGCTTCACGATCTCGTCGAACGAGATCCTGGAAGCGCTCACCGACCCGCTGAATCAGATCGTCTCGAGCGTCAAGAACGCGCTCGAGCAGACGCCGCCCGAGCTCGGCG
>JBDTPG010000240.1:0-4414 GCA_039932815.1 Caldimonas sp.
GTGTCGATGGCGAGGCTGGAGGCTGACTGACGCAGCATGGCCCGAGGATAGGGGCAAGCGGCGCGCCTCGCTCTCGCTCCTGATGCTTTCCTGACGTGCCCGCTGCTACGCTCGGCCGATGAAGCCGACCCCTGGCGCCCGGTTCCGGCGTTGGCGCGGCGGCGCCATCGCCGCCGCGCTGGTGCTCGCGGCAACCGCGCTCTGCGACTTGCTCGATCGCGAGATCTCGCTCATGAGCCAGGCGATGATCTACCTGTTGGCCGTCGTCGCGGCCTCCTACTTGCTGCCGCGGCTGGCGTCGGTCGGGGGCGCCATCGGCGCCGTCGTCGCGCTGAACTTCTTCTTCGTGCCGCCGCGCTTCACGCTGCAGGTCGAGCACCGCGAGCACCTGATCGCGTTGGTCGCGATGCTCGCGGTCGCCCTGCTCGTCAGCTACCTGTCGACCGGGCTGAAGCGCGAGTCGACCGCGGCGCGCGAGAGCGAGGAACGCGCCAGCCAGTTGCGCAGTCTCGCCATCGATCTCGCCGCGGCGAACAGCGAAGACGAGGCGATCGACCTCGGCCGCAGCGCGCTGCAGCAGCACTTCCCGGCGCCCGTCGTCCTCGTCACCGCGATCGACGGGCGGATCGCCGCGGCCGACGGCTCGGACGAAGACGTTCGCCGCGCCCTGCGCTGCTGCATCGCCGAAGCGGCCGTGCTCGGGCCGGGAACGGGGCGCTGGCCCGGGCTCGAGGCCTGGTTCGTGCCGCTCGGAACGCGCGACCGCGTCGTCGGCGCGGCGCGCATCGCGCCCGCGGTCGCGAGCGACGTCGTCGCCCGCGAACATGCGCAGGCAATCGCCGCGCTGATCGCGCAGGGCGTCTGGCGGCTGCGCCTCTCCGCCGCCAACCTCGCCGCGCGCGCGGAGGTCGAGCGCCAGCACGTCCATGCCACCTTCCTCGCGTCGGTGTCGCACGACTTGCGGACGCCGCTGGCGGCGATCGTCGCCGCGGCTTCGTCGCTCCAGGAGCAGCGCAGCCGCCTCGCGGTCGAGGAACAGGACCGGATGCTTGCCGGAATCGCTGCCGAGGCGCACTACCTGACCGCGGTCACCGAGAACACCCTGCAGCTCGTGCGTCTGTCGGCGGGCAACGGATCGCTGCAGGGCGAGTGGCAGTCCCTGGAGGAGATCGTCGGTAGCGTCCTCGGCCGGCTGCGCGCACGGCCTTGCGGAGAGCGCATCCGCTCGCGCGTCGCGCGCGCCCTGCCGCTCGTGCGCGGCGATGCCACGCTGCTCGCGCAGCTGGCGACCAACCTGCTCGACAACGCGCTGAAGTACAGCGCAGGGCGGGTCGATCTGAGCGTGGTGCGCCGTAGCGAGCGGCTCGTGCTGAGCGTGAAGGAGCGGGGCCCCGGCATCGCGCCGGGCGACGAGACGCGCATCTTCGAGCCTTTCTATCGCGGCCGCGGTGCGAGCGACGCGCGCGGCGCCGGGCTGGGCCTGGCCCTTTGCAAGGCCATCGCCGACGCGCACGGCGCGACGCTCGCCGTGAGCCGGCGCGCGCACGGCGGCTGCCGCCTCACGCTGGCCATGCCCATCCCGGAACAGCCGACCGCCGAGACGCCGTCGTGAGCATCAAGGTACTGATCGTCGAGGACGACCGCGAGATCCGCGGCCTGCTGCGCACGGCGCTCGCCGCCGAAGGCTTCGACGTGCTGACGGCGGTGACGGTCAGCGAGGCGACCGCGCTCCTGGAACACGATCCGCCCGACGTCGTCGTCCTCGACCTGGGCCTGCCCGACGGCGATGGCGCGCAACTGGTCCGCGCCGTTCGCCGCACGAGCGCGATGCCGATCATCGTCGCCTCCGCGCGCGATCAGGAGGTCGACAAGATCAGCCTCCTCGACGAGGGCGCGGATGACTACCTGACCAAGCCGTTCGGCGTCAGCGAGCTGCTCGCGCGCATCCGCGTCGCGCTGCGCCACCGGGGCACGACGCTCAAGCCGGCGACGACGCGCTACCAGCGCGGCGACCTGCTCATCGACGTCGACGCCTACCGCATCGAGCGCGACGGCCGGCCGCTGCACCTGACGCCGACCGAGTTCAAGCTCGTGGCCCGATTGGTACGCGGCGCCGGCCGCGTCGTCACGCACCGCCAGCTGCTGGCCGATGTCTGGGGCGCGGAGCACGTTCTCGACACCCACTACCTGCGCCTCTACCTGGCGCAGCTGCGCGCCAAGCTCGAGGCGGTGCCGTCAGAACCGCGCCACCTGCTGACCGAGACCGGCGTCGGCTATCGCCTGGTCGTCGACTGAATCGGGTGCCGGCCTTATGCGATCCTGACGCGGACGCTTCTACAACCCGGTCTTCTCTTCAGCAAGGAAGACCATGAACAGCCCCATCGGGCGCCAAGGCCTGGCGGGCCTCACCCTCGGCGCCCTCGGCGTCGTCTACGGCGACATCGGCACCAGCCCGCTGTACACGATGAAGGAGATCTTCAGCCCGGCGACCGGCGTGCCGCTTGGGGCTGCTCACATCGTTGGCGCCGTCTCGACGATCTTCTGGGGGCTGATGGTCGTCGTGACGCTGAAGTACGTCGTCCTCATCCTGCGCGCCGACAACCGTGGCGAGGGCGGCATCATGGCGCTCACCGCGTTGGCGGTGCACGCGGCCGGGACGAGCGCAAGGCGCAGGAACGCGCTGCTCCTCATCGGCGTGTTCGGCGCGGCGCTGTTCTACGGCGACAGCGTCATCACGCCGGCGATCTCCGTGCTCGGCGCCGCCGAAGGGCTCGAGGTCGCCGCGCCGGCGCTGAGGACCTGGGTGGTGCCGATCGCCGTCGGCATCCTGGTCGGGCTCTTCCTCGTCCAGCGATACGGCACGCGCCGCGTCGGCATCGCTTTCGGGCCGATCATCCTGCTCTGGTTCGCGGTGCTGGCCGCGACCGGCGTCTGGCAGATCGTCCAGGAGCCGACCATCCTGCAGGCGCTCGATCCGCGCCGCGCGTACGAGTTCCTGCGCGAGCGCGGCTGGCAGGTCTTCGCAGCTGTCGGTGCGATCGTCCTCGCCCTGACCGGTGCCGAGGCGCTCTATGCCGACATGGGGCACTTCGGCAGGCGGCCGATCCAGATCGCGTGGACGGCGATCGTGTTGCCGGCACTCGCGCTCAACTACATGGGCCAGGGCGCGCTGTTGATGCGCGAACCGAGCGCCCTCGACAATCCCTTTTTCCGACTCTTTTCAGAAGCGTGGCTGCTGCCGGCGCTGGCGCTGGCGACGTGCGCCGCGGTCATCGCGTCGCAGGCGGTCATCTCCGGCGCGTACTCGATGACGCGCCAGGCCATCCAGCTCGGCGTGCTGCCGCGGATCCGCGTCGACTTCACCTCAGCGAGCAAGTCCGGCCAGATCTACATGCCGGCGGTCAACCGAATTCTGCTGGTCGCCGTCGTGGGCGCGGCGGTCGCGTTCGGCAGCTCGTCGGCGCTCGCCGGCGCCTACGGCATCGCCGTGACGGTGACCATGCTCATCACCACTTTGCTCACGTTCTTCGTCGTTCGCCATGGCTGGGGCTATCCGCTGCCGGTCGCGCTTGCGGCGACCGGCGTCTTCCTTGCCTTCGACGCGCTGCTGGTCGCGTCGTGCGCGGTCAAGTTCCTCGACGGCGGCTGGTTCCCGCTGGTCCTCGGCGCGGCGACCTTCCTCGCGATGGCGACCTGGAAGCGCGGCCGCGAGCGCTTGCTCGCGCATGTCCACGAGGACGAGCCGGAGCTCGGGCCGTTCCTGGACGAGCTCGTGCACGAGACGCTGCCGCGCAGCTCGCGAACCGCGGTGTACGCGGTGGCCGACACCAGCACAGTGCCCCAGGCGCTGCTCCATAACCTCAAGCACAACCAGGTGCTGCACCGGCGCAATCTCATCCTCAACGTCGCTTTCGCCGAGGTGCCGCAGATCGAGCCGTCGGAGCGCGCCACGGTGACGGCGCTCGGCCCGGGCTTCTGGCGCGTCCAGCTCCGCTACGGCTTCATGGACAGCCCCGACGTTCCCGAGGCGCTCGCGCTGTGTCGCGCGCTCGGGCTCGACATCGACCCGTTCGAGGTGTCGTATTTCCTGAGCCGAGAGATCATCGTGCCGAGCCGCGGCCCGGCGATGACTCGCTGGCGCGAGGCGCTCTTCGCCGCGATGTCGCGCAACGCGGGCAGCGTCGCGGCGTTCTTCCGCCTGCCCGACAACTGCGTGATCGAGCTCGGGACGCGGGTGCAGCTCTGATGCGCGCTGCGCCGGGGCGGCGTTAAGCTTGCCTCGCCCGCGACCTTGCTGCCCGGAGACTCCCATGCCCCACCTGCCCGGCCTCGCCTTCGACCTCGGCGAAACGATCGACATGCTGCGCGACACGGTGCAGCAGTTCGCCGCCGCCGAGATCGCGCCGCGCGCCGC
>JBDTPG010000241.1:0-4414 GCA_039932815.1 Caldimonas sp.
CGATCATCGCGATGAGCCCGGTCTGCGCGAGCATCATCTCGGTGAACTTGTCCATCCGCGTCGAGGTCGTGGGACCGGCCGGGCCGACGACCTCGTCGCGCACCGGATCGACCGGGCCGACGTAGTAGATGACGCGGTTCGTGAAATCGACCGGCAGCGGCTCACCCCTGGCGAGCATGTCCTGGATGCGCTTGTGCGCGGCATCGCGGCCGGTCAGCATCCGGCCGCGCAGGAGCAGCGTCTCGCCCGGCTTCCAGCGCGCGACCTCTTCCTTCGTCAGCGTGTCGAGGTCGACCTTCTTCGACTTGTTGTAGTCGGGGGCCCATTTGACGTCGGGCCAGAGGTCGAGACTCGGCGGCTCGAGGTAGGCGGCCCCCGAGCCGTCGAGGACGAAATGGGCGTGCCGCGTCGCGGCGCAGTTCGGGATCATCGCCACCGGCTTGCTCGCCGCGTGCGTCGGCGCCATCGCGATCTTGACGTCAAGGACGGTCGAGAGGCCGCCCAGTCCCTGCGCGCCGATGCCGAGGGCGTTGACCTTGTCGAACAGCTCGATCCGCAGCGCCTCGGTCTTGTCCCGTGGACCGCGCTGCTTGAGATCGAACATGTCGATGTCTTCCATCAGGCTTGTCTTCGCGAGCAGCATCGCCTTTTCCGCCGTGCCGCCGATGCCGATGCCGAGAATCCCGGGCGGGCACCAGCCGGCGCCCATCGTCGGCACCGTCTTCAGCACCCAGGCGACGAGGTCGTCGCTCGGGTTCATCATGATGAACTTGCTCTTGTTCTCGCTGCCGCCGCCCTTGGCGCCGACGATCACGTCGATGGTGTTGCCGGGCACCAGGCTCATCTGCACCACGGCCGGCGTGTTGTCCTTGGTGTTCCTTCGCTCGAAGTGCGGGTCGCCGACGATCGATGCGCGCAACGGGTTGTCGGCGTCGAGGTAGCCTTTGCGAACGCCGTCGTCGACGGCGTCCTCGACGCTGCCCGGGAAGTCCGCGAAGCGGACGTCCATGCCGATCTTCAGGAAGACGTTGACGATCCCGGTGTCCTGGCAGATCGGCCGGTGACCCTCGGCGCACATCTTCGAGTTGGTGAGGATCTGCGCGATCGCGTCTTTTGCCGCCGGCCCTTGCTCGAGCTCGTAGGCGCGGGCGAGGTGGGCGATGTAGTCGGCGGGATGGTAGAAGCTGATGTACTGCAGCGCCGCGGCGATGCTGTCGACGAAGTCGGCGTGGCGGATGGTGGTCATGGTGTGCAAGGAGACGCTGCGACGTGCGAGTTTACGAAACCGGATCGGCGGAACCCTTGATGACCTCGAAGCTGAAGAACTTCATCGCGTCGGAATCGGCCGGGGGCATCGCCCTGGCTATGGCTGCGCTGGTCGCCATCGTCGTCGCCAACTCGCCGCTCGGCGACGGCTACCGGGCGTTGATCGGCCTGCCGGGCGAGCTGCGCGTCGCCGATCCGTGGCTGGTCATGGCCAAGCCGCTGTCGGTGTGGATCAACGACCTGTGGATGGCGGTGTTCTTCTTTCTCGTCGGCCTCGAGATCAAGCGCGAACTGCTCGCCGGCGAGCTCGCCTCGCCGCGCCAGGCCGCGCTGCCGGTCGTCGCCGCCCTCGGCGGAATGATCGTCCCGGCGCTGGTCTACGCCGCGGTGAACCGCGGCGATGCGCTGGCCTTGCGCGGCTGGGCGATCCCGATGGCGACCGACATCGCCTTCGCGCTCGGCGTCGTCGCCCTGCTCGGGCCGAGGGTGCCGGCCTCGCTGAAAGTGTTTCTCACCGCGGTGGCGATCATCGACGACCTCGGCGCCATCGTCGTCATCGGTCTTTTCTACACCGACGACCTGTCGCTGCCGATGCTGGCGGCTGCCGGCGTCGGCGCAGTCGTGCTGCTGGCGCTCAACCGCGCGCGCGTCGCGGCGATCGGCCCGTACGCGATCGTCGGCCTCGTCGTCTGGGTGTGCGTGCTCAAGTCCGGCGTGCACGCGACGCTGGCCGGCGTCGTCACCGCACTCGCGATCCCGCTCGCCGATCGATCCGGCGGCTCGCCGCTCGAGCGCGCCGAGCACGCGCTGCAGCCGTGGGTCGCCTTCCTCGTCCTGCCCGCGTTCGCCTTCGTCAACGCCGGGGTCGACCTCGCCGGCGTCGACCTGGCGACGCTGCGCGAAGGCGTGCCGCTCGGGATCGCGGCCGGGCTCGTCGTCGGCAAGGCTTGCGGCGTCTTCCTCGCCTCATGGCTCTTTCTCCGCGCTACCGGCGCGCGTCTTCCCGAGGGTGCGCAGTGGCGCGACTTCCTGGCGATCGCCTTCCTCTGCGGCATCGGCTTCACGATGAGCCTGTTCGTCGGCGGCCTCGCCTTCGAAGGCCTGGACGCGCGCTTCGCGACGCAGGTCAAGCTGGGCGTGATCGGCGGTTCGCTCGTCTCGGCCGCGATCGGCGTCGCGCTGCTGCTCGCTGGCAGCCGCGTCAGACGCCTTCCTGCGGCGGATGGCGCCGGTGCGCGCCCGTAGACGTCGTGTTGAGCAGGCGGTCGATATAGGCGATCGCGATCGCCGACAGCAGGAACGCGACGTGGATGATCGTCTGCCACATCATCACCGAGACCGGCGTGTTCTCGGAGCTTCTGGCCTCCGGCCGAGGCCCCGGACGACTGCTCGTAGCCGATGCCGGTGATCAGCGCCCACAAGGCTGAGTTGCTGCCCATCGCGGCCTGGATCAGATGGACCAGCTCGACCCAGAAGTGGTAGACGTAGACGCACTGGGCCAGGATGAGCCCGAGGTAGAGCGGCATCTGCAGCCACCGGCTCATGAAGATGAAGTCGGGAAGCGGGCGCAGTTGCGGTCGGCGCGGGTCGGTGGGTGCGGTCATCGTCGGCCGGGTTTGCGGGTGCGCAAATTCCAGGTGGCGCACATGAGGTAAAAGAGGCGATCACGACGCAAGGAGACACCCCGCCATGAGCGCAGAACAACACGTGTACCCGCCGCCCGCCGCCGCCATGAAGGACGCCTGGGTGTCCGGAATGCCGGCCTATCAGGCGCTCTGCGACGAAGCCGCGCGCGACTACCAGGGCTACTGGGCGCGGCTGGCGAAGGAGCTGATCTCGTGGCGGACGCCGTTCCGGCGCGTCCTCAACGACGACGCGCCGCCGTTCTTCAAGTGGTTCGAGGACGGCACGCTCAACGCCTCGTACAACTGCCTCGACCGCAACGTCGAGGCCGGCCTCGGCGCCAAGACCGCGATCATCTTCGAGGCCGACGACGGCGCCGTCACCAAGGTCACGTATTCCGAGCTGCTCGAGCGCACCTGCAAGCTCGCCAACGCGATGAAGGCGCGCGGGCTCGTCAAGGGCGATCGCGTCGTCATCTACATGCCGATGTCGATCGAGGGCGTGGTCGCGATGCTCGCCTGCGCGCGCATCGGCGCGATCCACTCGGTCGTCTTCGGCGGCTTCTCGGCGCAAAGCCTGCGCGACCGCATCGCCGACACCGGCGCGGTGATGGTGATCACCGCCGACGAGCAGATGCGCGGCGGCAAGGCGCTGCCGCTGAAGGCCATCGTCGACGAATCGCTGACCGGGCCGAACGTCGCCGTGCGCGACGTCATCGTCTATCGCCGCACCGGCGGCAAGGTCGAGTTCGTCGCGCCGCGCGACAAGTGGCTGCACGAGCTGGTCGACAAGGAGCCCGGCACCTGCGAGCCGGAATGGGTGCTCGCCGAGCATCCGCTCTTCCTGCTCTACACGTCGGGATCGACCGGCAAGCCGAAAGGCGTCCAGCACTCGACCGGCGGCTACCTGCTGCACGCGGCGCTGACGACCAAGTGGACCTTCGACCTGAAACCCGACGACGTCTTCTGGTGCACCGCCGACATCGGCTGGGTCACGGGCCACACCTACATCACCTACGGGCCGCTCGCGCTCGGCGGCACCGAGGTCGTCTTCGAGGGGATCCCGACGTACCCCGACGCGGGCCGCTTCTGGCAGACGATCGCCAAGCACAAGGTCTCGATCTTCTACACCGCGCCGACGGCCATCCGCGCCCTCATCAAGACGGCGGAGAGCAACGACAAGGTCCATCCCAAGAGCTTCGACCTGTCGAGCCTGCGCATCCTCGGGACGGTCGGCGAGCCGATCAACCCGGCCGCCTGGGAGTGGTACTACAAGCACGTCGGCGGCAGCCGCTGTCCGGTCGTCGACACGTTCTGGCAGACCGAGACCGGCGGCCACATGATCACGCCGCTCCCCGGCGCGACGCCGCTCGTGCCCGGCTCGTGCACGCTGCCGTTCCCGGGCATCGACGCGGCCGTCGTCGACGAGCAGGGCCACGACGTGCCGAACGGCAAGGGCGGCATCCTGGTCGTCAAGAAGCCGTGGCCGAGCATGATCCGCACGATCTGGGGCGACGACGAGCGCT
>JBDTPG010000242.1:0-4372 GCA_039932815.1 Caldimonas sp.
TGCGCGAGATGGGCCGCCGGCTCGCCGGCGAAGGCTACGCGGTGCTGGTGCCCAATCTCTTCTACCGCGTGTCCAAGTCGCCGCAGTACGAGACGGCAGCAAACGTCGATTTCACCGACGCCGCGACGCGAGCCAGGCTCGGCCCGCTGATCGGCTCGATCAACGCCGTCGGCGCCGCCGAAAAGGACGCCGCCGTCTACGTCGCCTTCCTCGACGCCCAGGCGCAGGTCGATCGCGCGCGCAGGATCGGCACGCAGGGCTACTGCATGGGCGGCGCGCTGGCGATGCGAACCGCCGCGGCGGTGCCGGAGCGCATCGGCGCCGGTGCCTCGTTCCATGGCGGCGGCCTCGTCACCGACAAGGCCGACAGCCCGCACCTGCTCGCGCCGCGCATCCGCGCCCGCATGTACATCGGCGTCGCCGCCAACGACGATCAGCGCCAGCCGGAAGCAAAGGACAAGCTGCGCGCGGCGTTCGTCGCCGCCAGGGTGCCGGTCGAGATCGAGGTCTATCCGGCGCGCCACGGCTGGTGCATCGCCGACATGCCGACCGAATCCGGCGCGCCGATCTACAGCCCGCCGGATGCGGAACGCGCGTGGAGCAAGCTGCTCGCGCTCTACCGCTCGGCGCTTGCCTGACGCTTGTCGTCGCGAGACACCATGGCGTTGATCGACGATCCCTTCGAGCAGGCCAAGGGCCATTTCTTCGCCGCGCTCGGCCGGCAGCAGGCCGGAGACTTCGCCGCGGCCGAGCAGCACTACCGGGCTTCGCTCGCGCTCGTCCCCGGCCGCCCTTCGACGCTGATCAACCTCGCCGCCGTGCAGCTGCGGCTGGCGCGGCCCGGCGACGCGCTGCAGAGCGCCGACGCGGCGCTCGCCGTCGAGCGCGACAGCGTCGACGCCTGGCTGCACCGCGGCACGGCGCTGGCGCAGCTCGGTCGCGCCGGCGAGGCGCTGGCGGCGTTCCAGCGCCTGCTCGCCGTCGATGGGCACCACGCGGCGGCCTGGAGCGCCAGCGGCACGTTGCTCAGGGAAATGCAGCGTTTCGACGAGGCGGCACACGCGTTTGGCGAGGCGCTTCGCCACGGCGCGGAGGGCGACCTGCACCAGTTCTACCTCGCGTCGGTCGGCGCCGGCGCGGCGCCGGCGGCACCGCCGCGCGAGTACGTCGCCGGGCTGTTCGACGGCTACGCCGACGACTTCGACAGCCACCTCGTCGGCGAGCTGCGCTACCAGGCGCACCGTCAGCTGGTCGACCTGCTGGTCGCCCGCGCAGGCGGCGACGCACGATGGCAATCGGCGCTCGACCTCGGCTGCGGCACCGGACTGTGCGGCCCGCTCGTCAAGCCCCGGGTCGGGCGGCTGACCGGCGTCGACCTGTCGGCACGAATGATCGAGAAGGCCCGCGCGCTCGACGTCTACGACCGTCTGGCGCACGCCGACATCGTCGAGTTTCTCGCGCAGAGCGACGAGCGCTGGGACCTCGTCCTCGCCGCCGACGTCTTCATCTACGTCGGCGACCTGGCGCCGGTGTTCGCCTCGCTCGAGCGCGCCATGGCGCGCGGCATGTTCTGCTTTTCGGTCGAAGCGCTGGACGACGGCGATGCCGACCTGCGCCTCCTGCCGAGCCTTCGCTACGCGCACTCGAAGGCTTATCTCGCGCGGCTCGCAGCGCTGCACGGCTTCGCGGTCGAAGCGATGGAGCAAGCGCCGGTGCGCGAGGATCAGGGCGAAGCGGTCGAAGGGCTCTACGTGGTGTTGCGGCGAGTCGCGGGCTGACGCCGCCGCTCAAGCCGTCGCGTTCCCAACGCTACGCGGTCTCGGTCGGCGTCGTTCTCGTCGCGTAGCGCGGCGCTCGTCGATGCGCGGTGATCTTTTCGTAGGCGTGGCCGAGCGCCAGCAAGCGCTCCTCGCTCCACGCCGCGCCGACGAACGACAGGCCGACCGGCAGGCCGCGAACGAAGCCGGCCGGCACCGTGAGGTGAGGGTAGCCCGCGACCGCCGCCGGCGACGAGAAGCTCGCGCCGGAGTGGTCGCCGTTGACGGGGTCGATGAGCCACGCCGGGCCGCCCGTCGGCGCGATCAGCGCATCGAGACGGTGCGCCTTCAGGACGCGGTCGAGGCCGTCGTCGCGTGCGCCCTTGCGGCACTCGGCGAGCGAGTCGAGATACTCCTTGGTGTCGAGGCCGCCGTAAGCCTCGGCCTTCTCGAACAGCTCCTGGCCGAACCAGGGCATCTCGCGCTCGCGGTGGGATCGATTGAAGGCGATCGCATCGGCGAGCGTCTTCACCTTGGCGCCGGGCGCGAACGTCGCGAGGTGGCGCGGCAGGCTTGCCTTCAGCTCGTAGAGCAGGACGCGGAGCTCGGCGTCGGAATAGGTCGGCAGCGGCAGGTCGACCGGATCGACGATTTCTGCGCCCGCCCGCTGGAGAACGACGATCGCCTGCTCGATCAGGCCGTCGAGCTCGTCGAAGCCGGTGAAGTAGGCGCGCGCGACGCCGAGGCGGGCGCCGCGCAGCGCGTCGTCGGGCAGCGCGATCGTCGCCGGCACCGGGCCGGCGGGAGCGGCCGAGGTCGCTTCGTCGGCGCCGTCGCGGCCGGCCATCGCCGCGTAGAGCAGGGCCGCGTCGGCGACGCTGCGCGTCATCGGGCCCGGCGTGTCCTGGCTCGGCGAGATCGGCACGATGCCGTCGCGGCTGAGGCGGCCGACCGTCGGCTTCAGCCCGACCAGGCCGCAGATCGACGACGGCGAGACGATCGAACCGTCGGTTTCGGTGCCGACGCCGAGCGGCGCCAGGCTCGCCGCGACCGCCGCCGCCGTGCCGGAGCTCGAGCCGCTGGTGCTGCGGTCGAGCGCGTAGGGATTGCGGGTCAGGCCGCCGCGCGCGCTCCAGCCGCTCACCGAGCGCGTCGAGCGGATGTTGGCCCACTCGCTCAGGTTGGTCTTGCCGAGGATCACGGCACCGGCGTCGCGCAGCCGCTTGACGATGTGCGCGTCGCGCGCCGCGCGTACGCCGTCGAGCGCCAGCGATCCGGCCGACGTGCTCATCCGGTCGCCGGTCGAGATGTTGTCCTTGAGCAGCACCGGCACGCCGTGCAGCGGGCCGCGCAGGCGGCCGACCTTGCGCTCGCCGTCGAGCGCCTTGGCGATCGCGATCGCCTCGGGATTGAGCTCGATCACGCTGTGCAGGCGCGGCCCGTGGCGATCGATCGCCTCGATCCGCGCCAGGCAATCGCGCACCAGCCGCTCCGACGTCGCGCGTCCCTCGGCCATCGCCAGCGCCAGGGCGACCGCGCTGCCCTCCTCATGAGCGAACGAGGACGCGGCGGTGCGGTTGGCGGCCATGAGCGGGCTCTCGAAGGCAAGCAGCGACGCCGAGGTGAGGAGGATCGTTCGGCGTCGCATGGTGGGCGGGCGGGTGAAGCGGACGACGATTCTGGCGCAGGCGCGCCCGACTCGATGGACCGTCAGCCGACGCGCTCGGCGTCGTAGCCTTCGGCGCGCATCGCCTCGAGGATCGCCTTCACGTGGGCGGCCCCGCGCGTCTGCACCACGACCTCGATCTGGACGCGCTCGACCGAGAGCGAAGTGAACGCGCGCTGGTGCTGGACTTCGTCGATGTTGGCGCCGAGGCGGGCGAGCAGCGCGGCGACCTCGGCGAGCGCGCCCGGAACGTCGCGCACGTCGACGCGCAAACGCACCAGCCGGCCCGACTTCACCATGCCGCGCTCGATGATCTCGGCAAGCACCAGCGGCTCGATGTTGCCGCCGCAGAGGACGAGGCCGACCTTCTTGCCGGCGAAGCGCGCCGGCTCCTTCAACAGCGCCGCGAGGCCGACCGCGCCGGCACCTTCGACGACCGTCTTCTCGATCTCGAGCAGCATCAGCATCGCCTGCTCGATGTCGTCTTCGGAAACGAGGACGACGTCGTCGACGAGGGCGCGGATCACCGGCAGCGTCAGCGCGCCGGGCGACTTGACGCCGATGCCGTCGGCGATCGTCGCCTGGCGGCTTTCGCGGTGGCCGTCGTGGATCGCATTCCACGCCGCCGGGAACCGTTCGGTCTGCACGCCGACGACTTGGATGTCGGGCCGGATCGCCTTCGCCGCCGTCGCCATGCCGGCGATCAGGCCGCCGCCGCCGATCGCGACGACGAGGGTGTCGATCTCGGGCTGCTGGGCGAGCATCTCGAGCGCGACCGTGCCCTGGCCGGCGATCACGGCGAGATCGTCGAACGGATGGACGACGGTGTAGCCGCGCTCCTCCGCGAGCTTCAGGCCGGCGACGCGCGCGTCCTCGAAGGTGTCGCCTTCGAGGACGACCTCGGCGCCGAAGCCGCGCGTGTTCTCGACCTTGACGCTCGAGGCGAAGC
>JBDTPG010000243.1:0-4358 GCA_039932815.1 Caldimonas sp.
AGGTGTAGGTCATGCCGAGGACGAGCGAGAACGGCGTGTTCATCAGCTGGCCCGGCCCCGGGATCAGGCCGAGCCAGGCCAGGGCGCGATCGAGACCGATCGCCTCGATCGCGTTCGCCACCAGGCCCTTCTCGGTCAACAGCGCTTTCCAGGCGTAGACGCGCAGAAGGAACGACGTCCAGAACGGCAGCATGACGAGCATGAGCAGGGCCGGCTGGAGCGAGCGCCGCGCGCGCGCCATGAAGTACGAGAACGGATAGCCGATCGCGAGGCAGAGCACGGTCGTCACCGCCGCGTAGACCAGGCTCGAGACGTAGGTGCGCAGGTAGAGGTCGTCCTGCACCAGCAGCAGGTAGTTGCCCAGCTTGGCGCTGATCGCGAACGCGCCGTCCTTCCAGGTGACGATGTCCTTGATCGTCGTCGTCTCCATCTCCGAGACGCTGATCCGGGCGACGACGAGGAAGGGCAGCAGGAAGAAGACCAGCAGCCATGCGTACGGGACCGCGATGACGGCGAAGCGCCCGCTGCGGGAGCCGACCTTCATTGCGTCAGCACCACCTGCGAGAGGTCGGTCCAGCTCGCCCACGCCGCATCGCCCCAGGTCAGCGGCGCGCCGGGCTGGCGCTCGACGTTGCTCTGGCTGATCTTGAGCACGCGGCCGCTCGCCATCTGCAGGTGATAGACGGTGAAGCTGCCGAAGTAGGCGACCTCCTTGATCGTGCCGTGGGCGCGATTGACGCCGGTGTCCGGCACCAGGGCCGACTTCAGCGCGTCGCGCCGGAGCAGGATCTTCTCCGGCCTGAGAGCGACCGTCACCGTCATGCCGCGCGTGCCCGTGATCCCGTGGCCGACGCGATGGCGGACGTCGCCGCAGTCGACGACGACGTGGTCGGCCTCGTCCTCGACGAGCGTTCCGTCCATCAGGTTGACGTTGCCGATGAAGTCGGCGACGAAGCGGCTCGCCGGCGTCTCGTAGATCTCGGCCGGTGCGCCGACCTGCAGGAACCGGCCTTCGCTCATCACCGCGATGCGCGAGGCCATCGTCATCGCCTCCTCCTGGTCGTGCGTGACCATCACGCAGGTGACGCCGACGTCGTGGATGATGTTGGCGAGCTCGAGCTGCGTTTCCTCGCGCAGCTTCTTGTCGAGCGCGCCCAGCGGCTCGTCGAGGAGGAGAAGCTGCGGCTTCTTGGCGAGGCTTCGCGCCAGGGCGACGCGCTGCTGCTGGCCCCCCGAGAGCTGGTGGGGCTTCCTCTTCGCGTAGGGCTCGAGCTGGACGAGCTTGAGCATCGCCTCGACCCGGCTGCGCACTTCGACGTTCGGCAGGCGATCGCGGCGCAGGCCGAAGGCGATGTTGTCGAACACTGTGAGGTGAGGGAAGAGCGCGTAGCTCTGGAACATCATGTTCATCGGCCGCTCGTACGGCGGCAGCGCCGCCAGGTCGCGGCCGGCGAGCGTGATCGTCCCCGAGCTCGGCGTCTCGAACCCGGCCAGCATGCGCAGCAGCGTCGTCTTGCCGCAACCGGAGGAACCGAGAAGGGCGAACACCTCGCCCTTGGCGATGTCGATCGAGACGTTGTCGACGGCGCGGTGGCCGTCGAAGTCCTTGACGAGGTCGCGGATCTGGAGAAAGGCGTTGTCAGCCATGCGCGCGTTCGTGGCAAACCCGCGATTCTCCAACAGCGACCCCAAGGGGGTCGGCCCCTCCCTCTCGGAGGGAGGGGTTGGGGAGGGAGCGATCCTGGGCGAAGCTGAAATCGGCTAAGCCGATTTCAGCACGTCGGCGATCGTGCTGATCGCCTGGTCGATGTGCGATTCCTCGACGATCAACGGCGGCGACAGGGCGATGATGTCGCCCGTCGTGCGGATCAGGACGCCGCGCTCGAAGCACTCGCGGAAGATGTCGAACGCGCGCTTGCCCGGGCTGCCGGGGATCGACTCGAGCTCGATGCCGCCGACCAGCCCGATGTTCCGGATGTCGATCACGTTCGGCGATTCGCGCAGCGAATGGAGCGCGTGCTCGAAGACCGGCGCCATCTTGGCGCCGCGCGTCAGCAGGCCTTCGTCGGCGTAGGTTTCCAGCGTGCCGAGCGCCGCCGCGCAGGCGAGCGGGTGCGCCGAGTACGTGTAGCCGTGCGGAAACTCGACCGCGTGCTCGGGACCGGTCATGAAGACGTCGTGGATCGCGCCCTTGGCGAACACCGCGCCCATCGGCACGGCGCCGTTGGTGATGCCCTTGGCGACCGTCATCAGGTCAGGCGTGACCTTGAAGTGGGTCGCCGCGAACGGCGAGCCGAGTCGGCCGAAGCCGGTGATGACCTCGTCGAAGATCAGCAGGATGCCGTGCTTGTCGCAGATCGCGCGCAAGCGCTCGAGGTAGCCCTTGGGCGGAATCAGCACGCCGGTCGATCCCGCGACCGGCTCGACGATCACCGCCGCGATCGTCGATGCGTCGTGCAGCGTGACGATGCGCTCGAGGTCGTCGGCGAGATCCGCGCCGTGCTCCGGCAAGCCGCGCGAGAACGCGTTCTTCTTGAGGTCGTGGGTGTGGCGCATGTGGTCGACGCCGCCGACCATGGTGCCGAAGCTCTTGCGATTGCCGGCGATGCCGCCGACCGAGATGCCGCCGAAGTTGACGCCGTGGTAGCCGCGCTCCCGGCCGATCAGGCGCGTGCGCTGACCTTCGCCACGAGCGCGGTGGTAGGCGATCGCCATCTTGAGTGCGGTCTCGACGGCTTCGGAGCCCGAGTTGGTGAAGAACACCTTGTCGAGGCCGGCAGGCGCGAGTGCGACCAGCTTCTCCGCGAGCTCGAAGGCCTTCGGATGGGCCATGTTGAAAGGCGGTGCGAAATCCATCTCCGCGGCCTGCGCCGCGATCGCCGCGACGATCTTTGGCCGCGCGTGGCCGGCGTTGACGCACCACAGCCCGGCGACCGCATCGAGAACCTGGCGGCCCTCGGGCGTCCAGTAGTGCATGTCCTTTGCCTTGGCCAGCAGGCGCGGCGCGCTCTTGAACTGCCGGCTCGCGGTGAACGGCATCCAGAAGGCGTCGAGCTTGGCCGGTGCTTGCGTCGAGGGCGTGGCGGCCGGGGCCGCGGCGGGGTTCAGGTCTTTGTGCATGTGCGTCTCCCGCGCGTGCCGGCCGATGCGGCCAGCGGAGGAAAAAGCAGAGTCTAGAAGAACTGTGCCGACGCCCGACCTTTCGCATCAGAAAACGATGATCTCGTCATGTGAGATGATCTCGTGCTGCAGTGCCGCAAAATTTCTCATGGTGGAGGATGTGATACCACAATGCGGGAACGCGCTGCAAGCTATTGAATACATTGCGTTTTTTAGCTCTCCCGCGGAACCCGCCTAGCCGTGATTTCGCCCACTGACTGGCTACGCTGCCCCTCAACGATTCGTCATTCCCTTCTGGAGGATTCCATGCACGCACCGACCCGAGAAGAACAGATCCGCGCCCTCGAGCAGGACTGGGCCCAGAACCCGCGCTGGAAGGGCGTCAGGCGAACCTACTCCGCGACCGATGTCGTCCGTCTCGCAGGCTCCGTTCCCATCGAGCACACGCTCGCGCGCCGCGGCGCCGAGAAGCTCTGGAACCTCGTCAACACCGAGCCTTTCGTCAACACGCTCGGCGCGCTCACCGGCAACCAGGCGATGCAGCAGGTCAAGGCCGGGCTGAAGGCGATCTACCTGTCGGGCTGGCAGGTGGCCGGCGACGCCAACATCGCCGGCGAGATGTATCCCGACCAGTCGCTCTATCCCGTCAACTCGGTGCCGATGGTCGTCAAGAAGATCAACAACACCTTCACGCGCGCCGACCAGATCCAGTGGTCCGAAGGCAAGAACGACATCGACTACTTCGCGCCGATCGTGGCTGACGCCGAAGCGGGTTTCGGCGGCGTGCTCAACGCCTTCGAGCTGATGAAGTCGATGATCGAAGCGGGCGCCGCGGGCGTCCACTTCGAGGACCAGCTCGCGTCGGTCAAGAAGTGCGGCCACATGGGCGGCAAGGTTCTCGTCCCGACACGCGAGGCCAACGCCAAGCTCACCGCCGCGCGCCTGGCCGCCGACGTGATGGGGACGCCGACGCTCGTCATTGCGCGCACCGACGCGGAAGCGGCCGACCTCGTCACCAGCGACGTCGACGACAACGACAAGCCTTTTCTCACCGGCGAACGCACGATCGAGGGCTTCTATCGAACGAAGCCGGGCCTCGACCAGGCGGTCTCGCGCGGGCTGGCCTACTCGGAGTACGCCGACATGGTGTGGTGCGAGACCGGCAAGCCCGACCTCGCCTATGCGAAGGCGTTCGCCGAGGCGATCCACAAGAAGTTCCCGGGCAAGCTGCTCGCCTA
>JBDTPG010000244.1:0-4323 GCA_039932815.1 Caldimonas sp.
AGACGCGGCCGAGCTCCGACGTCAGCTGGCGCAGGTGGGCGAGGGCCAGGCCGAAAGCGAGTACGGCGGTCGCCGCCGCCAGCACGATCAGCAGGGCGATGCTGGCGGCACCGAAGCGCCGGCTCGCGCGCTGTACCGCTTCGCCGCCGACCGAGAGCAGCCCCGCGAAGGCGCGTGACACCGATCGGCGTGCGAACAGCAGCAGCGACAGCGTCAGCATCGCCAACCAGAGGTGCCCCTGGTGGTAGAGCGCGAGGTAGCGGTTGCCGGCGTGACCGCCGAGCGAGAGGTCGAGCAGGATCAACGCGCCGAGGCCGGTCGCGAGAACGAAGCCGGGATAGCCGATGCGAGAGCTCATCGATTGCGCGATGGCGGCGGGGCGCGCCGCGGGCGCGCGCCGCGCGAGCGCGACAGCCGTCGATGCCACCGCTGCGGCGAGGAGAGCGAGAACGAAGGGGCCCGGCGCGCTCGTCCAGGCCATGTCGCCGCGAGCGAACGCGATGTCGTGGCCGGCGCCGAGCGGCCAGGGCACGCGCGCGAGCCACGCCGCGCCGGCCCAGGCGGCGAGGACGGCGGAGAAGGCGAGCGCGAGCGCGGGCGGGCGCCGGCTCCAGACCAGGAAGGCATAGCCGAGAGCCATCGCCGCCGCCCATTGCACTCCGGCGCTCGCCACGAGAGCGCGCATCGCCTCGTTCTTGCGCGAGTTGGCGAGCGACTGGCGCGCGTCGGCCATCAGCGCTGCGGTCGCGGCCAGCGACTCGCTGCCGCCGCGGCACGACGCGGCGCGCAGCGGCGCGGGCAGCAACGCCTCCGACGCGAGCCCGGCCGTCGCGCTGCGGCCATCGAGCGCGGCGCCGAGGAGGAGCACGCCGTTGGCGCGCGCCGTCGTCGCGCGCGCAACGGCATCGGCATCGCCGCCGGAGCGGGCTGCGAAGGCGGCGTCGAGCCAGCGCGCGCTGCAGCGAAGCGGCTGCGGCCCGTCGTCGTCGCCGCTCGCGATCCGGAAGCGCTGCCGGAACGGCGCGATGTCGGATTCGATCGCCGCGATCGCATCGGCCTGCTCGCGCACCTCGGCACCGCCGCTCTCGGCCTGGACCCGCAGCGACAGCGCCCGCTCTTCGGCAGCGCGCAGCGGCCGCTCAAAGGCCGCGCTTGCTTGCGCCACGGCGTGGGCGAGCGCGCTCGGCAACGCCGTCGAAGCGCGCGCCGACGACGCCGCACGCGACCCGCACAGCGCTTCGGCGACGCGCTTCTCGGCGGCGGCGCCGACGGCGTCGCACAGCGCCGGCAGGACGACGTCGGGCAGGCCGGCGACGGCGATGCCGCGATCGAGGAAGCGCTGGTCGCGGCCGGCGCCGAGCTGGGCGAGGCGCTCGAACTGCGGCCAGAGCGCGGCGATGGCGGCGGCGACGAGGAGCAGCTCGACCAGCGCCGGAACGCTTCGCGCCCACGGCGTCGCCGAAGCAGGCGGGCGCGCGAGGGCCGCGGTCAGCATGGACGACGAGCGGGCCCGGTCGCGCCGCCGAGGCTCTGCGCGCTCAGAACGACGCCGGCACCGGCGTGCCGCGGCCCGCGCCGAGCTGAATGGTGGCGCCGGCGGCGAACGGCGGTGCCTGCTCGTAGCGGCGCTTCAGCACCGTGCCGTCGGCGAGTCGCAGCTCGACGTCGTAGTGCGTGGCTTGCGTCGCCTGCAACTCGATCTGGCGGCCCGCGAGCGCGCCGCCGATGGCACCGAGGACGGTCAGGACGCGGCGCGTGTGCGCAGCGCCCAGCTCCTTGCCGAGCACCGCGCCGGCGATGGCGCCGCCGATCGCGCCGACGACGCCGCCGCGCGGCGGCGCCTCGACGGCGCGAACCGACTCGACGACCGCGCAGTCGCTGCACGGCGCGCGCCCCCCCGGGGTGTCGCGTGCTGGCGCAGCGGCGTAGGCAGCGGGCGGCACCGGTCGTGGCGGCGTCACCGTGACCGGAATCGGCATCGCGGTCGGTACCGTCGGCGTGGCCATGGGCACAGGCGTGGGCGCGGCCGCCATGGCCATCGGGGGCGAAGAGGAAGGCGCCGGGGTCGCCACGGCGGCGCCCCAGGGCACGCTGCCCTTGGCCAGCAGCAGCGGCTCGTCGAGGGTCGAGTAGGCGATCGCTCCCTGGCGCTGCAAGCTCGCGGTGGCGCGGCTGTCGGGCCGGATCGCGTCGCGCGCATCGATGACGTAGCTGCCTTCGTAGACGCCGGGCTCGCCCTCGCGCAACTCGAGGATGCGCCGGGCGCCTTCGATGCGCACGGTGACCAAAGCACCCGGCGTTCCGAAGACGGTGAAGTTGAGCGGAACGCCGGCGCCGAGGTCGCCGACCTGCTCGACGTCGACGTTTTCCACCGCGACGACGGTCTCGCGCGCGGCGGCGAACGGCGCCGTCCAAGCGATGACGCTCGCCAATGCCGCCGACACCCACAGACGATGCAAGGACACGCTGGTCTCCCGAGCCGACGCGCGGCAAGAAACAAGAAAACAGGCGAGCGCGCGCAGCCAGCGAACGCTGCATGTCGAGGCGACAGGCTAGCCCGAGTCGGGCGCCCTGTGACCTCCGCACGAGGGCCTTTACGAAAGACTACGTTGCTTCGCAAAACTCAGCCGCGATCGAGGGCGACCCTCGTGGCCTGATGTTGCTGCGCCTCAACGCGTTCGAGGCGGGCGGAGGACGGCGCGCGCGCCACCGTCAACGCTTGTTTTCGGGGCGCCGTTAGCAGCGGCATGAAGCACGTCGAATGTTGGCGCTGGCGCTTTCGCGATCCGGCCTCGGGACGCGTCTGCCGGACGATGTACGCGATCAGCGAAGAGGAGGCGCGCAAGTTCCCGAACGCGGAGCGCGTTCCGGGCACGCTGATCCTGCGCGAGGTCGACGAGCTCGACTTCGCCGACACCTTGCCTCACATCGGCTGGCCGCAAGCGAACTGAGCCGGGGTGTCGGCGCCTCGGCGCGCCGCCGCGCAATCGCTTCGGCCCAACGAGAGAGCGCGCGCGCGGTGGCGCCGGAGCGAACGCTCGTGTCGAAGCCGGGGGCGATGCCCGCCTACACTGCGCGCCACCTCGAAAGGCGACGATGACATGACCGACCTGCCCCGCGCCCTCCGCTCGTCGCTGCTGGCGCTCGCGCTGGGACTCCTCGGCACCGCTGCGACGGCGCAGACGACCTCGAACGAGCGGCTGACCCGCATCGCCCGCGCCTACATCGACGCGATCGCGGCCGACGATCCGATCGCCGCGACCTCGCTCGGCCTGCCGGGTGCCGACGGCAGGCTGGTGCTGGCGAGCGAGCCGGCGCGTGCCGCGCGCATCGCCCGCCTGCGCGCATGGAACGCCGAGGTCGACGGCGTCGCCGCCGGCGCGACGGCGCTCGTCGACGCCAACGACGTCAAGCTGTTGCGCGCCGAGTTCGACGCCGAGCTGAACGAGCTCGTCGCCCGCGAGAGCGACCGCAAGGATTACGCCGACCCGAGCCTGCGCCTGGTCGGCGCGCTCTTCTCGCAGTTCCTGCACCTGCCCATCGTCGGCCGCGACGGCGCGCGCCAGGTCGACGTCGACCGCGCCTGGGACGACATCGTCTGGCGCCTCGAGCAAGGCCCGGCGTTCATCGCCGCCGGCCAGCGACTGGTGACGCGGCCCGGGCGTCTGCAGGGCAGCGTCGGCAGCCGGCGCATCGCCGGCGCGCCCGACTTCCTCGGCGGCGCGCTGAGCGAGGCCGCGACGGCCCAGCTCGCCGGCCGGCCCGCCGTGCTCGCGCGCTTCGTCGCGGCGCGCGACGAAGCGCTGCGGGCGATGGCCGAGACGCGCGCGTTCATCGACGCCAACGTCGCGTCGTGGCCCGAGAACCACGTCATCGGCAAGGCGGCCTACGAGAAGATGCTGCGCGAGGAGCAGCTGCTGCCGTTCGACTCGGCCGACATCGAGCACATGGCGCGCGACGAGCTCGCCCATGGCTGGGCCGAGGAAGCGTGGCTGCGCGCGCTCTCGGCGCATCGCAAGATTCCGTTCGGCGCGGCGAGCGGCGGCGGCATGGCGCCGGACGGGCCGGCGCTCGTCGGCTACTACCGCGACCGCATCGCCGAATTGCACGCCTTCGTTCGCGAGCACGACGTCGTCACGATCCCCGCCTGGCTGGGCTCGATGGAGATCGTCGAGACGCCGGCGTTCCTGCAGCCGGTCTCGCCCGGCGCGTCGATGATCGCGCCGCGCCTGTTTGCGCCGTCGACGACGGGCTACTACTTCATCACGCCGCCGAAGTCGCTCGCCGAGGCCGCCGAGCGGCTCGACATGAACGAGGACTTCG
>JBDTPG010000245.1:0-4312 GCA_039932815.1 Caldimonas sp.
GCCGGGTTCGAGGGCGAGTCGCTGCCACTCGTGGTCATGCTGCACGGCTGCACCCAGGACCCCGACGACTTCGCCGCCGGGACTCGGATGAACGAGCTCGCGCAGGAAGAGGGCTTCTTCGTCCTCTATCCGGCGCAGGCGCCGCGTTCGAATTCCCACAAGTGCTGGAACTGGTTCTCGCCGGCCGATCAGCGCCGCGGCAGCGGCGAGCCGGCGCTGCTGGCCGGCATGGTGCGGCACGTCATGCAGACCCACCCGGTCGACGCCGACCGGATCTATGTCGCCGGCCTGTCGGCGGGCGGCGCGATGGCGGCGATCCTGGCCAACGAGTACCCGGAGCTCTTCGCGGCGGCCGGCATCCATTCGGGTGTCGCGCACGGCGCAGCGCACGACGTTGCTTCGGCGTTCTCGGTGATGAAATCCGGCCCGGCCGCGGCGACATCGTGGCCGAGCCCCGGAGCCGCGGGTTGGCCGGCGCAGGCCCGCGAGGCGACATCAAACGCGTCCACTCGCCGGGTCGCGGTGCCGGTCATCGTCTTCCATGGCGACGCCGATGCGACGGTTTCCGCCGCCAATGGCGACGCCGTCATCGCCGCCGCCCTCGGATCAGTCGGCGCGATGGCAGAGAAAGTGAGCGACCGCTCGCCCAACGACCAGCGCCGCTTTGCTCGCACCGTCTGGCGCGCTCCCGACGCACCCGCCGATGCGCCGACGCTCGCCGAGCACTGGGTCGTCCACGGCGCGCCCCACGCCTGGTCGGGCGGCGACTCGTCGGGCTCGTACACCGACCCCGACGGCCCCGACGCCTCGCGCGAGATGCTGCGCTTCTTCCTCGCCCACCCGCGCCGGCGCGGCTAACGACAGGACGCGCGGGCGCCTTCTCCCGCCGCGCTGCGCGCGGCGCGCGACACCGTAGACTTCGCCCCCCATGAAACGCGACCTGCTCGCGGCGACCCTCGTCGCTGCCGGATTGGCCGGCTGCGCCGCGACCGGTGCCGACACACCCCCGGCCGTGCCGGTGGCGCCGGCCTGGCTCGCGCCGCTGCCGCACGGCGGCGACGTGGCGGAGCTGAAGCGCTGGTGGACGCAGTTCGACGATCCCCTCATCGCCCGCCTGATCGACGCAGCGGAGACGGCGAGCCCGACGATCGCCAGCGCGGCCGCGCGCATCGCCGATGCGCGGGCGCGCCGTGCCGCCGCGGGCGCGGCGCTGCTGCCATCGCTCGACGCCGCCGCCAACGTCAGCCGGGGCAGGCGGGACGTCAGCCTGCCGATGGGCACGAGCGAAAGCGTCGGCCTGCAGGCGAGCTGGGAGATCGACGTCTTCGGCCGCAACCAGGCGGCCCGCGACGCCGCCGCAGCGCGCCTCGAAGGCGCCCGCGCTTCGTGGCACGACGCCCGCGTCGTCGTCGCCGCGGAGACCGCGAACCAGTACCTCGCGTTGCGTGCCTGCGAGGCGCTGCTCGCGCAGGCCCGCCTCGACGCCGCCTCGCGTGCCGAGACCGCGCGCCTGACCGAGCTCAGCATGCAGAGCGGCTTCGAGTCGCGCGGCAATGCGGCGCTGACGCGCGCGAGCGCAGCCCAGGGTCAGGTCGCCGCGCGCCAGCAGGGCGAGCAGTGCGAGCGCGACGTCAAGGCGCTGGTCGCCCTCACCGGCCTGGCCGAGCCCGATCTGCGCGCGCAGCTCGCCGGCGCCGCCACGCGCCTGCCGGCGCCGGTGGCGATCGCGGTACCGGCCGTTCCGGCGGCGGCGCTCGCGCAACGTCCCGATGTGTTCGCGCGCGCCCGCGACGTCGTCGCCGCCAGCGCCGACGTCGGCGAAGCGCGGGCGGCGCGACTGCCGCGCATCACGCTCGCCGGCAGCGTCGGCGCGGCCCGGGTCGACTTCGGTGGCGGCTCCTTCAGCGGCACGACCTGGAGCATCGGCCCGATCGGCGTCAGCCTGCCGGTGTTCGATGCCGGCGCGCGGCGCGCCAACGTCGTCGCCGCGCGCGCCCGCTACGACGAAGCCGCGAGCGCCTATGCGGCGACCCTGCGCAGCGCGATCCGCGACGTCGAGAATGCGCTCATAGCGCTCCAGGGAACCGCCGACCGCAACGCCGACGCGCAGACCGCGGCCGCCAACTTCGAGGTCTCGTACCGCGCCACCGAGGCGCGCTACAAGAGCGGCTTCGGCACGTTGTTCGAGCTCGAGGACGCACGTCGCAGCGCCCTGGCGGCGCAGAACACCCTGATCGAGTTGCAGCGCGAGCGCGTCGCCGCCTGGATCGCCCTCTACCGTGCGCTCGGCGGCGGCTGGTCGCCGCTTGCGGACGAGCAGACCGCCGCCACTTCTCCGACTCGCCCCGCCTCGCCATGACCCGTCGCTCGCATCGAGTTCTCCTGTTCGCAGCGGCGGGCCTTGCCGTCGCGGCGACGGCCGCCCTGGTCATCGGCGTTCGCGCGAACGCGGCCGACGACAAGAAGACGGCCGTCCCGGCGAAGCCGGCGCTGAGCGTCGTCGTCACCCAGCCGCAACGCGCGACGATGCCGGTGTCGACCAACGCCAACGGCAACGTCGCCGCCTGGCAGGAAGCGAGCATCGGCACGGAAGCGAACGGCCTTCGCCTGGCCGAGGTGCGCGTCAACGTCGGCGACGTCGTCAAGCGCGGCCAGGTCCTCGCGACCTTCGCGCCGGAGTCGATGCAGGTCGAACTGCTGCAGGCGCGCGCCGCCGTCGCCGAGGCGGAAGCGACGCTTGGCGACGCCGCTGCCAACGCCGGGCGCGCCCAGGGTCTGCGCGCGACCGGCGCATTGAGCGAGGCGACGATCAACCAGTACGTCACCGCCGAGCGCACCGCGCGCGCGCGCCTCGACGCGCAGCGCGCGGCGCTGCAGGCGCGCCAGATCAAGGTCGGCCAGACCGCCGTGGTCGCGCCCGACGCCGGCGTCATCTCGTCGCGCAGCGCGACCGTCGGAGCGGTCCTGCCGGCCGGGCAGGAGCTGTTCCGCCTGATCCGCCAGAGCCGGCTCGAGTGGCGCGCCGAGGTTCCGTCGTCGGACCTGGGACAGATCAAGCCCGGCGCCCGCGTCACGGTCACGGCCGCGGGCGGCTCGCCGATCTCGGGGACCGTCCGCATGATCGCGCCGACGGTCGACCCGCAGACGCGCAACGGCATCGTCTACGTCGACCTGCCCGCGCCCGGCAGCGCCCGCGCCGGCATGTTCGCGCGCGGCGAGTTCGAGCTCGGCAACGCGACCGCGCTGACCTTGCCGCAAAGCGCCGTGCAGCTGCGCGAAGGCTTCAGCTATGTCTTCCGGCTCGGCCCCGACAACAAGGTGACGCAGGCCAAGATCGAGACCGGCCGCCGCTTCGGCGACCGCATCGAGGTGACGGCCGGCCTCGCGCCCGACGCGCGCGTCGTCGCGATGGGCGGCGGCTTCCTCGCCGAGGGCGACACCGTGCGGGTCGTCGAGGCACCGGCGGCGATGAGCGGCGCCGCCGCCTCCGCCGCGCAGCCGACGCCACCCAAGCCATGATCAACGTCTCGTCCTGGTCGATCAAGAACCCCATCCCCGGGGTGCTGCTCTTCATCATGCTCACCGCCATCGGCGCGATGAGCTTCAAGGCGATGAAGATCCAGAATTTTCCGGACATCGACCTGCCGACGGTGACCGTCACCGCGTCGCTGCCCGGCGCGTCGCCGTCGCAGCTCGAGACCGACGTCGCGCGGAAGCTCGAGAACCAGATCGCGACCCTGCAGGGTGTCAAGCACATCTATACCTCGGTGCAGGACGGCCTGTCGACGACGACGGTCGAGTTCCGCCTCGAGAAGCGCACGCAGGAAGCGGTCGACGACGTCCGCGACGCGGTCTCGCGCGTTCGCTCCGACCTGCCGGCCGAGCTGCGCGACCCGGTCATCTCCAAGTTCGATCTCGCCGGCTCGCCGATCCTCACCTACACGGTGGCGACGAGCCGCATGGACGACGAGGCGCTCTCCTGGTTCGTCGACGACACGGTGACGCGGGCCCTGCTGGCGGTGCGCGGCGTCGGCGCGGTGACGCGGGTCGGCGGCGCGACGCGCGAGGTCCGCGTCGAGCTCGACCCGGCGCGCCTGCTGGCGCTCAACGCGACCGCCGCCGACATCTCGCGCACGCTCCGCCAGACGCAGCGCGAATCCTCGGGCGGGCGCACCGACGTCGGCGGCGCCGAGCAGTCGGTGCGAACGATTGCGACCGTGCAGTCGGCCGCAGAGCTGGCCCAGATGGAAATCGCGCTCGGCGACGGCCGGCGCATCCGCCTCGACCAGGTCGCGCGCGTCAGCGACACCGT
>JBDTPG010000246.1:0-4300 GCA_039932815.1 Caldimonas sp.
ATGGGCGCGCCGGCGCGCCTGGCCGAAGAGCAGCAGGCGACCGAGTGGTCGGTGTGACGGCCGCGCGCGCGTCCGCCGGAGCGCCGGCGCGGTCGATGCTTGTGCCTGCATCTATACTCGCGCCGATGGATCTGGTCGACCAGCTCAGCGCGCGCGGCTACGACTGCGTCTGCGGCAACCTCCGGATGGCCGCGCGCGCCGTCTCGAGCGTCTACGACCGCCATCTCGCCGACGCCGGCGTCCAGTCGAGCCAGATGGCCGTGCTGTGGGCGGTCTCCAGCGCCGACGGCGTCACGGTCAAGCAGCTCGCAACGCGAATGGCGATGCACGAAACGACGCTGATCCGCAACCTCCGCATCCTCGAACGCGAAGGCTGGGTCGCGCTCACAGTCGGCGCCGAGGACCGGCGTCAGCGCATCCCCTCGCTCACGCGCTCCGGCCGCGCCGTCTTCGCCAAGGCGCTGCTCGGCTGGAAGAAGGCGCAGGCTGAAATCGCCGGCCTGCTCGACGACAAGATCCCCGACACCAATCGCAAGCTGGTTCGGCTGAGCCGCGCGATCTGGAACGCCTGACCCAGGCGCTTTCCGCGAGCGGCGGCGGGCCGACCGCTTCGCCGACTACTTGCCCGAGATCACCAGGCTGATCGCGATTCTCCAGGGCTGGAAGCTGCCCAGCGTCTAGGCGCAGTGTGCGATGGGCGGCTCCGCTGATGGCCTTCAGCTCCTGATTCGTCACCGCCTCGTTGTCGGAGGTCCCCGACACCGGCCCGCGGGCGCTGCCGACAGACATCGCGACGCCCGGGCGCTACCTTGGCAGCACTGCCAGGAGACACCATGAAAAATTTCTCGCTGGTTGCGCTCGGCGCGGCCGTGATGATGGCCGGCTGTGTTGCCTATCCGGTCGATACGTACCATGATCGTGGCGATCGCGGCGCCTACCGTGACCACGACAGGCGCTACGACCGCGACGATCGCCGCGACGAACGGCGTGAGCGCGACAGAGACCGCAGAGACAACGACCGGGATGGTGACCGGCGCGACTGGCCCGCCCGCCCTTGAACGCAAAAGGTCCAACAAAGATGGAAGCTCTCGATCCCTCGGCCTGGCGCAGCCGCTGCGCGCAGCGCATGGCCCAGCTCGACCCCGAACTTACCCGCGGCGAGGCCGAGCGCCTCGCCAAGGACGTCCACGCCTTCGAGCGCACGCGCGCCATGGAGCCGGAAGCCGCCGCCGAATTCGTCTCGATCGAGATGAGCAGGCCCGAGCGGGCCCCGTTCGAGCGACGATCGACGCCGCGCGAAACCCCTGCCTCGGTTTCCTAGCGCAGCCAGCGAGCGGCGATCCGGTCGTACTCGCCGCTCGCCTTGGCGAGGTGCGGCCACTGGTCGAGCGTCACCGAGATGCCGCCGACGGCGACGTCGCAATCTTCCAGGAAATCCTTCAACCGGGTCGGCCAAGCCGACTTCATGGGCGTGCAGCTGCGCAGCTTGCTCTTCTGCACCGAGTCCGGGCGCGACGCAGATGCCCCGTCGGCAAGTACCGGCAGCGCGACCAAGCGCGACGACAGAACTCCCCACCACCGGGTCGACATGACATCTTCTCCATCCACACCCGGCGGCGCACACGCGCCTCGACCGCTTCTCATCCTCGCGCGCTGCGCCCTCATCGCGCTGGGCGTGCTTCTGGGCGGCCCGGCTGACGCGTCCTGCCCACCGGGGACGACGACGAAGGTCGCTCTGCAGGTCCTGAAGCAGGTCGAGTGGAAAGTCACCGACGACAACGCGCGCCAGGCGCTGGCTCTCGCCCTCCTCGACTGTCTCGCCTCCCCCGATCCGGTGCTGCGCGACGAGATCGCCTTCGATGCGATCGCGCACTGGGCGCGCGGCCGGGCGCTGACGACGGCGACGCTGCAGTCGATCCGCACCGCTTTGCTGCCGCGCCTCTTGCCCGAAGCGGACCGCAACGGCTTCGCCCAGCCGTTCGCGGCGCTGGCCCTCGCCGAGGTCGCACGCGCCGACCGCGTCCAGCCCTTCCTCTCGGAGGCCGAGCGCGCCGAGCTCGTCCGCGCCGCCACGACCTACGTCACCACCCTGGACGACTACCGCGGCTTCGACGCCAGCGAAGGATGGCGCCACGGCGTCGCGCATGGTGCCGACCTGTTGCTTCAGCTGTCGCTCAATCTCGCACTCGATCGCAGCCAGATCGACGCCATCCTCGCCGCCGTCGCCAGCCAGGCGATGCCGGCGAACGGCCATTTCTACATCTACGGCGAAGGCGAGCGGCTGATGTCGCCGGTGTTCTACATCGGCCGCCGCGGCGCCTTGAGCACCGCCGAGTGGAGCGAGTGGTTCGCCCGCCTCAGTTCGCGTCGACCGACCGCGCGGCGAGCGACGCAAGCCACGCTCGCCGCCAATCACGATCTCGGCACGTTCCTGCTGGCGCTCTACGCCTCGTTGCGGGAAAGCGGCACGGCCGAGATGCAGGCGCAGATGCTGCCAGGCGTCACTGCTGCGCTCAAGACGCTCGACTGATCGGCGCGCGGCGATCAGCCGGCGCTCTGCGCCGCGAGCAGACCGGCGTCGATCTCCGCCGCGCGCGCCGCCGCCGGCCGCGACGTGACGCGAGCGATGTAGGCGGCGACGACCGGCGTCTCCGGCACGAGCTTGAACATCGTCGTCCAGCGCAATGCCGTTCCCCAGAGCACGTCGGCCGCGGTGAAGCGCTCGCCGAGCAGGAACGGGCCGGCGGCCAGCTGGTCGGTCAGCGTCTTCAGCATCGTCTCGTAATCGCCATAGGGCGATGTCGCCGCCGGCGCCGGCTCGCGCTTCAGCGAGCGGTCGACGAGCGCCGGCTCGAACGACGAACCGTAGAAGAAGAGCCAGCGCAGGTACGGGCCGCGCAGCGGGTCGCCGATGGCCGGCGTCATGCCGGCCTCGGGGTAGAGGTCGGCGAGGTAGGCGTAGACGGCGCCCTGCTCGGTGACGAGCGCGCCGTCATGGAGGATCGCCGGCACCTTGCCCATCGGATTGATCGCGAGGTAGGCGGAGGCGCGCTGCTCGCCCTTCCTCAGGTTCAAGACGTGCAGCTCGTAGTCGGCTGCGAGCTCCTCGAGCAGGATCAGCGCGCCGGCCGAGCGGGATTGCGGCGAATGGAACAGGGTGACGTGGCGGTGGGTGGTCATGCGGTGGACTCCTTCCTCATGCGGGCTCAGCGCTGCTCCCGGTCCTCGGCATAGGCCGTCTTCAATCGGGCCGGACGGGCCGAGCGGCGCCGCATCCGGATGTTGAGCATCTCGACGGCGACCGAGAACGCCATCGCGAAGTAGACATAGCCCTTGGGCACGTGCTGGTCGAAGCCCTCGGCGATGAGGACGACGCCGACCACCACCAGGAACGACAGCGCGAGCATCTTGATCGTCGGATGGTCGGAGACGAAGCGGCCGATCGCAGCCGCGAAAATCATCATCAGGCCGACCGACGCGATGACCGCGGCGATCATGACGGCGAGCTCGTCGACCATGCCGACCGCGGTGATGATCGAATCGAGCGAGAAGACCATGTCGACGATCATGATCTGCACGATCACCGCCGCGAACGTCGCCTTGACCGTCGCCGCGGCGTGGCCTTCCTCGCCCTCCAGCGACTGATGGATCTCGCCGGTGCTCTTCCAGATCAGGAACAGGCCGCCGGCGATCAGGATGAGGTCGCGGCCCGAGATCGCCTGCCCGAGCACGGTGAACAGCGGCGCAGTCAGGCCGATGATCCAGGAGAGCACGAGCAGCAGGCCGAGGCGCATGAACATGGCCATGAAGAGGCCGAGCCGGCGGGCCCGGTCCCGCTGCTCCTTCGGCAGCTTGTCGACCAGGATCGAAATGAAGACGATGTTGTCGATGCCGAGCACGAGCTCCAGCGCGGTCAGCGTCGCGAACGCGATCCAGGCCTGCGGATCGGAAAGCAGCTCGATCATCGCGAAACCCTCCTCTTGCGGACGCGAAGCGACGCCACTCAGGCGGCCTCGAACACCCGGTCGAGCTCGGCCCGCCAGCGCAGCTTCGACGGCGCCGGCGCGAAGCTGGCGTCGAAGCTGTTCCGGGCCAGCGCGTAGGCGTCGGCGGCGCCGAGCTGCGGCAAGGCCGCGAAGGTGGCGATGAAGTTCTCGTTGACGTAGCCGCCGAAGTAGGCCGGGTCGTCGGAGTTGATCGTCGCCCGGATGCCCGCGCGCAGGAGGTCGGCGAGATTGTGGTCGTCGAGCCGGTCGAAGACGCGCAGCTTCAGGTTCGAGAGCGGGCACACCGTGAGCGC
>JBDTPG010000247.1:0-4296 GCA_039932815.1 Caldimonas sp.
GTCAGGTGGTACTCCTCGCGCGGATCGCAGACGATGACCTCGAAGTCGAGGCCGAGCGCCATCTGGGCGAGCGCGCGCGACAGCTGGCCGGCGCCGATGACGAGCATGCGCCAGCGCGGGCCGTAGAGCGCGCGCATCGTCTTGCCGTCGAAGGCGAACGACTCGCCGCGCCGCGCCGCCTCGACGCGGACGCTGCCGTCGTCGAGGTCGACGACGCGGGCGACGAGCTCGTGGCGGGCGCTCCGCTCGAGCACCTCGCTCACCCAGGCGGTGTCCGTGAGCGGCTCCTGAACCAGGCGCAGGTTGCCGCCGCACGGCAGGCCGAAGCGTGCCGCCTCTTCCTTGGTGACGCCGTAGGCCACGAGCGACGGTACGGCGACGCGCTCGCCCTTCCTGACCCGGTCGATGAGGTCGTCCTCGACGCAGCCGCCCGAGACCGAGCCGACGACGAGGCCGTCGTCGCGCATCGCCAGCAGCGCGCCGGGCGGGCGCGGCGCCGAGCCCCAGGTCTCGATCACCGTGACCAGCCAGACGGCATGGCCCTGCTCGCGCCAGTCGCGCGCCTGGACGAGGACCTGGAGATCGAGACTGTCCATGCGACGGATCGTACGGCGGCGGCCGCGCTACTGCATGAACCAGCCGTGGCTCACGACCAGCGACTGGCCGGTGAGGGCGTTGGTCGGGAAGGCGGCGAAGAAGAGGGCGGTGGCGGCGACGTCGGCGGTGGTCGTGAACTCGCCGTCGACGGTCTCCTTCAGCATCACCTTCCTGATCACATCGTCCTCGCTGATGCCGAGCGCCTTCGACTGCTCGGGGATCTGCTTGTCGACCAGTGGCGTGCGAACGAACCCTGGGCAGATCACGTTGGCGCGCACCTTGTGCTTCGCGCCCTCCTTGGCAATCACCTTGGCCAGGCCGATCAGGCCGTGCTTGGCGGCGACGTAGGGCGCCTTCAGCATCGAGGCCTCCTTGGAGTGCACCGAGCCCATGTAGATGACGCTGCCGCCGCGGCCCGAGGCGTACATGTGCGGCAGGCAGGCCTTGGTCGTGAGGAAGGCGCCGTCGAGGTGGATCGCGATCATCTTCTTCCACTCGGCGTACGGGAACTCCTCGAGCGGATGGACGATCTGGATGCCGGCGTTGCTGACCAGGATGTCGACGCCGCCCCAGGTCTTGACGACCTGCTCGACGGCGGCGTTGACCTGGGCTTCGTCGGTGACGTCCATGGCGACTGCCAGGGCGTTGGGGCCGATCGAATCGGCAGCGGCCTGCGCCGCGGCGAGGTTCATGTCGGCGATCGCGACCTTGGCGCCTTCCTTCGCGTAGACGCTGGCGATTTCCTTGCCGATGCCGCTGGCGGCGCCGGTGACGATGGCGATCTTGCCTTGAAGCTGGTTGCTCATGATGGTGCGGTGCCCTTGAATCCGGTGGTCGGGGTGATGGTGGTGGAAGCGTGAGGGGAAGCGGCCGCGAGGTCGAACACGTGCACGCCCGGGGCGCCGCGCTCGCGCCCGAGCCAGCGCGGATCCTCGAGCGTGGCCTGGGTGTCGGCGAGGCCGGCGGCCCAGTGCTCGAGCATCGAGGCGCGCGAGAACTCGTAGTCCTTCGACTGGCTCTCGTAGTGCTTGCTGCGGTAGATGAGGTGGACGACCTCGACCGCGGTGTCGCACGGCAGGGCGGCGAGCATCTTGGCGTCAGGGTCGTCGCGCAGGCCCGGCGGCAGGCGATCGAAGAGTCGGCGCGCCGCCTGCAGCGTCGCCTGGCGACGCAGCTCGTAGGTGGTGTTGAGGCGGGTCCGGCTCGAGTAGCGGATGTCCTTCTCGCGCTCGCTCGCTTCGCCGAGCGTCGCCGGCATGTCGCCCCGCGCCGCGAACAGGTCGACCTGGAACACGAGTCTCGCGCCACGGCCCGGCTCGTCGATCACGTACTGCAGCGGCGTGTTGGAGACGATGCCGCCGTCCCAGTAGAACTCGCCGTCGATCTCGACCGGCGGAAAGCCGGGCGGCAGTGCGCCGCTGGCCATGACGTGGCGAACGTCGATCGGCATCTCGGTGCTGTCGAAGTAGCGGAAGTTGCCGCTGGTGACGCTGACCGCGCCGACCGAGAGCCGCACGGCGCCCGAATTCAGCAGGTCGAAATCGACCAGCTGCTCTAGCGTCTGGCGCAGCGGCGCGGTGTCGTAGTAGCTGATCGCCGCCGGCGTCCCTGGAGGCTGGAACGGCGCCGCCGGGACGCGCGGCGAGAAGAAGCCGGCGACGCCGAACAGCATCGCGATCGTCGCGTTGGTTTCGTTGAGCGCGTCGCGCGCGCCGTTCAGCTCGTTCGCCAGCGGCGGCAGCGAAGGCCCGAAAGGAAACGACGACACGCCGTGCCAGAACTCGCGCAGCCGCTCGACGCGGCGGTTCGGCGGATTGCCGGCGATCAGCGCGGCATTGATCGCGCCGATCGAGATACCGGCGACCCAGTCGGGCGCCTGGTCCATGGCGGCGAGCGCCTCGAACACGCCGGCCTGGTAGGCGCCGAGCGCGCCGCCGCCCTGCAGGACGAGGATGCACTCCTCCGCCGCGCGCTGCCCGCGCGTCTTCTTCATGGGCCGTTTCGGTAGCGGGATGAAAGGTCCTCGAAGTCAGTGCCGGTAGCTCGGATCGATGCGATCGAGACGGCGCAGCAGCCCGGGCCAGACCAGCTCCCCCGGTCCCTTGTCGAGGGTCGCCATGCGCGCCTGCTCGGCGCTGGTCTTCAGGACTTCCGCGCCGATCTCGATCAGCTCGCCCGACGCCATCCTGCCGCCGGCCTGGGCGCGAATCTGCACCGCGCACGACGTCTCGAACGCGTACATCGCGCCGAACGCGGCAGGAATCGTCGGGCCGACGGTGAGCAGGCCGTGGTTGCGGAGCATCAGGTAGGTCTTGCTGCCGAGGTCGGCGACGAGTCTCGGCTTCTCCTCGTCGCGCAGCGCGACGCCCTCGTAGTCGTGATAGGCCAGGCTGCCGAGAACGAAGATCGAGAACTGCGAGATCGGCAGCAGCCCGTTCTTCTGCGCCGATACCGCGACGCCGTTCAGCGTGTGGGTGTGCATGACGCACTGCGCGTCGTGGCGTGCCGAGTGCACCGCGCTGTGGATCACGAAGCCGGCCGGGTTGATCGGGAAGGGCGTGTCCTGGAGCACCTTGCCGCCGATGTCGATCCTGATCAGGCTCGAGGCCGTGATCTCGTCGAACATCAGCCCGTAGGGATTGATCAGGAAATGCTCGGTGCCGGGAATCTTCGCCGTGATGTGGGTGAAGACCAGGTCGTCCCAGCGGAAGTGGGCGACCAGACGATAGGCCGCGGCGAGGTCGACGCGCGTCTGCCATTCCTCGGCGGAGACGCGCCCCTCGAGCTGCGGGGTGAGATGGGAAAGTTCGCTCGGTGCATCCATGCGCGGCTCCTCGAATCCGTGCGGCGGGATCGAAAGTATCCACCGCCGGCGCCGGCCGGGTGAAGCGCCGAACACTTCACGATTTTCCGCCGTGTTACAGCGATCGGCGGACGAACGGCAGGCGTAGCGCCGGCGCCGCCGGCAGCGGCACGCGACACTGCGAATCTTCTCCACCGCCGAGACGCCAGCGATGCACACCTCGTTCGATCAGACCCTTCCGCAACCGTCGCGCTGGGACCAGCACGGCGCGGAGTACGTGCGCTCGAACATCGACTGGTGCGCGCGCTGTTCCAAACGCCTCGTCGGCCTCAATCCGGGCCTCACGGCCGAGCAAGCCTTCGACCTCGCCCACGACCTCAGCCAGGACGACAACCTGCGCGCGATGAGCCCGGAAGCGGTCGCCGAGGACATGCACCAGGTCGACCTGCGCACCGATCGCTGAGACCGAGGCGGCCGGCGCGGAGGAGCTCAAGACCGACGCCGGGCCGCCGATAAGAGGCGTGCCGCCCTTCGCCGCAGCCGCCATGTCGTCAGTGTTCCAGGTCTTCTACGTCAGCCGCGCCGCCAGCGCCTTCGACAACGCAACGATCCAGTCGATCCTGCACGTCTCGCGGCGCAACAACGCCAGGCTCGTCGTCAGCGGCTGCCTCCTCTTCTCGGGCCACTGCTTCGCCCAGCTGATCGAAGGCGCGCAGCCGGTCGTGACCGCACTCGCCCGCAGGATCGCCGCCGATCCGCGCCACGTCGGCATCCGTTTCCTCTCGGAAAGCCACGACTCCGAGCGCGAGTACGCCGACTGGACGATGGGCTACCTGCACGACCTCAACCTCGAGGACGATCTCGAGACGCTGCTCATGATCCCCGACCGCTCGCCG
>JBDTPG010000248.1:0-4245 GCA_039932815.1 Caldimonas sp.
CGGCGCTGCTCAAGCTCGGCGTGCCGCTGATCGTCAGCCACATGTTCGTCTTCTACTTCGGCATCATGGCCGACCTGACGCCGCCGGTGGCCCTGGCCGCCTTCGCGGCGGCCTCGATCTCGAAGGCGTCGCCGATGAAGACCGGCGTCAAGGCGACGCAGATCGCGATCGCCGGTTTCGTGGTGCCCTTCATCGCCATCTACGACCCTTCGCTGATGCTGCAGGGCAGCTTCGGCTGGACCGACGTGGTCTACGTGAGCTTCAAGGCCCTCGCTGCCATCGTGCTCTGGGGAGCCACCGTGGTCGGTTTCCTGCGCGGCCCGCTCTCGTCCTTGCAGCGCGGGCTCGCCTTCGCCGCCGCCGCGAGCCTGATCGCCGCCCTGCCGCTGACCGACGAGATCGGCTTCGCCCTCGGCGCTGTCGTGATCGGCTGGAACGTGTGGTCGAGCCGCAGCAGACCGGCGCCGGCCGTGGCCTGATGCCGGTCTGCGTCGCCGCCGGCGGGCTCGTCGTGGCGCTGGCGATGCAGAGCTTCACGCTCGCCTGGACACACTCGATCGAGAAGATCCGCTGGGAGGAAGACTGGCGCGTCGAGGGCGACCGGTTGCAGCTCGTCGAGGCGCGCGTGCGCGGCAGCGGCGCCGGCATGGAAGCGCCGGCCGGCAGCACGTTCGAGGGTGGAGTGTGGCGCTACGACCCCCACGTCCCGCCGCTCGAGGTCCTTCGCCTGACGCATTCGATCTACACCGCCGGCTACGAGCTCTGCCACGAGGGCGCCTGCCGGCCGCTCGTTGAGTCGGCGCCGCGCGCGGGCAACGGCGACGTGATCGCTCTCAGCGCCTGTCCGGCATGACGACGCCCGCCCCGAAGGGCGAGCACGACGCCGTCCGCGCGCTGCGGCGCGAGTTCAGCGATTGGCGGCCTTGGCTCACACGCGCACTGGTGATTGCCTTCGCCGCGCTCGCCGGCCTCACGATCGTCGGTTTCAAGGCCCGCTGAGCACGTTCAAATATTGCTGCGTATCGACCGTCACCGCATCTCGACGCGAAGGAGCTTTCGAACCCGACCTGACCGGCATAGGCACTCGACGAACGCAGTCCATCCCAGGCGCTCGAACACGTCATGCACGTAGGCATAGGATCGGGGCCTGGGGCCGCAGGCATCGAATTGAGCTCCGCCGGGGCACCCGCAATCTAGGTCTTGAACGGAACCATTAGCGCCGCCGACACTTGGTTGACACTTCGGGGCGAAGCGGGAACTCTGACGAGCCTAGATTATTGATTTTTCTGGTAGGCCGTGTTGGGATCGAACCAACGACCAAAGGATTATGAGTCCTCTGCTCTGACCGACTGAGCTAACGGCCCCCCGCGGAATCTTCGCATGCGCGCCGCGCGACGAGGCCGGGCGACCCCTATTTCGTGCTGAGCGCGTTGCTGACCAGACGCGACGTGATGTCGACAATCTGCACCATGCGGCTGTATGCCATTCGCGTCGGGCCGATCACGCCGAGCGTGCCGACGACCTTGCCGTCGACCTCGTACGGCGCCGAGACGATCGAGAGCTCCTCGAACGGAACGACCAGGCTCTCGCCGCCGATGTAGATGCGAACGCCGTCGGCGCGGCTCGAGACCTCGAGCAGGCGCATCAGCTGCGTCTTCTGCTCGAACAGGTCGAAGAGCTTGCGCAGACTCCCCATGTCGCTCGAGAAATCCTGGATCGCGAGCAGGTTGCGCTCGCCGGCGATGACGACGCGCTCGTGGCTTTCGGCCATCGCCTCGCTGCCCGCCTGCACCGCGGCGTGCATCAGCGCCGAGATCTCGCCGCGCAGCGCATCGACCTCGGTCTTCAGGCGCTCGCGCACCTCCTCAAGCGTGAGGCCGGCGTAGTGCGCGGTCAGGAAGTTGCTCGCCTCGAGCAGCTGCGCCGAGGTGTAGTCGTGGGCGGTGAAGATGACCCGGTTCTGGACGTCGCCGTCGGGCGCGACCAGGATCACGAGGACGCGCCGCTCCGACAGGCGCATGAACTCGATGTGGTGGAACACGCTCGCCTTCTTCGGCGCCGTGACGACGCCGACGAAGCTCGACAGGCTCGACAGCAGCTGCGCCGCGTTGGCGATGACGCGCTGCGGCTGATCGGCGTTCAGGCGCGCCTCGATCGGCGGATCGGCCGAGGCCTGCGCCGCCAGGTCGCGCGGCTGCGCCGTGAGCATGGTGTCGACGAAGAGCCGGTAGCCGCGCGCCGTCGGGATGCGGCCGGCGCTGGTGTGCGGGCTGGCGATCAGGCCGAGCTCCTCGAGATCGGCCATCACGTTCCTAATCGTCGCCGGCGACAGCTCGAGGCCGCTGGCGCGCGAGAGCGTGCGCGAGCCGACCGGCTGGCCGTCGGCGATGTAGCGCTCGACCAGGGTCTTCAGGAGGGTCTTGGCACGCTCGTCAAGCATCGCTTCTTCGCTCGGTGACGGTCCGATTCTGCCTGCGTGAGCAGAGGTCGCTGTGGTGTAATCCCGTGAATGGCGACCCGCTTCCGGCACGCTGCGCTCGTCGGCAAGTTCAACGCCGAAGGCATCCGCGAAGAGCTCGAATCGGTGGCCGCCTTCCTGGTCGCCAAGGGCCTATCGGTCACCCTCGAGGAAGACACCGCCGCCAAGACCGGCATCGGCGGCTACCCGCGCCTCGCCACCGCGGCGCTCGGGACCGCCTGCGACATCGCCGTCGTCGTCGGCGGCGACGGCACCATGCTCGGGATCGCGCGCCAGCTCGCCCGCCACGGCACGCCGCTGGTCGGCATCAACCAGGGGCGCCTCGGCTTCATCACCGACATCGCGCTCGGCGACTTCGAGACCTCGCTCGCGCCCATCCTCGCCGGCGAGTACGACGAGGAAGGACGGACCATGCTCGAAGGCGAGGTCGAGCGCGACGGCAAGACGATCTTCGCGAGCATCGCCCTCAACGACGTCATCGTCAGCCGCGGCGCGACCGCCGGCATGGTCGAGCTGCGCATCGCCATCGACGGCCAGTTCGTCGCCCAGTTGCGCGCCGACGGCCTGATCGTCACCTCGCCGACCGGCTCGACGGCGTACGCGCTCTCGGCCGGCGGGCCGATCCTGCATCCGGGCATCGCCGGCTGGGCTCTGGTGCCGATCGCGCCGCACGATCTCTCGAACCGGCCGATCGTCGTTCCCGACAGCGGCGAGGTGCAGGTCGAGATCGTCGCCGGCCGCGATGCCAGCGTGAACTTCGACATGCAGTCGCTCACGAGCCTCGCCCACGGCGACCGCATCCGCGTGCGCCGCTCGGTCGACAGCGTGCGCTTTCTCCATCCGCGCGGCTGGAGCTACTACGCGACGCTGCGCGGCAAGCTGCACTGGGCCTCGGGCGTCTGACCTCGCGCCCGATTCCGTAGAGCCGACATGCTGCACCGCCTCGCGATCCGCGACTTCGTCATCGTCGACGTGCTCGAGCTCGACCTCGCTTCCGGCCTGTCGGTGCTGAGCGGCGAGACCGGCGCGGGCAAGTCGATCCTCGTCGATGCGCTCCAGCTCGCCCTCGGCAGCCGCGGCGACGCGGGCGTCGTGCGCGAAGGCGCGGCGCGCGCCGAGATCAGCGCCGAGTTCGACGTCCCGCCGGCGCTCGCGCCGTGGCTCGCCGACGCCGGCTTCGACGCCGACGCCGGCGATGCCGGCCGCATGCTGCTGCGCCGGACCATCGACGCGCAGGGCAAGAGCCGGGCGTGGATCAACGGCAGCGGCGCGACGATCGCGCAGCTGCGCGAAGCGGCCGACCATCTCGTCGACATCCACGGCCAGCATGCGTGGCAGGGTCTTACGCGCGCGCCGGCGGTGCGCGCCCTCCTCGACGCGCACGCGCAGATCGACGCCGCGCCCCTCGCCCAGCATTGGTCGGCGTGGCGCGCCGCGACGCAGGCGCTAGCCGCGGCGCGCGCGAGGCAGGGCGACCTGGAGCGCGAGCGCGAGCGACTCGCCTGGCAGATCGGGGAGGTCGCCAAGCTCGCGCCCGGCGCCGACGAGTGGGCCGAACTCGACGCCGAGCACACCCGCCTCGCGCACGGCCAGTCGCTCCTCGATGCCGCGCGGGTCGCGCTCGACGCGATCGCCGAGGCCGACGCGAGCGCGGATTCGCTCGCCGGTCGCGCCATCGACGCGCTGCAGAACGTCGCGACTTTCGATGCCCGCCTCGAAGGCCCGATCGAAGCGCTGCAGGGCGCGCAGGCGCAGCTGCAGGACGC
>JBDTPG010000249.1:0-4245 GCA_039932815.1 Caldimonas sp.
GCTTTTTCCTGTCTCATCGCGACACCGACAGGCAATCGGCGTACCGTCGAGACCACCGCGAGCCGGGGGAGACGGCAACGCGGGAACGCCGCGGTCACGGCCGACATCCAACGATCATGAACGAGAACCGCGCGCCTCTCGCCGACGCTGCCGAGGCCGGCGACGACTCGCTCGTCGCCCGCATCGTCGGTGGCGACCGCGGCGCCTTCCAGGAGCTCATGCGCCGGCACAACACGGCGCTGTTCCGGGCCGCCCGGGCCATCGTCCGCGACGATGCCGACGCCGAGGACGTGCTCCAGGAGGCGTACCTGTCGGCCTATCGACATCTGCCGGCTTTCCGCGGCGAGGCGCGCCTGTCGACGTGGCTGACGCGAATCGTCATCAACCAGGCGCTGGGGCGGCTGCGGGCGCGCCGGCGCGACAACGTCGTCGGCTTGCTCGACGACCGTCCCGCGGGCAGCACCCCACCGACGGAGCAGGCGATGGACGAAGACCCCGGCGCATCGCCCGAGACCGGCGCCATGCGCGCCGAGCTCCGCCGCCTGCTCGAGGCGAAGATCGACGCGTTGCCGCTCGCCTTTCGCACGGCCTTCATCCTGCGCGAGGTCGAGGAGATGACGATCGAGGAGGCCGCCGACTGCCTGGCGATCCCGGCGGCGACCGTTCGCACCCGTGTGTTTCGCGCCCGCGCGCTTCTGCGCGCCTCGCTCGCCGAGGAGATGGACGTGGCGACCGCAGGCGTCTTCGGCTTTGCCGGCGCGCGCTGCGATCGCGTCGTCGCCAGCGTCCTGGCGCGCCTGCGCGTCCTCAACGACGACCCCGCGAGTCCGCCGCCGGCCTGAGCGCAAGCGCCGCGCGGGAACAGGCTCGCCGTCGCCGGCGTCTAACCGGGCTCGCATGTGCGAACTCCCGAGAGGACCCTCCAATGAAGAACTTCATCATCTCCGCCGCGGCGTCGTCGCTCCTGGTGCTCGCCGGCAGCGCCCTGGCGCAGGCGCCCAGCGATGCCCAGATCGCCTCGATCGTCGTCACCGCCAACCAGGTCGACATCGACGCCGGCAAGCTGGCCGAGTCGAAGGCGAGCAACGCCGAGGTCAAGGCCTTCGGCAAGCAGATGGTCACCGACCACTCCGGCGTCAACAAGCAGGCGGTGGCGCTGGTCACCAAGCTCAAGGTCACGCCCGAGGACAACGCCACCAGCCAGAGCCTGAAGGCCGGCGGCGTCGACAACGTCAAGAACCTGAACCGGCTGAGCGGCGCCGCCTTCGACAAGGCCTACGTCGACCACGAGGTCGCCTACCACCAGCAGGTCCTCGACGCGATCGACAAGACGCTGATCCCGAGCGCGCAGAACGCCGAGCTGAAGAGCCTGCTCGTCGCGGTGCGTCCGGCCTTCGTCGCCCACCTCGATCACGCCAAGAGCCTGCAGGCGGCGCTCGCCAAAAAGAGCTGAGCCGGTGCGCATCGCCCGCCGCCTCGCCGCCGCAGCGCTCTGCGCGGGCGCGATCCTCGCCGCCGCCATGGCGGCCGCGCCGGCGCACGTCGCCGCGGCCGACCGCGCGGCGAAGACGTACGAGGTCGTCATCCAGGGCCTGCTGTACGTCCCCGAGACGCTGACCGTGCGGCCGGGCGATGTCGTCGTCTGGATCAACAAGGATCCGTTCCCGCACACCGTCACGGCGGCCGGGGCCTTCGATTCGGGCGCGATCGCGGCAGGAAAGTCCTGGCGCTTCACGGCGCGCAAGACCGGAACGCACTCCTACCTTTGCACGCTCCACACGACCATGAAGGGAACGCTGAAGGTCGAGTGACGCGGCCGCGCTAGCATGCGTCGATGTCGCGCCCGCGGTGGGCGGGGACGGGCCACCAGGAGCTATTCGCAATGACATCGGACGCCGACGCGATCTTCCTGAAGAACTGCTGGTACGTCGCAGCCTGGGACCACGAGCTGATCGACAGCGCCAAGCTGGCCCGAACGATTCTCGAGAAGCCGGTCGTGATCTACCAGGGCGAAAGCGGCCGGGTGGTGGCGATGGAAGACCGCTGCTGCCATCGCGGCGCGCCGCTCTCGATGGGCAGGATCGAGGGCGACTGCATCCGCTGCATGTACCACGGCATGAAGTACGACCCGTCGGGGCGCTGCATCCAGATCCCGGGGCAGGACGTCATCCCCGCCAAGCTGGGCGTGCGCAGCTATCCGGTGGTCGCGCGCGATCACCTGGTCTGGATCTGGACGGGCGATCCGGCGCTCGCCGATCCGGCGCTGATCGTCGACTACGCGCCGCTGCACGATCCCGCCTGGCGCGGCATGCCGGCGTACATGCACTACGACGCCAACTGGCTGCTGATCGTCGACAACCTGAGCGACTTCGCCCACCTTGCGTTCGTCCACACCAAGACCCTCGGCGGCTCGGAGGAATACGCCTATCAAAGCCGGCCGCTCAACATCGAGCGGCTCGCCGATGGCTTTCGGGTCGAGCGCTGGCACATGAACAGCGACTCGCCGCCGTTCCACAAGAAGGTCATCGCCGACAAGACCGCCAAGGTGGACCGCCGCAACATCGGACACATGAAGGTGCCGGGAATCTTCTTCCTCGAGTCGATGTTCGCGCCGGCGGGAAGCGGCGCCGAGAAGGGCAACATCGCCGGCGCACGCCAGTACCGCAACTGCCAGTTCATGACGCCCGAGACGCGCCGGACGACGCATTTCTTCTGGAACTACCTCCACAACTTCGATCTCGACGATCCGAACATCGCGCTGTCGCTGTGCAACAGCCTGCGCGAAGGCTTCATGGAGGACAAGGCGATCATCGAAGCGCAGCAGAAGCTGTTCGACCGCGAGCCCGACACGACCCTGCTCGCGATCGCCGCCGACGCGCCGCTGGCGCACTTCCGGCGCGTCTTCGGGCAGCGCCTGGCGGCCGAGCACGACGCCGTCGCCGCGGCGGCCTGAGCCGCGTCAGCCGTCGACCGGCGGCAGGAGCTTGCGCAGCACGTCGAGGTCGACGGGCTTTTGCAGGTAGTGGTCGACGCGGGCAAAGGTGTCCGAGACGCGCTCGTCGTCGTGCTCGCGGCCGGTGACGGCAATGAGGACGATGTCGTCGCCGTAGCGCGTTCGCAGCGTTCGCGTCAGCTCGTTGCCGTCCATCCCGGGCATGCCGATGTCGAGCAGCACGCAATGCGGCTGCTGCGCTTCGACGAGGTCCAGAGCGGCGGCGCCGTCGGTCGCGATCCACACCGTGTAGCCGCTCATCCTGAGCGTCTCGGCGAGCACCTCGGCGGCGTCGACGACGTCGTCGACCACCACCACCCGGACGTCGTCTTCGTTCACGGCACGAACCTCATCGCGGCCGGATCGGCGTGTAGAGCTGGTCGGCGGCAGCTTCCGGCTTCATCACGCGCCAGCGCTCGAGCTCGGCGAGCTCGCCGACCGAACGGCGCGCTTCCTCGGCCTTGATGATCGGATCGAGCGCGAGGACGCGGGCGACGCACCGGGCGACCCACTCGTCGTTGTCGCGCACGTATTCGCCCTCCGCCTGGATGCGCTCGACCGGGATGCGCTCGGTGCGCTCGAAGCGTGCTTCGTCGCCGAGGCCGAGGGTGTTCTGGAAGTCGACGCTCGCGAGGGCGCTTGCCTGCAGGCGCGTCGCGAACTCCTCGTCGGCGGCGCTTTCAGGCTCGACCTGGCCGCGCGTGTCCCAGCGCTGCGCCGCGAGCTCGCGAAAATCCTCCGGGACGGCGCCGATCTCGAGCTGGCTCAGGTGCATCGCGAAGCGCTCGATCCACTGTTCGCGGGTGACGTCGAAGTCCATCGCGTCAGCCCTGGGCGTCGGCGGCTTGCCACTCGCCACCGACCAGGAGCTCGTGGGGTCCGAACTGCGCCTTGTAGGCCATCTTGCCGCTCCCGTGGATCCAGTAGCCGAGGTAGACGTGAGGCAGGCCGAGCTGGCGCGTCTGCTGGATCTGCCAGAGGACGTTGTAGGTGCCGTAGCTCGTCTTCGGCTCGGGCTCGAAGAAGGTGTAGACCGCCGACAGGCCGTCGTTCAGCACGTCGAGGATCGACACCATCTTGAGCGCGCCGCTGCCGTCGGCCGAGGGCTCGCGGAACTCGACGAGGCGCGAATTGACGCGGCTTTGCAGCAGGAACTGGGTGTACTGGTCGATCGAGTCGTGGTCCATGCCGCCGCCGATGTGGCGGCCGGCCTGGTAGCGCAGGTAGAGCTGGTAGTGCTCGGCGACGAAGCA
>JBDTPG010000250.1:0-4223 GCA_039932815.1 Caldimonas sp.
GTCGGCGACAAGCTGCGCGAGGTGTTGCGGCTCGAGAGCATCGGCATCCGCTGGTACGACCACGACACCCGCACCGTCCACTTCCTGTACGAGATCGAGCACGGCAAGCGGGTGACGATGGCTTCCGTGCGGCCCTCGCAGGCGCGCTGGGACGAGGTCACCTCGGAGCGCGCCGTCGTCGTTCGCAACACCGCGGCCGAGGTGGCCGCGGCCGGGGTCGCGCCGGGCACCGAGTGCTCCCTCTCGACGCTGACGGTGAAGATCGTCGCCCACGACCGCGTCGTCGGCGTCGTCCTGGTCGAGAGCTTCGAGCGCGAGTACGCGTTCGGCGAGAGCGACATCAGGCTGCTGCAGACGATCGTCGCCAGCATGGGCGTGGCGCTCGAGAATGCGCGCCTGTTCGACGAGACACAGCGCCTGCTGCGGGAGACGGAGCAGCAGGCGCGCGACCTGACCGAGTCGCTCGCCTACCAGACCGCGATCAGCGACGTGCTGCGCGTCATCAGCCAGTCGCCGACCGACGTGGCACCGGTCTTCGAGGCGATCCTCGGCTGCGCGACGCGCCTGTTCGGCAGCGCGGTCGCGGCGATCTATCGGTACGACGGACGCGTCGTCAGCCTCGCGGCGACCCGCAACTGGCCCGAAGATGCATTGGCGATGGCGGGCGCGATCTACCCTGCGCCGCCCGAGCGTGCCCAGCTGGCCGGCCAGGCCATCCTTGCGGCAGCGGTGCAATCGGTCGACGACGCGCTTACCGACCCGCAGTACAACCATGCCTTCGCCGCCGCCGGATCCTGGCGGCGCGTGATGGGCGCGCCGATGCTGAAGGACGGCGTGCCGATGGGCGCGATCCTGGTCGGCTGGCCGGACGCGGGACGGACGCCGACGCGCCAGATCGAGCTGATCAAGACCTTCGCCGACCAGGCCGTCATCGCGATCGAGAACGTCCGCCTGCTCAACGAGACGAAGGAGGCCCTCGAGCGGCAGACCGCCACGGCCGAGGTCCTGCGTGTCATCAGCGCATCGGTGACCGAGACGCAGCCGGTCTTCGACGTCATTGCCGAGAGAGCGGTCCGGCTGACCGGCGCGATCTGCGGCTGGGTGTTCCGCTTCGATGGCGAACAGATCCACATCGCCAGCGCGTACGGCGCGAATCAAAGAGGGCTCGACGCCGCACGCCATGCGTTTCCGATGCGCCCCGGGCCGGGGTCGGTGACTGCGCGCGCGGTGCGCGACGGCATCGCCGTGAACATCGGAGACGCGATCGCGGACACGGACGCCGGCTACATGACGCGCGACGTCGCCGAGCTCGCGGGCTATCGCGCCGTTCTCAGCGTGCCGATGCGGCGCGACCGCGAGATCGTCGGCGCCATCTCGGTGACGCGGGCCGAGGCGGGCGCCTTCGGCGCGCACGAGGTCGATCTTCTCGAGACCTTCGCCAGCCAGGCGGTGATCGCGATCGAGAACGCGCGCCTATTCAACGAGACGAAAGAGGCGCTCGAGCGGCAGACCGCGACGGCCGAGATCCTGCGCGTCATCAGCAGCTCGCCGACCGACGTGCAGCCGGTGTTCGATGCCATCGCCGAGCGCGCCAGAGTGCTCTGCGGCGCTCGTCTGGGCGCAACGACGCGATTCGACGGCGGGCTGCTGCACCTGGTCGGCTACCAGGGTGCGTCGCCCGAGGCCGAGGCGACGATGCGCGCCGCCTTCCCGATGAAGCTCGGGCGCGGCTCGATCCACGCGCGCGCCATCCTGACCAAGGCGCCCGCGCAGATCGCCGACGTGCGGCTGGATGCCGAGTACGAGTTGAAGTCGGCGGCGCACCAGGGCGGCTGGCGCAGCTCGATCGCTGTGCCGATGCTGCTGCACGGTGACGTCATCGGTGCCGTCGCCGTCGCTCGTGAAGAGCCGGGCCTCTTCCCCGACAAGCTGATCTCGCTGCTGCAGACCTTTGCCGACCAGGCGGTGATCGCGATCCAGAACGCGCGCCTGTTCAACGAGACGCAAGAGGCGCTGCAGCAGCAGAAGGCGTCGGCCGAGGTGCTCGCCGTCATCAGCAGCTCGGTGGCCGACACGCAGCCGGTGTTCGACAAGATCCTCGACAGCTGCAAGCACCTGTTCGGCGGCGACGAGCTCGACGTGCTGCTGGTCGACGACCAGGGGCGGCTGCAGGTGGCGGCCTACGTCGGCAAGGCGCGCGAGGCGGTGATGGCGACCTTCCCGGCACCGGTCGAGGGCTCCGCGCCGGGACGTGCGATCACCGAACGCCGAATCGCCCACTATGCCGACGTCATGAACGACCCGGACACGCCGTCGGTGCTCAGTCGGGTTGGCCGGGTGGCGGGCTATCACTCGGTCGCGTTCGCGCCGATGCTCTGGGAGAACCGCGGCATCGGCGTCGTCGGTGTCGCGCGATCGCGGGGCCCGTTCAGCGACAAGGAGCTCGCGCTGCTGCAGACCTTCGCCGATCAGGCGGTGATCGCGATCCAGAATTCGCGTCTGTTCAACGAGACCAAGCAAGCGCTCGAGCGGCAGACCGCGACCGCCGAGATCCTGCGCGTGATCAGCTCGTCCGTGACCGATTCGCAACCTGTCTTCGAGGCGATCGTCGCGAGCTGCCAGCGTCTGTTCGGCGGCCTGTCCGTCACTCTCATGCTGGTCGCGGACAAGATGTTGAAGCGGGTCGCCGGTGCAAGCCACGGGATCCGCAGAGAGCGCGAAGTCGAGGGCTGGCCGCTGGACAGCACGAGCGTTTCCGGCGACGCGGTGCTGACGTCGAAGGTGATGGTGGTACGCGACAGTGAAGAGCTCGCCGAGCGCTACCCGCGCACCCGGGAGCTCGCGCCGGCTCTCGGTTGGCGCTCAGGGATGTTCATTCCGCTCGTGCGCGACGGCAAGGCGATCGGGTGCCTCGGCATCCATCGCGCCGCGACGGGAAGCTTCGACGACAAGGACGTCGCACTCGCCCAGACGTTCGCGGACCAGGCGGTGATCGCGATGGAGAACGCGCGCCTCTTCAACGAAACCAAGGAGGCGCTCGAGCAGCAGACCGCGACGGCGGAAATCCTGCGCGTGATCAGCGGCTCGGTCACCGACACGCAGCCGGTGTTCGACGCGATCGTCCAGAGCTGCCGGCGCCTGTTCGGCGGCAAGGCGGTGGCGATGACGATGCCGCGCGGCGACACGATCGAGGCGGTCGCGTTCGCGAGCGACCGGGGCGGCGGCCAGGCCGCCGACATCCTCAAGCCGTGGCCGCTCGACCGCGCCAGCGGCGCCGGTGCCTGCATCCTCGACTCGCGCCTGATCGTGGTTCCCGACACGGCCGAGGCGGCGCGCGAGTTTGCGCGCATGCCACAGCTGGCGACGGCCCTGGGCTACCGGTCGTGCCTTTTCGTGCCGCTTCTTCGCGACGGCAAGGCGATCGGCAGCCTCGCGATCCTGCGCTCGACGACGGGCGAGTTCGACGCCCAGGAGATCGCGCTCGCCCAGACCTTTGCCGATCAGGCCGTGATCGCGATCGAGAACGTGCGCCTCTTCAACGAGACACGCGAGGCGCTCGAACGCCAGACTGCCACCGGCGAGATCCTGCGAGTCATCAGCGCGTCGGTGACCGATTCGAAGCCGGTGTTCGATGCGATCGTCGCCAGCTGCCAGCGCCTGTTCGGCGGCGTCGCCGTCAACTTGCTGCTGGTCTCCGGCGACTCGCTGGAACGCGTGGCGGTGGCGAGTGACGGCACCATCGGACCGCAAAACCGCGAAAACGCCATCGAGCGCTGGCCGATCGACCACGGGAGCGTATCCGGAGAGTGCATTCTCGCTGCCCGTGTCGTCGTGGTGCCTGATCGTGACGCCGCCTTCGCCGCCTTTCCGCGCACGCGACAGCTTGCCGCCGGCATGGGCTGGCACTCGGGCATGTTCGTCCCCCTGTTGCGCGACGGTCGCGCGATCGGCTGTGTCTGCATCTTCCGCACCCGGACCGGCGACTTCGACGCCAAAGACATCGCTCTCGCGCAGACCTTCGCGGACCAGGCGGTGATCGCGATCGAGAACGCGCGCCTGTTCAACGAGACGAAGGAAGCGCTCGAGCGGCAGACCGCGACGTCGGAAGTCCTGAACGTGATGAGCCGCTCCCCGTCGGACGTGCAGCCGGTGCTCGACATCGTCGCCGAGCGCGCCGGCCTGCTGTGCCGGGCCGACGGCAGCCGCGTCTGGCTCGAGTCGGG
>JBDTPG010000251.1:0-4209 GCA_039932815.1 Caldimonas sp.
GCCTACCTGCGCCACCCGACGCTGCAGGGCGACCGCATCGTCTTCGTCACCGACGACGACCTGTGGAGCGTCGCGAGCGGCGGAGGCGTGGCACGGCGCCTGACCGCGGGGCTCTCCGAACCGTCGACGCCGTGCCTCTCGCCCGACGGGCGCTGGCTCGCCTTCGTCGGCCGCGACGAGCACCACCCCGAGGTGCACGTCATGCCGGCCGAGGGCGGCCAGTCGCGCCGCCTCACCTGGCTCGGCACCGACGCGCAGGTGCGCGGCTGGTCGCCGGCCGGCGAGATCGTCTACGTGACGACGCAAGGCCAGCCGTTCTTCCGCAATCACCATGCGCACGCCGTCGCAGCCTCGGGCGGGCCGTCGCGCGCGCTCGGCCTGGGCCAGGTGAACCACATCGCCTTTGGCGCCGGCGGCCGCGTCGCGATCGGCCGCAACACCGACGACCCGGCGCGCTGGAAGCGCTATCGCGGCGGCCGCGCCGGCGCGTTGTGGGTCGACGCCGGCGGCGACGGCGCGTATCGGCGGCTGAGCGCGCTCGCCGGCAACGTGACCACGCCGATGTGGATCGGCGATCGTCTCTATTTCATCGGCGACGGCGAAGGCGTCGGCAACCTGTACTCCTGCCGCGCCGACGGCAACGACGTGCGCCGCCACACCGACCACGACACGTACTACGCGCGCCAGGCGCAGAGCGACGGCCGGCGCATCGTCTACGTCTGCGGCGCCCGCTTGTGGCTCTTCGACGCCGCTCTCGACCAGACGCGCGAGCTCGCCGTCGAGACGCCCGCGCATCGCACGCAGGCGGCGCGCCGCTTCGTCTCGAGCGCCGATCACCTCGAGTCGTTCCGCCTCCATCCGGCCGGCCATTCGCTCGCCGTCGTCGCGCGCGGCCAGCTGTTCGCGATGCCGCTCTGGGAAGGCGCGGCGACGCGCTGGATCGACGAGGGCGGCGGCGACGGCGGCGAGTCCGACGGCGCGCGCAGCGCCGCGCCCGCCGTGCGCCTGCGCCTCGGCCACTGGCTTGCCGACGGCGCGACCGGCATCGCCGCGAGCGACGCCTCCGGCGAGGAGCGCCTCGTGAGCTTCGGCGCCGGCGGCACCCGGACGCTGCCGTGGGACACGGGCCACGTCGTCGCGCTCGTCGCCGCGCCGGTCGGCACGCGGGTCGCGTTCGCGAACCACCGCAACGAGGTCTGGATCGGCGACGTCGCGAGCGGCGAGCTGGTCGCCGTCGACACCAGCGGCCACGGCCGCAGCGACGACCTCGCCTGGTCACCCGATGGTGCCTGGCTCGCGTACACCTTCGCCGCCGACATCCGCCACGTCGCGATCAAGCTGTTCTCGCTCGCGACGCGGACGAGCACGTGGCTGACGCAGCCCGAGTTCCGCGACTCGTCGCCGGCCTTCGACCCCGAAGGGCGCTATCTGTATTTCGTGTCGGTGCGCACCTTCGATCCGGTCTACGACAACGTCCGCTTCGACCTCAGCTTCCCGCGCGGCGCGCGGCCGTACCTGATTGCGCTCCAGGCGGGCACCCGGCCCCCCTTCGATCCCGAGCCGCGCAGCCTGGGCGGCGACCGTGGCAAGGGCGACGACGCGTCAGGGCGCGACGGTGCGGCGGCGACGGCGCGGCGCGCGGCGACCGGGCCGGTGCGCATCGACCTCGACGGCATCGCCGGCCGCGTCGCCGCCTTCCCGGTGGCCGAGGGACGCTACGGCCGCATCGCCGGCGTCGCCGGCGCGAAGGTGATCTGGAACGCGCAGAACATCGTCGGCGCGCACGGCCGCGGTGGCCACAAGGAGCCCGCGGGCAAACTCGAGCGCTTCGATTTCGCGACCGGCCGGACCGAGACGCTCGCCGACCGGATCGACGACTTCGCGCTCGCCGCCGACGCCGTCTCGCTGGTCTACCGCGACGGCAAGAAGCTGCGCGCCGTCGCCGCCGACAGCGAGGCCGAGGCCAAGCCCGATCCGGCCGACGCCGAGGGGCCGCCGTCGCGCAAGAACGGCCGCATCGACCTCGACCGCCTGCGCGTCGCCGTCGAGCCGCGCCGCGAATGGCGGCAGATGCTGCGCGAGGTCTGGCGCCTGCAGCGCGACCAGTTCTGGACCGCGGCGATGTCGGGCGTCGACTGGAACGCCGTCTGGGGCCTCTATGCGCCATTGCTCGACCGCGTCGCCACGCGTGCCGAGTTCTCCGACCTCGTCTGGGAGATGCAGGGCGAGCTCGGCACCTCGCACGCCTACGAGATGGGCGGCGACCACCGCAAGCCGCCCGCCCTCGCGCTCGGCCACCTCGCTTGCGAATCGCGCTGGGACGAGTCGCGCGGCGGCTACGAGATCACGTCGATCGCGAGCGGCGACGCGTGGGACGCGAACGCCGACTCGCCGCTGCGCGCGATCGGCGTCGAGGCGCGCGTCGGCGATCGCATCGTCGCCGTCGACGGCCAGACGCTGACGCGCGAGCTTCCGCCCGAGGCGCTGCTCGTGCACCGCGCCGGCCAGAAGGTGCAGCTCTCGCTGGTCGGCGCCGGTGCCGAAGGTGCCGGCGAAGATCGCCGCGAGGTCGTCGTCACGGCGATTGCCGACGACGTGCCGGTCTACTACCGCCACTGGGTCGAGAAGAACCGCGCCTGGGTGCACGAGCGCTCGGGCGGGCGCGTCGGCTATTTCCACGTGCCCGACATGCAGGCGGCCGGCTTCGCCGAATTCCACCGCTACTTCGGCAACGAGTGCGAGCGCGATGCGCTCATCGTCGACGTTCGCTACAACCGTGGCGGCCACGTCTCGCAGCTCCTGCTCGAGAAGGTCGCGCGGCGCCGCATCGCCTTCACGCACTCGCGCTGGATGAGCGTGAGCAGCTACCCCGAGGAGGCGGTCGCCGGCCCGGTGGTCACGCTCACCAACGAGCACGCCGGCTCCGACGGCGACATCTTCTCGCACAACGTCAAGCTGATGAAGATCGGCCCGCTGGTCGGCATGCGCACCTGGGGCGGCGTCGTCGGCATCTGGCCGCGCCATCGGCTCGTCGACGGCAGCGAGACGACGCAGCCGGAGTTCGCGTTCTGGTTCACCGACGTCGGCTTCGGCGTCGAGAACCACGGCACCGATCCCGACATCGAGATCGACAACGCGCCGCAGGACGCGGCAGCCGGACGCGACCGCCAGCTCGAGGTGGCGTTGCAGACGGCGCTCGACTGCGCCGACCGGACGGCACCGCTGCGCGCGCCCGAGGCGGAGCGGCCGGTGCTGGCGCGCAAGCCGTTGGCACCGCGACGGTAGACGCGGTTCGCATGTTCCTTGGTACGCCGCAGGGCGGTGAGCGGCGGGTATGCCCCGGACGACTTCGCCCGGGGCGGCAATCACGTGGCCAGACGGATCCGGTGCGTCTCTGCGCTCGTCACTCGATGCCGCTGCGAAATCGCCCGGGTCACACCCACCACTCGCCACCCCGAACCGAGTGGCGCCACGAGCGCGCGCGGCATGGCAGCTCCCAGAGCCAGGCCGGCGAGTGGTGGGTGCGACTCGGGCGATAGCGGCCACCCCGCCGTGATGAACGCCATGTCGGCACGTCCGAGCCAGGCATCGTGATCACCGCCTCGGCCGCCGTCGTCCGAGGCGTACCCGCCGCTCGTCGGCCCTGCGTCGCTCCGTTACCGACCGCGTAGACGCAAGAAACTATTTGGGCTGCGCGACGACGCGCAGGTACGGCTTGATCGTCTTGTACCCCTGCGGGTACTTCTTCTTCGCGTCCTCGTCCGACACCGAGCCGGCGATGATCACGTCCTCGCCATGCTTCCAGTTCACGGGCGTCGCGACCTGGTGCTTGGCGGTGAGTTGCATCGAATCGAGGACGCGCAGGATCTCGTCGAAGTTGCGGCCGGTGGTCATCGGATAGGTGAGCATCAGCTTGATCTTCTTGTCGGGGCCGATGACGAAGACCGAGCGCACGGTGGCATTGTTGGCGGCGGTGCGGCCGTCGGCCGCGACCTCGTCGGCGGGCAGCATGTTGTAGAGCTTGGCGACCTTCAGGTCGTGGTCGCCGATCATGGGGTACTTGACCTCCGAGCCTTGCGTCTCGTGGATGTCCTTGGCCCACGCGCTGTGGCGGTCGACCGGATCGGCCGAGAGGCCGATCAGCTTGGCGTTCCTCTTGGTGAACTCGGGCTCGATCTTGGCCATGTAGCCGAGCTCGGTCGTGCAGAC
>JBDTPG010000252.1:0-4201 GCA_039932815.1 Caldimonas sp.
CGCGCGAGAAGTTGAGCTGGCCCTGGATCGCCCCGGCCTGCGTGCCGGCGACGACTGCGCTGATCGCGTCCGGGCTGCGGCTGCGCGACGCCGCCAGGACACCGACAAGGAGCGCGGCCAGGCCGACCAGCGAGCGCTTCGAGTCGCCGGTGATGCTGCGCGCGACGTGGCGCTGGGTGACGTGCGACATCTCGTGGGCGAGCACCGAGGCGAGCTCATCGCGCGTCGACGTGATCGCGATCAGGCCGAGATGCACGCCGACGAAGCCGCCCGGCAGCGCGAACGCGTTGACGCTGGAATCGCGCACGAGAAAGGGCTCCCAGGCGAAGCGCTGGTCGATGTCGGCGGTGATGTTGCCGAGCGAGCGCGACGCCGCGACGAGCGGCTGCCAGACGGTTTCGAGGTACTCCAGCAGCAGCGGGTCGTCGATGTAGTCCGGGTCGACACGGATCTCGCGCATGACCTCGTCGCCGAGCTTGCGCTCGGTGCCGACGGTGAAGTCGGCCGAGTCGGTGTCGCCGAGGGCGGGCAGCTGGCTCTGCGCGCCGGCAGACGTCCACGCGCCGGGGCCGGCGAGGGCCAGGGCGCAGGCGACCGTCGCCGCGACCCCGCGTCGCCACGGGCACCGCTTCGCCTCGGCCATCGGTGCAAGGGTTCGGGAAGTCATGGGGGTCGCGTCGCTGCGATCGGCCGGAGCGCGTGCTCCCGACCTTCGCCTCGTATGATGCAACGGAAATATTTCCCCTTTGTAATCACCGATGCCCGCCGCCGATCCCCACCCGCTCACCCACTTCGACGCCGGCGGGCAGGCGCACATGGTCGACGTCGCCGCCAAGGCCGAGACGCACCGGGTGGCGCGAGCCAGCGGCGTCATCCGAATGCGCCCGGCGACGCTGGCGCTGATCGAATCGGGCGGCGCCGCCAAGGGCGACGTGCTCGGCGTCGCCCGCATCGCGGCGATCCAGGGCGCCAAGCGAACGTCCGAGCTCGTGCCGCTCTGCCATCCGATCGCGATCACGCGCATCGCCGTCGAGTTCGCGATCGATCGCGCCGCCAGCGAGGTCCGCTGCACGGTCCAGGTCGAGACGGTCGGCCGGACCGGCGTCGAGATGGAGGCGCTGACCGCCGTCCAGGTCGGCCTGCTGACGATCTACGACATGTGCAAGGCCGCCGACCGGGGCATGGTGATCGGCGAGGTTCGCGTCCTCGAAAAGCGCGGCGGCAAGTCGGGCGACTGGGTCGCACCTCCCTAGTCGATCGGCACCGACCCGAGGCCGGCGGCGGTTGCTAGTGCCGGAAGTCCTCGAAGCGGAGCGGCCGGGCCGGTGCCTGGCACTGGAACGGCTCGACTCCGCTCGCCGGTACGCCGGGTCGGCAGGGCGCGAAGAACTCCTCGGTCTGGTCGTTGCGGAATTCCTTCAGGCGCGCCGCGACGTACCTGGCCTTGTCGGATTCGCCTTGCTCGTCGAGCGCCTTGGCCCACGCCGTCATCAGCCGCGAATCGAGGAGATAGTGCGGCGCGCGCTCGAACGCCTTCATCTCCGTACCGGGATGCTCGGCCACGGTGGCGGCGGCGTAGTCGGCGTGGTGGCCGAAGAGGACGCTCTTCTTGCCGTCGGCGATACGCTGCTCGAGCGACCCGGCGCCTGCCGGCGGCGCGAAGATGACGACGACTCGCATGTAGTCGTAGACCGCCAGCGTACCGCCGAGGATCAGGAACATCGCGGCGATGACATAGGGCCGGGTGACGTTGCCCGGATCGGCTTCGCCGGCGCGAGCAGCGGCCTCGCTCGCCACCGGCCGCTCCACGCAGAGGCCGAACGCGAACGCCGTCGGCAGCAGGAAGTAGGCGTACCAGAGCGGGTACTCGAGCATGCTGTGAACGGCGACCAGGAAGACGATCACGAAGGCGGCGCGCTGCACCGGATAGCCTTCGGCGGGCTCTCGGCCGTCGCGAATCGCGTGGCCGAGGGCGCGCCAGAGGGCATAGACGAGGAGCCCGATGACGACGGCCGCCAGCGGCACGCCCATCTCGACGGCGAAGTTGAGGATGACGTTGTGGGTGTGGTCGAAGAACTCGGTCGGCCGGTTCGGAAACGGCGTCAGGGTCCACGCGAAGTTGAAGTCGCCGAAGCCGACGCCGAACCAGGGATGGGAAGCGATCAGGCTGAGGGTGTTGGACCAGACGTCGTAGCGATTGGTCGCCAGGTCGATCCCCTTGCCGAACCGCGCCTGGCCACCGAACACCTGCTGGCTGTGTGCGGCCCACGCCGAAGTCGCCCAGTACATCGCCGCGTAGAGGAGCGGCGCCAGGGCGAGGACGACGCGTGCCCTGCGCGAAAGACGCCGGTCGAGCAGGCCCCAGGCGGCGAGGGTGGCCATTCCCAAGGCCCCCGTCCGCGAGGCGCTGAGGACGACGACATAGATGAACGCGATCGCCAAGGCAACCGCGACACGACCGTTCAAGGCCTTCGCTTCGCCGAGCCAGACGGCGGCGACCACCGACCACAGCAACAAGCTGCTCAGGTGATTCGGCTGGCGCAGGTTGCCGGTCGCACGTCCGGCGATCGAGGCGATGGCGATCCAGTCGCCGTCGGCAGCCCCCGGCGCGAACACCTGCAGCAGGCCGATCGCCGTACTCGCCACGCCGGCGACCACCAGTCCGATGCTGAACGCACGGAAGACGAACTCGCCCAGGCCCGCGCGCTGCACCGAGGCTGCAACGGCGACCACAAGCACGGCAGGCAGGATCGTCCCGACAGCCGACAGCGACAGCGTCGACGGCACCGCGTCGAAGATCGACGCCGACAGCGCGCTGATCGCAATGAGCGTCATCGCCGCGAGCAGCGCCAACGCGGCCGGCGAGCGCGGCCACGCCGACCGGGGCACGCAGGCGCCGAGGACGATCATGAAGCCGCCCCAGCCGACCAGCGCCGCCGCCTGGTTGAAGAACGTCGCCGACGGCGGGACGTTGAAGGCGATGAGCGTCGGCGTTGCGACGGCCAGGCTCGCGCAGAGGGCGATCGCCCAGGGCGGAACGGGCTCGTCCGCCTCGGTGACGCCCTGGGCGATGGCGCGGGCTGCCTGCATCAGGGGTGTCTCACCGTGACCGGTGACGCGATCCGGCGCGGTTCGCGAAGGCGCATGCGAGTCCTTGCATCAAAGCGCGGGATGATAAGAGTGCCCCGGATCCGAGCCCGATGAGCGCCACGCCCTACCGCCCCGACATCGACGGCCTCCGCGCCGTCGCCGTCCTCGCCGTCGTGGCCTACCACGCCTGGCCGCAGGCGTTGCCGGGCGGGTTCGTCGGCGTGGACGTCTTCTTCGTGATCAGCGGCTACCTGATCACGCGCATCCTGCTGGCGCCGGGACTGTCGTTCGCCGACTTCTATCGGCGCCGCATCCGCCGCATCTTCCCGGCCCTGCTGATCGTGCTGGCGTCGACGCTCGCCATCGGCGCAACCTTTCTCCCGCCCGACAATTTCCGCAACCTCCTCGCGCACACCATCGGCGGCGGCCTGTTCGTCGCCAACTTCGTCTCGTACCACGACGTCGGCTACTTCAACGGCGCCGCCGAGCTGAAGCCGCTGGTCCAACTCTGGTCGCTCGGCGTCGAGGAGCAGTTCTACCTGGTCTGGCCGTTGCTGGTGGGGTTCGCCGTCAGGCGCGGCGTGCTGACGCGCGCGCTGGTCGTCGGGGCGCTGCTGTCGTTCGCCGCCTTCGCGTGGCTCAGCGAAGCGGATCCGCGCGCCGCCTTCTATCTCTCGCCGCCGCGCTTCTGGGAACTGATCGCCGGAGCGCTGCTGGTCGGCGTTGCGGTGCCGGCGCGCTGGACGACCGCGGCATCGAGCCTCGGCCTGGCACTCATCGCGGCGAGCGTCGTCTTCATCGCCAGCGAAACCGAATTCCCGGGGGTGCTCCTGCTCGGGCCGACGCTCGGTGCCTGCCTGATCATCGCGGCGCCGGGCACCCATCCCGCGGGACGGCTGCTGTCGAGCCGGGCGGCGGTCGCGATCGGTCTCATCAGCTATCCGCTCTACCTCTGGCATTGGCCGCTGTTGTCGTTGCTTCGCAATTTCGAGCGCTCGCCGTCGAACGCGGCAATCGCAGCAGTCGTCGCCATGTCGTTGCTGCTCGCCGGCTTGACCTGGTGGATCGTCGAGCGGCCGCTGGCGCGCTGGCGCCTGCGCCCGGTCGCGGC
>JBDTPG010000253.1:0-4198 GCA_039932815.1 Caldimonas sp.
ATCGCCGACAACAGTTTCGCGATCACCGGCGGGCGCAATATCGCCGACGCGTATTTCGACCGCAGCGGCAGCGCCCACTTCATCGACATGGACCTGCTCTCGGCGGGCGACGTCGTGGCGTCGCTGTCGACGCTGTTCGACGAGTTCTGGAACTCGCCCTACGCCTATCCGGCCGAGAGCCTCCTGCACGCACGCCGGCGCGATGCCGCCGCGCGCGGCGAGTCGCCGGCGCCGGTCCCGGCCGAGCCCGATGGCAGCGACGACGCTGTCCCGTTCGAGCCCGGCTCGCTCGCCGACGAGCTCGGCGCGGGCCGCGTCGCCCTGCGCTTCGCCGCCGCGCGCGTCATCGCCGACCGCCCCGGCCAGATCGCCGACAACGACCGCACCCGCCCCGACGGACCGGTCATGCGCGCCCACCTCGACCTGCTCGCGTCGGCGCGCACCAGCGTGACGGTCGCGACGCCTTACTTCGTCCCCGGCCGCGACGGCCTGGCGGCGCTGCGCGCAGGCCGCGCGAACGACGTCCGCTACACCGTGCTCACCAATTCGCTGGCGACGACCGACGAGCCGCTCGTCCACTTCGGCTATGCGCGCTATCGCCACGAGCTCCTCGCCTTGGGCGTCGAGCTGCACGAGCTGAAGCCGACGCTCGAGGCGCCGGCCGGAGACAGCGGTGCCGAACGGCACGGCGCCTCGCTCGGCCGGCTGCACGCCAAGCTGGTCGTCGTCGACGATCGCTGGGTCTCGATCGGCTCGATGAACATGGACCGCCGCTCGGCGCGCAGCAACACCGAGTCGGCGATCGTGATCGACGACGCCGTGCTCGCTGCCGAGGCCGGCGCGTTCCTCGAGCGCGGCCGCGTCGGCGCCAGCTTCGCGCTGCGCCTGGGCGGCGGCGGCAGGAAGCTCGAGTGGGTCGATCGCGAGGGCGTGCTGCGTACCGAGCCGCGCCGCCCCGGCGGCCCCGGGATCAAGCCGCGCCTGGCGTCGTTCTTCGTCTCGGAGGAGATGCTCTGAGCCGGCCTGCGGCTCTCAGCGCGCCGCAGGCAGCTTCTTCACGACGACATGGCGGCCCTCGCGCACCGCGACGTAGCCGCCGGTCGTCAGATCCTTCATCACCCGATTGACCATTTCGCGCGACGAGCCGACGCGATCGGCGATGTCCTGCTGGGTCAGCTTCTCGCGCACGACGCGCTCCTGGCCGACGGGATCCGAGAGCTCCATCAGCAGCCGCACCATCCGGCCGTAGACGTCCTGCAAGGCGAGGCTCTTCACCTGCTCGGTGAGGCGCCTCACCATGCGGGTCAGCTTTTGCGTCAGGTGCAGCGCGAACTCCGGTTGCTGGGCGAGGAAGGCCGGCAGCTGCGCCGCCTGAACGACGCAGCACGTCGTCGCCTCGAGCGTCTTCACCGACGCCGAGCGCAGCGTTCCGTCGAGCGACAGCTCGCCGACGTACTCGCCCGGGCCGTGCTCGGAGAGGACGACGTCGCGCCCTTCCGGCGAGCTCGCGTAGGCGCGCAGCCTGCCTTCGATGACGATGTAGAGCGAGCCGCCGGCATCGCCTTCGTTGAGGAGGATGGTGTGGGCGCGAAACGAGCGGCTGTTGCCGTGCGCGGCGAGCGCGGCGAGCAGCGACGGTGGCAGGCGGTCTTCGATCATGGCGACGCTTGCGGCGGTGCTTGCCGCCCGTAGGCGGTGGCTGCGGGTCGCGGCCGCGCCGCGCCGTCGCTCAGCCGGCCGACGCCCCAGAGCGCGATGCCGATGGCGAGCGCGCACACCGCCCGCTCGGGCCAGCCGAGGGACTGCGCGTGCCAGAGAAAAAGCGTCGTCGCGGCCAGCAGGGCGACCATCAAGGCCAGCGCGAGACACTGCGAGCGCGGCGACGCGGACGGGTCGTAGCGTTCGAAGACGTCGACCGAGAACGGCGCCTTCGGCCAGCGCTCGGCGACGTCGGCCGGGCGCCAGCCGGGCGGCTTCAACCAGACGCGCAGCTTGTCGAGCGCGCTCGTCGCGCGCCATGAGTCGCGCGCGAGATCGGCGTAGACCTGCAGGTTGGCGCGGATCGGGTTCCAGCTCCGGAGTGGCGCACGCGTGCCGTAGACGCAGGGCACGGCCCGGTCCTCCTCGGCGTAGGTGCCGAACAGGCGATCCCAGACCAGCAGCACGCCGCCGTAGTTGCGATCGAGGTAGACGTCGTTGACGGCGTGGTGGACGCGGTGGTTGCTCGGCGCGCAGAACCAGCGGTCGAACGCGCCGAGGCGGCCGACCTGCTCGGTGTGGACCCAGAACTGATACAGCAGGTCGATCAGCGCGACGACGGCGAAGACCAGCGGCGGAAAGCCGGCGAGCGCCATCGGCAGGTAGAAGATCCAGCCGGCGAGCCAGCCGCTCGACGTCTGCCGGAGCGCCGTCGACAGGTTGTAGTCCTCGCTCTGGTGATGGACGACGTGCGCGGCCCAGAACAGCGCGACGCGATGGCCGGCGCGGTGATGCCAGTAGTAGAGGAAGTCGTAGGCGACGAGGCCGATCGCCCACGTCCACGGCGACTTCGGCGAGAGCTGCCAGACGGCGAAGTGCTCGTGCACCGCCGCGTAGATGCCGAGCGTCAGCACCGCCGTGAAGACGCCGGCGATCTGGCTCATGACGCCGAGGCCGATGCTCGATAGCGCGTCGTTGAGGCGATAGCCGGCGCGGCCGCGCGCGTGGCCGATCGCCAGCTCGACGCCGATCAGCGCAAAGAAGACCGGCGTCGCCAGGACGATGATCTGCGGTCCGGTCACGGCAAGCGCTCCATCGCGATCAGCTGACGCAGCCGCGCGCGTCGATCGGCCAGACCGCGGCGACGGTGCCGCCAGCGAGGCCGCCGCGCACGACGACGTAGCGGTCGTGCAGGTTGACGGTCGGATCGCAGTGGCCCGGGACGAGCCACACTGTCTCGCCCAGCGCCGGCAGGCTGGCGCGCGACGCGTCGGCGTGCGGACGCAGGATGCCGTGCTCGTCGCCGCCGTTGGCATAGGCCAGCTCGCGCTGCCAGACGCGCGGCAGGCCGGAGTCGATGGCATGCGACTTGTGGCCGGCGTCGATGACGGCGTGCGCAGCGCCGCGGCTCATCACCCGGCTCTTGACGAAGAGCGCGTGCTCGAACGCCGGCGCACCGCCGGCCACGGCGTTGTCGGCGTAGTCGCGGTCCATGAACAGGTAGCTGCCGGCCTGCAGCTCGCCCCAGACGCCGCTCGCGACGTCGAACGCGAACGTGCCGGTGCCGGCACCGGTGACCAGCGGGCAGGCGATGCCGGCGGCGCCGATGCTCGCCTGCGCGGCGCGCGCCTGCGCCGCCGCGTGCTGCGACGCCGCGTTGCGCTCCTCCGCGCCGCGCACGTGCTGCGCGGCGCCGTGGTACGCCTGCACGCCGGCGAAGCGCAGGCCGCCTTCCGGCGGCGCGTGCGAGACGACGCGCTGTGCCAGCTGGCCGGCGGCCGCCGCCGGCGCGCCGCAGCGGCCGTGGCCGACGTCGACCTCGACAAAGACGTCGATCGTGCTGCCGGCTCGGGCGACGGCTGCGGCGAGGCGCTCGACGCCCTCGACCGAATCGACCGCGATCGCCAGGCGCACCTTCCCGGCAAGGACGGCGACGCGCGCCAGCTTGGCCGGGTCGATCACCTCGTTCGAGATGTAGATGTCATCGACGCCGGCCGCCGCCAGCGCCTCGGCCTCGCTCGTCTTCTGGACGCAGACGCCGACCGCGCCGGCCGCCATCTGCAGCCGCGCGATCGTCGCGCTCTTGTGCATCTTTGCGTGCGGGCGCAGGCGAACGCCGTGGCTGCGCGCGAACGCCGCCATCGTCGCCAGGTTGCGCTCCATCGCGTCGAGGTCGACGACCAGCGCCGGCGTGTCGATCGACTCGACCGGATCGCCGGGGCGGGGCGGTGGCGCGGTGGTCGTCATGCCGTCGCCCGCGGAACCGTCGGGCAATCGCCTTCGCTGCCGTCGTCGAGCGGATCGCCGTCGAGGTGGGCGGTGTCGCTCCAGCCGACCAGCGTGAAGCGCTCGCCGGTGAAGAGGAGGCGGTTCACGCCGGCATTGCCGAGCTCCCACGAGCGCGGCGCCGCCAGGCCGAGGCCCGAGGCGGCGCGGTACAGGCAATCGAGCACGCCGCCGTGGCTGACGACGAGGATCGTGCGGCCGGGCGAGCGCTCGG
>JBDTPG010000254.1:0-4174 GCA_039932815.1 Caldimonas sp.
CATCGACGCCCTGGCGGGAGCGACCCTGCTCGAATTCGGCACCTCGTGGTGCGGCCACTGCCGCGCTGCGCAGCCGCACATCACGGCGGCGCTCGTCGCCCATCCGCAGGTGCGCCACATCAAGGTCGAAGATGGCAGCGGCCGGGCGCTCGGCCGGTCGTTCGGAGTGAAGCTCTGGCCCACGCTCGTGTTCCTTCGCGACGGGAAAGAGATCGATCGCGTCGTCCGCCCCAGAGACATCGATGCAATCGACGCGGCCTTGAGGGCGATCCTTCCGGTCGATTGATCCGCGGCGGCGCCGTTCGACGCCGCCGATCGACGAACGGCGATCGCGCTTCGCCAGTCCTACTTGTGGACGCCGTCCTCGTGTTCCGGAGTCGGCTTGACGTGGGTGCCGTAGCGCGCATTCTGGCGAGTACCGAAGTCACGAACCTTCTCGGCCTGGCGGTGCGTGAACCCGCGCACGGACTGGGCGGCGTGGTGGGTCTTCTGGCGCGCATTCTCGTGACGCGGCTCACCGGCCATCGCCTGGCCCTCGGCGGTACCGTGGGTCGCGCGATAGCGCGCCAGGGCCTGGTCGAAGTTCTGATCGCGGCGCTCCTGGGCGGCCTGGGTGGAGATGACGGTGTCGGCGCTGGCGCCAGCCGTTGCGGCGGCGGTGACGGCGAGAACGAGAACAGGCAGGAATTTCATTACAGTCTCCTCGATGAAAGCGGGCGCATCGAACCGATGTGCCGACCCGGCCAGTGTCGTGACGGCGGCGTCGGCATCGGGACGGAGCAGTCCGCATCGCAGGGCCGACATCGGCGCGTCCGCGCGTCGGAGCCGGCCTACCTGACCTCTCGCCGGACCCCGTCTCCATGAAGATCGCGACCTTCAACGTCAACGGCATCACGGCGCGCCTGCCGCGGCTGCTCGAATGGCTCGCCGAGTCGAAACCCGACATCGCCTGCCTGCAGGAGCTCAAGACCTCTGACGAGACCTTTCCGGAGGCGGCCCTGCGCGACGCCGGCTACAGCGCGGTGTGGCACGGCCAGAAGGGCTTCAACGGCGTCGCCGTCCTGGCGCGCGGCGGCGACCTGCAGGAGCGTCGCCGCGGCCTGCCCGGCGATCCCGACGACACCCACAGCCGCTACCTCGAGGCGAGCGCGCACGGCGTCGTCGTCGCCTCGATCTACCTGCCCAACGGCAACCCGCAGCCGGGGCCGAAGTTCGACTACAAGCTCGCCTGGTTCGCGCGCCTTGCCGAGCATGCGAAGACACTGATCGGGAGCGAGCAGACGGTGATCCTGGCCGGCGACTACAACGTCGTCGCCACCGACGAGATCGACGACATCTATTCGCCGCGCTCGTACAAGAACGACGCGCTGCTGCAGCCGGAAACGCGCAAGGCCTACCGCGAGTTGCTCGCGCAGGGCTGGACCGACTCGATCCACTCCCTGCACGCCGGCAAGGCGATCTACACCTACTGGGACTATTTCAGGAACCGCTTCCCGCGCGACGCCGGCCTGCGCATCGACCATCTGCTGCTCAACGCCCCGGGCGCGGCACGACTGAAGGAAGCCGGCGTCGACAAGGCGGTGCGCGCCAGGGAAAAGCCGAGCGACCACGCGCCAGCGTGGATCTTCTTAGACTAGTCAATACGCAGGCCAACTGAAGATGTCTGGCGACAGATTTTGCCTTCGATGACCCTCTGCTTCAAAACCCTGATCGAGTCAAATCATGACCTCGTCTGCGTGCGTCGTATCGGTTACTCGGACCTGCCCGATCTGTTTGCACACCTGTCGGCGCCCGCGATAGCAGATCAGGTGGGTAGCGCCCCTCAGTCGAAGGATGACCTCGCGCGCTACGTATTGCCCTCCTCTGCGGGGGAGACGTCGTTTCTAAGGCTGGCAATAACCTCTCGACTCACCGACAGACTGATCGGCACGGTGGGGTTCCACTCGGTCGCCTGGCGTCATCGCTCCGCAGAGATCGCCTTTGACCTCGTGCCAGAGATGTGGAGCAAAGGCATCGCGACGTACGTCTGCGGGCTGGCGGTCGACTGGGCCCACGAGGAAGCTGGTCTCGTGCGGGTGCAGGCTACGGTGCTTGACTCGAATCTGCGATCCCTGGCCGTCCTCGACCGCTGCGGTTTTGTCCGCGAAGGTCTTCTGATGCGCTATCGCATTCTTGATGGCCAGTCGAAGGACTTTTTCATGCTTTCCCATGTAGCGACTGCGTAGGGAGTCCCCTGGCAGAACTTGATCCGGAGGGCCTTTGAGGCCATGCGATGTTCTCCAGGGATTTCCACCGTTGCCACTCCCCGCCCTCGGTTGTCCGGAAGTCACAGATCCAGGCCGTTGCGACGCTTGCGCGCCCCAGTCATTCCCACGATCTGCACGAGTCGCGGCTCCGAGCCACTTGCCGTCCCCACGGGCTCCGGCTCGCGCATCGACAAACGCTGTAGGTGGTCGGCAACTGCACTTGCGGGGCGGGCCTGATCTGCAAGCTCCTGGGCCCGCATCAACTCGCGCAGGATCACGTAGTCTGCGCCTCGCAGTGAGCCTCGGCTGGCAAGGGTGCGGGACCGATAGTCCTCGGCAGTCTCGTTGCCCGTCAAGCTGGCCGCTTTGTAGAGCCAGGGATGTTGTTCGTTAAGTTGCCCGACCATCAGGCCCAGCGTTCCATAGCTCACCTCGAGATGCAGTGTGCTGAATGCGGCAATCAGCGCCGCGGCACTCGGCAGAAGGGCAAGGAGAAGCGACGCCACGCTGATCGCACGGACGACTTGCGAGAGTTCCGCGCCGAGCCCGGCCAACGCCTGCCATGACAGGCCTGCCGCGCCCAGGGTCAGAAGCAGAGCGCCCGCCAGGACCGCCGAGCGGATCCAGGGTTCCCGCTGGCGCGTTTGACTGCGGAGAAACTCGGCTTCAAGGGCCGCCAGCTCGGCATCCGCCAGGCCGGCGATCTCGCGAGCACTGTTGAGCTCGGTGCGCATGGCTATCCGCTGCGTCCATGTTTCGAAGGCAAGTTGCGGCGACATCGTCGCGCCGGAGGGGCTATAGAAATCCCTCGATTGCAGAAGCCGCGCGCTGCTCAGAACCGAGCCGTCGAGGATCTGTTTGAGGATTGCCATTGCATTTCTCCCGCGGCGTCGGGGGCGACACCGAACGGGTAGCTTGGCGGTGAGCGCCTGTAACGACATCCCCGTGCATGAGTGCCGCGGATGGGAATCGGGGTGCTTACAACAGACGATCGGTCTTATCGCACGCGGTGCAGCCCACGGCGAGACCGCGACGCGCCGGTACCGTCATCGAAGCGCTGCCGCCTCGCTGGCAGAACGCGAACGACACCGACCACCGCGCGCGTGGAGCTCAGGGCACGTGTCGGCACCTCAGCCAGAGCCGGTGTAAGGAGTTCTGATACGTCATAGCGAGTTCGTCCTACTTCCGCCCCACGAAAACTGGCTAGTCTCGACTCTCCCGTCAGGAGCTCACATGAAACTGGTTGCACTTTCTGTCTTTCTTGTGGGCTCGATGGCCGCGAGCGCCGTCCTTGCCGCTGCCCCCTCCGGGGCGCCCGGCGGCTCGATGGGCATGTGCAAGGACGGGACCTATTCGTCGAGCGCTGAAAAAAAGGGCGCCTGCCGGGGCCACAAGGGCGTCAAGGACTGGTACTCAGACGAGGCCCCCGCTAAACCCGGCTCCCTGCCCGCGAGCAGTGATCGAGCCATCGCGACGCCAGCGCCGAGTTCCATGACGCAGAAAACGACGGCCGCCGACAAGCCCTCCACGCCGGCAATGGGCAGCCGCAACGCTGGCCCGGCGACGACGCAAGCAATCGGTGGTGGCGCCGGCCAAGTCTGGAGCAACGACAGCTCCAAGGTGTACCACTGCAGCGGCGACAAGTGGTATGGCAAAACAAAGCACGGCGAATACATGTCCGAGAGTGAGGCCAAAGCCAAAGGGTTCCACCCCGACCATGGGAAGGCCTGTAGCTGAGCTCGCGTCATCATCGCTCAGGCATCGACGATGAATTCAGTTCCGCGTTCAGTGGCGCCGTTGTGATCGCGTTAGAGAGAAGCTGGCCCTGCGCTTTAGCCCGCGAGCGCGGACCGGTCCCTAGGACGGCAGGAAATCGAGCGGGTAGCTGACGACCATCTCGTTGACGTCCTTCGCACCGAAGTCGAAGG
>JBDTPG010000255.1:0-4154 GCA_039932815.1 Caldimonas sp.
ATCAACCCGACCGAGAAGAAGCAGATGGAGGACGACTGGGCCGAGGACGACCTCGCCAACTACCGCGGCACCGAGTACATCGGCAAGCTCGGCGTCGAGCAGAGCTACGAGAGCGAGCTGCACGGCCAGACCGGCTTCGAGGAGGTCGAGATGAGCGCCGGCGGCCACGCCGTGCGGCGCCTCAAGAGCAACCCGGCGACACCGGGCAATGCGATCGTGCTGTCGATCGACATCCGCCTGCAGGCGCTGGTCGAGCAGCTGTTCGGCGACCGGCGCGGCGCGCTCGTGGCGATCGATCCGAGCAACGGCGAGATCCTCGCCTTCGTCAGCAAGCCGAACTTCGATCCGAACCTGTTCGTCGAGGGGATCGACGTCGAGAACTGGCGCGCCCTCAACGAATCGCCCGACAAGCCGCTGCTCAACCGGGCGCTGCGCGGCACCTATCCGCCCGGCTCGACCTACAAGCCGTTCATGGCGCTGGCGGCGCTGACGCTCGGCAAGCGCACGCCGCAGCAGACGATCTTCGATCCGGGCTTCTACAACTTCGGCAACCACCGGTTCCGCGACGACAAGGAAGGCGGCCACGGCACGGTCGACATGTACAAGTCGATCGTCCAGTCGTGCGACACCTACTACTACACGCTCGCCAACGACCTCGGCGTCGACGCGATGCACGACTTCATGTCGCCGCTCGGCTTCGGTCGCATTACCGGCATCGACCTGCAGGGCGAGCTGCGCGGCACGCTGCCGTCGACCGAGTGGAAGCGAAACGCCTACAAGAAGAAGGAAGCGCAGAAGTGGTACGCCGGCGAGACCATCTCGCTCGGCATCGGCCAGGGCTACAACTCGTTCACGATGCTGCAGCTGGCGCAGGCGCAGGCGACGGTCGCCGCGGGCGGCCAGCGCTTCACGCCGCACCTCGTCCGTGCGGTCGAGAACTACGAGACGAGGGCTTCGCGCCCGCTCGCCTTCCCGCCGCTGCCTCCGATGGCGCTGAAGCCGGAGCACGTCGCCTTCATCCACGGCGCGATGTACGGCGTGACGCAGGAAGGCACCTCGGCGCGCTCGTTCGTCAACGCCCCGTACAAGTCGGGCGGCAAGACCGGCACCGCGCAGGTGATCGAGATCAAGGCGAACGAGAAGTACAACGCGTCGCGCCTCGACGAGCGCCATCGCGACCACGCGCTCTACGCTGCCTTCGCGCCGCTGGAGTCGCCGCGCATCGCGCTCGCCATCGTCGTCGAGAACGCCGGCTTCGGTGCCGGCGCCGCGGCGCCGATCGCGCGTCGCGTCTTCGACTACATGCTGTCCGGGCTGTATCCGAGCGAGGCCGACATCGCCGCCACGCAACTCGGCCAGTCGACGGCGCCCATCGGCGCGGCGCGCCCGATCGCCGACGTGCCGCTGCCCGGCGCGACGGTCGACGGTGCTGCCACCGCGCGCGCCGATCCGGTCGCCGTGCCGCTGCCCGCCGCGCCGGCGGCGCCCGCGTCGGCGCCGCTTCCACGGACCGGCATGGCACCGGGGCGCGACCTGCTGGCGCTGCGGCGCGACTAGGTCGCAACGCATGGGCGGAACCTCGACATGAGCGCGGTGTTCGACAGCCCGTCGCTCTGGCAGCGCGCCCGGCCCGTCTTCACCGGCTACGACATCCCGCTCGTCCTCGTCGTCGGCCTGCTCGCCCTGGCTGGGCTGGTGACGATGTACTCGGCCGGATTCGACCACGGCACGCGCTTCGTCGATCACGGGCGCAACATGGCGCTCGCCTTCTTCGTGCTCTTCCTCGCCGCCCAGATCCCGCCGCAGCAGCTGATGCGGCTGGCGATCCCGCTCTACGTGATCGGCCTCATCCTGCTCATCGCGACCGCGCTGCCGGGACTCGGCATCACGAAGAAAGGCGCGACGCGCTGGCTCAACGTCGGCGTGACGATCCAGCCGAGTGAAATCCTCAAGATCGCGATGCCGCTGATGCTGGCGTGGTGGTTCCAGCGCCGCGAAGGCCAGCTGCGCATGCTCGACTTCGTGATCGCCGGGGTGCTGCTGCTGGTGCCGGTCGGCTTCATCGTCAAGCAGCCCGACCTCGGCACCGCCATCCTGGTGCTTTCCGCCGGCCTGTACGTGATCTTCTTCGCCGGCCTGTCCTGGAAGCTGATCGTGCCGGTGATGCTGATCGGCGCCGCAGCCATCACCGCCGTCGTCCTCTCCGAGGAGAAGATCTGCCAGCCCGACGTGAAGTGGCCGATGCTGCGCGACTACCAGAAGAATCGCGTCTGCACGCTGCTCGACCCGACCACCGACCCGCTCGGCAAGGGCTTCCACATCATCCAGGGCGAGATCGCGATCGGCTCGGGCGGCACGACCGGCAAGGGCTTCATGAAGGGCACGCAGACCCACCTCGAATTCATCCCGGAGCGCACCACCGACTTCATCTTCGCCGCCTTCTCCGAGGAGTTCGGGCTGGTCGGCTGCTGCACGCTGCTCGTCTTCTTCATCCTGCTGATCTTTCGCGGACTCTGGATCGCGGCCGACGCGCCGACGGTATTCACGCGCCTGCTCGCCGGTGCCATCACGCTCAGCTTCTTCACCTACGCGTTCGTCAACATGGGGATGGTGAGCGGCATCCTGCCCGTCGTCGGCGTGCCGCTGCCCTTCATCAGCTACGGCGGGACGGCGATGGTGACCCTGGGCCTGGGGCTGGGCATCCTGATGTCGATCGCGCGCAGCCGGCGCCTCGTCCAGAGCTGACGCGTTCCCGGGCCGGGAAGACGGATTCCACCCGCCCGGGGGCGTCGTTCCGCACCTCCGAGGGAAGCGTTGCGCGACCGCGTCTGGTACTGTACAAACATCCAGCCTTCGCAGACAATCGCTGCACCCTCAGGAGACCGCTCATGGACATGCCCGTCAAAGCCCTCAACACCGAAAAAGCCAAGGCCCTGGCGGCCGCTCTGGCGCAGATCGAGAAGCAGCACGGCAAGGGCGCGATCATGCGTCTGGGCGAGGGCGAGGTGATCGACGACATCGAGGTCGTCTCGACCGGTTCGCTCGGCCTCGACATCGCCCTCGGCGTCGGTGGCCTGCCGCGCGGCCGGGTGGTCGAGATCTACGGTCCCGAGTCGTCCGGCAAGACCACGCTCACCCTGCAGGTCATCGCCGAGATGCAGAAGCTCGGCGGCACCTGCGCCTTCATCGACGCCGAGCACGCGCTCGACGTGCAGTACGCGCAAAAGCTCGGCGTCAACCTGCAGGAGCTGCTCATCAGCCAGCCCGACACCGGCGAGCAGGCGCTCGAGATCGTCGACGCACTGGTCCGCTCGGGCTCGGTCGATCTCGTCGTCATCGACTCGGTCGCCGCGCTCACGCCCAAGGCCGAGATCGAGGGCGAGATGGGCGATTCGCTGCCCGGCCTGCAGGCGCGCCTGATGAGCCAGGCGCTGCGCAAGCTCACCGGCTCGATCAATCGCACCAACACGATGGTGATCTTCATCAACCAGATCCGCATGAAGATCGGCGTCATGTTCGGCTCGCCGGAAACCACCACCGGCGGCAACGCGCTCAAGTTCTACGCCTCGGTCCGCCTCGACATCCGCCGCATCGGCTCGATCAAGAAGGGCGAGGAGGTCATCGGCAACGAGACCAAGGTCAAGGTCGTCAAGAACAAGGTCTCGCCGCCGTTCAAGACCGCCGAGTTCGACATCCTCTACGGCCAGGGCATCAGCCGCGAGGGCGAGGTGATCGACATGGGCGTCGAGGCCAAGGTGCTCGAGAAGAGCGGCTCCTGGTACGCCTACAACGGCGAGAAGATCGGCCAGGGCAAGGACAACGCGCGCGAGTTCCTGAAGGAGAACCCGGAGCTTGCGATCGAGATCGAGAACAAGGTGCGGGCCGCGGTCGGCATTCCCCTGCTGCCCGGTGCCGTCGAGGAAGAGGCGCCGGCCAAGCTGAAGGTCGTCAAGGACTGAGCGACCGGCGGTGAAGGCCGAGCGGTCGCTCAAGTCGCGCGCATTGCAGCTGCTCGCGCAGCGCGATCAGAGCCGGCTCGAGCTGCGCAGGAAGCTCGTGCGCCATGCACGCGGTCGGGCGGCCGATGCAACGCCCGGCGACGAGACCGGTCTCCAGGCCGCTGCCGAGGAGATCGATGCGCTGCTCGACTGGCT
>JBDTPG010000256.1:0-4143 GCA_039932815.1 Caldimonas sp.
CCAACCTCACCAACGACATGGGCCTGAAGACGCTGCACATCGTCATGAAGCTGACGCACGCGAACCACCAGCCGGTCGCCAAGCTCTCCGACAGCCCGGGCAAGCTGCTTTGCGACGACGAGACCTTCCTCGCCTACCTGCGCCAGGTCTTCAACGTGCCGGCGTAGGGGATCGACGCTCCCGAATCGAGCCATGCCCGCCGCCAAGAAGCGCGCCTGAGTCGCGCGATGCCCCGCTCCGGCAGAGGGCGGTGCGGACCTGTATATTCATACAGGCGTTCGCTGCTGGCGGGCGACGAACCGCATGGATCTCAACCGCAAGCTCGCCATCCTCGCCGACGCCGCCAAGTACGACGCCTCCTGCGCATCGAGCGGCACGTCCAAGCGCAATTCGCTCGGCGGCACCGGCATCGGCTCGACCGAAGGCTCGGGCATCTGCCACAGCTACGCACCCGACGGGCGCTGCATCTCGCTGCTGAAGATCCTGCTCACCAACTTCTGCGTCTACGACTGCCTCTACTGCGTCAACCGGGTCACCAGCAACGTCGCGCGCGCACGTTTCACGATCGACGAGGTGGTGAACCTGACGCTCGACTTCTACCGACGCAACTGCATCGAGGGGCTCTTCCTCAGCTCGGGGATCATCCGCTCGCCCGACTACACGATGGAGCAGGTCGTCGAGGTCGCGCGCGTGTTGCGCGAGGAGCACGACTTTCGCGGCTACATCCACCTGAAGACGATCCCCGAAGCCAGCGCCGACCTGCTCGCGCGCGCCGGCCGCTATGCCGACCGGCTCAGCATCAACATCGAACTGCCCACCGCGCAGTCGCTCGCTGCCCTGGCGCCCGAGAAGGACAGCGCCGCGATCCGCCGCTCGATGGCGCGGCTGCGCGTTCACATCGACGACGCGAAAGAGGCGGCGCGGCCGGCGCCGGTCGCGTCCCAGCCCCTCATCGGGCCGCGGCGGGCGCGGCCGCCGCGCTTCGCTCCCGCCGGACAGAGCACCCAGATGATCGTCGGTGCCGACGCGACCGGCGACGGCGCGATCCTGGCCACGAGCGCGTCGCTCTACGGCGCCTATCGGCTGAAGCGCGTCTACTACTCCGCTTTCAGCCCGATCCCCGACGCCGCGCGTGCGCTGCCGTTGCGCGCGCCACCGCTGGTTCGTGAGCATCGCCTGTACCAGGCCGACTGGCTGATGCGCTTCTACGGCTTCGACCACGAAGAGATCGCACCGGCGCCGGGCGACATGCTCTCGCTCGAGATCGATCCCAAGCTGGCCTGGGCGCTCGCCCATCGCGACCGCTTCCCGGTCGACCTCGACCGGGCGCCGAAGGAGATGCTGCTGCGCGTGCCGGGTCTCGGCGTCAAGGCCGTCGCGCGCCTGCTGCAGGCGCGCCGCGTGCGGAGCCTGCGCAGCGCCGACCTCGAGCGGCTGCGCGTGCCGCTGGCCAAGGTGCTGCCCTTCGTCGAGCTGGCGGGTCACCGCCCCGGCAAGGTGCTCGACAGCGCGGCGCTGCCGCGCCTCCTGGCCCCGGCCGCCGGGCCGCAGCAGGCGTCGCTGTTCGACACCGATACCCGCGGCGACGCGTTGGCGCTCGCGGCACGCTAAGCTCGCCGCCATCGTGGCGGATGGCAGCGCTTCCTCCCTGACGGCGCCGGCAGCAGCCGGATCGCCGCCGGCCGCGCCGCGCAGCGTGACGCTCGCCAGCGCCGTCGATTTCGCCGGCTTCCGGCGCGCCTGCCGGCAGCTCTGGGCCGAGCAGATCGCGCCCGAGCGCGTCAGCTGGCACGCGGCCGACGACGTCGAGGGCGATCTCTTCGAGGCCGATGCGGCAATCGCCCCCGTCCTCGCCGCGGGCGCCAGCGCGGTGCCCCCGGTGAATGCGCCGGCAGCCTTCCTGCCGCTGAGCGAAAGCGTCGTCCTGCACTCCGACCCGGACCGCTTCGGCCTGCTCTACCGCCTGCTCTGGCGCCTGCAGGTCGAGCCCGGCCTGCGTGCCGATCCGCTCGATCCCGACTGGCTGCGCGCCGACGAGATGGCACAGGCGGTGAGGCGCGACATGCACAAGATGAAGGCCTTCGTGCGCTTCCGGACGATCGCCGACGCCGGCGACGACCCCGGCGCGCCACTGCACGTCGCGTGGTTCGAGCCGGAGCACCACATCGTCGAGGCGACCGCGCCGTTCTTCGCGCGCCGCTTCACGGCCATGCGCTGGGCGATCCTCACGCCCGAGCGCAGCGTGCGCTGGAACGGCGAGCGGCTGTTCTTCGGCCCGGGCGGACGGCGCGATCAGGCGCCTCCCGCCGACGCCGGCGAAACGCTCTGGCTCACCTACTACCGGAGCATCTTCAATCCGGCACGCCTGAAGCTGCAGGCGATGCAGAAGGAGATGCCCAAGCGCTACTGGAAGAACCTGCCCGAGGCGCACCTGATCGACCCGCTGGCCGCAACGGCGGGCGAACGGAGCATGACCATGATCGCGAGAGGACCGACCGAGCCGAAGCGCCGCCCGGCCACCGAGCCGCAGCCGACGCCAGGCCACGACGAGACGCCGGGCGGCGATTCGCCGCCCGACCTGCCGGCGCTGCGCGAGGCGCTCGATCGCTGCCGCGAGTGCCCGATCGGCGAGCACGCCACGCAGGCCGTGCCGGGCGAGGGGTTGAAGCACGCGCGGCTGATGTTCGTCGGCGAGCAGCCTGGCGATCAGGAAGACCTGCAAGGCAAGCCCTTCGTCGGCCCGGCCGGGATGCTGCTCGCGCGCGCCCTCGAGGAGCTCGGCGTGCCGCGCGACAAGGTCTACATCACCAACGCCGTCAAGCACTTCAAGTTCGAACTGCGCGGCAAGCGGCGCATCCACAAGACCCCGGCGCAGCAGGAGGCGGCAGCGTGCCTGCACTGGCTCGAGAGCGAGATCGAGATCGTCGACCCCGGTGCGCTGGTCGCCCTCGGCGCGACGGCAGCGCGCCAGCTCATGGGAACCGCGGTAGCGGTAACGCGCGAGCGCGGCCGCTGGCTCGAGCGCAGCGACGGCCGCAAGGTGCTGATCACGCTCCATCCCTCGGCGCTGCTGCGCATGGAGCCCGACGACAAGGCGGCGGCGTACGCCGCCTGGCTCGCCGACCTGCGCAAGGTGGCGGCGCACTTCGAGGGCCGGATGTAAGTTCCCGGGGCGCGGCAACGACTGCCGGCGTGGCCGTCGGCCGCGAACCATCCACTTCGAGGAGACTCCCATGAAGACCCTGGCCACCACGTTCTCGGCCCTGCTCGCGCTCGCCAGCGCCGCCGCATTTGCCGCCGACGACATGAAGAAGGCCGACGGCATGATGAAGAAGGAGACCATGACCTTGCAGCAATGCAAGGATCACGTGGCGATGGCCAAGACCGACGGCACGAAGAAGGACGACGCGATGATGAAGAAAGACGCCATGTGCGCCGACATGATGAAGAAGGACGGCGCGATGATGAAAAAGGACGACGGCATGATGAAGAAGGAAGAGCCGATGAAGAAGTGACCGGCCTCGCGACGAGTCGAAGCCGTCCTACAGCCCGGTCGGGTCCTGCCTGACCGGGCTTTCGTTCGTCCGGTGCTGCAATCGACTCAACGGGCCGGATCGGCCCGCAACGAAGAGGCTCACCGACATGAATGCCCCGCTTGCAACGCGCGACAAGCTCTGGGACCTGATCAAGGACATCAGGTTCGCGATGTTCACCACCCGTCATGGCAACGGCCACCTGCACGCGCGGCCGATGACGACGCAGAACAAGGCCCTCGAGGCCGACGACAGCCTCTGGTTCTTCATGTCCAAGAAGGGCGACCCCGTCGACGACCTGAAGGCCAACCCCGTCGTCGGCGTCGTCTATGCGGATCCTTCGTCCGATACCTATGTGTCGGTATCGGGAACCGCCGCGATTCTCGAGGACGCGGCCAAGAAGCAGCAGCTCTGGAACAAGTTCGCGGAGGCGTGGTTCCCGGGCGGCCCGACCGACCCTGACCTCGCCCTGGTGCAGGTCCAGATCATCCACGCCAACTACTGGGACGTGAAGGAAAGCAAGCTGGTCCAGCTGTTCGCGATGGCCAAGGCCGTCGTCACCGGCAAGCAGCCGCAACTGGGCGAGCACGCCGAAGTGCGCATGCGCTAG
>JBDTPG010000257.1:0-4139 GCA_039932815.1 Caldimonas sp.
CGACCTACGGCGTCTTCGAGCGGCGCGTTCGCGAGCTGTGCGAGATCGTCCACCGCCACGGCGGCCGCGTCTATGTCGACGGCGCCAACATGAACGCGCTCGTCGGCGTCGCCGCGCCTGGCGAGTTCGGCGGCGACGTCAGCCACCTCAACCTGCACAAGACCTTCTGCATTCCCCATGGCGGCGGCGGGCCTGGCGTGGGCCCCGTCTGCGTCGTCGCCGACCTCGTTCCCTTCTTGCCCGGTCATGCGACCGGCGGCGACAACGCCGCAACGGAGAGCGCCGTGGGCGCCGTCTCAGCGGCGCCGCTCGGCAACGCCGCGGTGCTGCCGATCAGCTGGATGTACATGCGCATGATGGGAAGCGACGGCCTGCGCAGCGCGACCGAGACGGCGATCCTCAGCGCCAACTACATCGCCGCGCGCCTGGCCGATCACTACGAGCTGCACTTCAGCGGCAACGTCGCTGGCCTCAAGGGCGGCGGCGTCGCCCACGAATGCATCCTCGACCTGCGGCCGCTGAAGGAATCGACCGGCGGCGAGAGCGGCACGCAAGGCATCGGCGCCGAGGACGTCGCCAAGCGCCTGATCGACTACGGCTTCCACGCGCCGACGCTGAGCTTTCCGGTCGCCGGCACGCTGATGGTCGAGCCGACCGAGAGCGAGTCGCTCGCCGAGCTCGACCGCTTCTGCGACGCGATGATCTCGATCCGCGCCGAGATCGCCAAGGTCGAGGCCGGCACCTGGCCGAGCGACGACAACCCGCTGAAGGCTGCTCCGCACACCGCGGCGGCGCTGCTCGGCGCCGAGTGGCGGCACGCCTATTCGCGCGAGGAGGCGGCGTATCCCAAGGGGATGCTCAGGCACGCCAAGTACTGGTCTCCGGTCGGCCGGGTCGACAACGTCTGGGGCGACCGCAACCTGTCGTGCTCCTGCCCGCCGATGGCGAGCTACGAGGACTGAGGAACGGCGCCCCGGCGCGCGAGTGCGCTCAGTCCTTCGACGCCGGCATGCCGGCAGGCATCGCGCCACCGCCCTGCAGTGGCAGCGCGCCCTCTCCCGTCGACTTTGCCGAGCGGCGCTTGTCGCGCACCAGATAGCTGTAGATGACCGGCACGACGACCAGCGTCAGCAGCGTCGACGTGATCACGCCGCCGATGATCGCGCGCCCCATCGGTGCCTGCAGCTCGCCGCCCTCGTCGAGCGCCAGCGCCAGCGGCAGCATGCCGAAGATCATCGCCGCCGTCGTCATGATGATGGGCCGCATCCGAACCAGGCCGGCCTGGAGCAGCGCCTCGGGCACCGACAGGCCGGCGCGCCGGCCGTGGTTGGCGAAGTCGACGAGCAGGATGGCGTTCTTGGTGACCAGGCCCATCAGCATCACCAGGCCGATCATCGAGAACAGGTTGAGCGTCGAGCGCGTCACGAGCAGGGCGAGCATGACGCCGATCAGCGCCAGCGGCAGCGACGCCATGATCGCGAGCGGCTGCAGGAAGCTCGCGAACTGCGACGCGAGAACGATGTAGATGAAGATCACCGCCGCGCCGAGCGCGAGCAGGACGCCGGTGAACGCCTCCTGCTGGTCGCGCGTCTGGCCGCCGACGTCGAAGCGATAGCCCGGCGGCAGCTGCCACTCCTTGACGATCTTCTGCACGTCGGCGCCGACGTCGCCGCTCGGCCGGCCCTCGGTGCCGGCGTAGAGCGCCTGGCGGCGCTGCAGGTCCTGGCGCTTGATGACGACCGGGTTCACGACCGGCACGATCTCGGCGACGCTCGACAGCGCGATCGGCGTGCCGTCCTTGGCGTAGGCGACCGGCAGGTCGTTGAGCTGGGCGATGTTCTCGCGCGAGGTCTGCGGCAGGCGCAACTCGACGTCGACCTGCTCGCCGTCGGGCGAGGTCCAGTAGGTCGCGACGTCGCCGTTGACGTAGGCGCGCAGGCTCGAGGCGAGCTGCATCGTCGTCAGGCCGAGCTCGCGCACCGCGTCGCGCTTCAGCCGCACCGCGTAGGCCGGGATGCCGGGCTTCACGGAGGTGACCAGGTCGGCGATGCCGCGGACCTTCGAGATGCGCTCCTGCAGTTTCAGCACCTCGGCCTCGAGGACGGCCGGGTCGGGGCCGAGCAGGGCGACGTAGATCGGCTGGTTGCCAAGCGTGACCTCGATGCCGGGGATCGGCGCGATCGCGTTGCGGATCGCCTTCTCGACCTCGCGTTGCTTGAGCTTCCTCTCGTGCGGCTTGACGAGCTGGATCGACAGGATCGCGGAATTGCGCAGGCCGCTGCCGGTGTCGCCGATGGTCGTCGAGACCATGCGGATCTCCTTCATCTTGCGCACGACCTCCTCGACCTGGAGCAGCTTGGCGCTGCCGCGCTGCAGGCTGGTTCCGACCGGCAGCGTCACGTTCATGCGGATGTAGCTGTCGTCGCTCTCGGGGATGAACTCGGTGCCGACCAGCGGCGCGATCGCGATCGCGAGGACGAAGCTGCCGATGCCGGCCAGGACGACGAGCGCGCGCGGCGTGATCGTCGCCAGGCGCCAGTGGCGCGGCGCCGACGGATCGCGCACGCCGGCGGCATCGAACGGCCGGGCATAGGCGGGAATCGGCGGCACCAAGACGCGATAGCGGCGGGTCGAGAAGATCCAGTGAATCAACCGCTCGTAGACGCCATGCAGGACGTCGAGGAGCCGATCGGTCGCGCGCATCAGGTGGCCGAGCACCGGCACCCGCAGCAGCCGGTTGGTCGGCGGATCCTTCCAGATGCTCGACAGCATCGGGTCGAGCGTGAAGCTGACGAACAGCGAGACGACGACGGCGACGGCGACGGTGATGCCGAACGGGTAGAAGAACTTGCCGACGATGCCCTTCATGAACGCGACCGGGACGAAGACGGCGCAGATCGCGAAGGTCGTCGCCATCACCGCCAGGCCGATCTCGTCGGTGCCGACCTGGGCGGCCTCGCGGTGGCCGAGACCCAGGTGGACGTGGCGGACGATGTTCTCGCGCACGACGATGGCGTCGTCGATGAGCAGGCCGATGCACAGCGACAGCGCCATCATCGTCATGAAGTTGAGCGTGAAGCCGAACAGGTAGACGGCGATGAAGGCCGAGATCACCGAGATCGGCAAGGTCAGGCCGGTGATGATCGTGCTGCGCCAGCTATGCAGGAACAGGAAGACGATCGCGATCGTCAACAGTGCGCCCTCGATCAGCGTCTTCTTCACGCCCGAGAGCGAGCGCGCCACCCAGTCGCTGTCGGCGTAGACCAGGCGCAGCTCGATGCCGGGCGGCAGGCTCTTCCTCAGCTCCTCGGCGGCGCCCTTGATCGCTTCGCCGGTCTCGACGATGTTGGCGTCCTGCTGCTTGAAGACCTGGAACGAGATCGACGGCACGCCGTCGTCACGCGACAGCGATTCCGGCTCGCGCTCGCGTTCTACCAGGGTGCCGAGGTCGGCGAGGCGGATGACGTTGCCGTTGCGCGTGGCGACGACGATGTCGGCGAACGCCTTGGCGTCCTTGACCTTGCCCTCGACGCGGACGATCGCGTCTTCCTTGCTGCCGCTGAGCAGGCCGACCGGCATGTCGGCGTTGGCGCGCTGCAGCGCGGTCGAGACGTCGCCCGGCGTCACCTGGAGCGCGCGCAGGCGCTGCGGGTCGAGGTCGATGCGGACCTGGCGCACCGTCAGCCCGCCGACATCGACACGGGCCACCCCGGTCGCGCGCTCGAGCCGCTTCTTGACGACCTGGTCGGCGAGCAGCGAAAGCTCGCGCGCGCTGCGGTCGTGACCGAGCAGCGACAGGTAGACCGTCGGCTGCGCGTTGTCGCCGTCGAAGCGCGAGACGTAGGGCTGCTTGGCGTCGCGCGGGAAGCTCGGCTGGACGACCGCGACCTTGTCGCGGACGTCCTGCACCGCGCGGTTCATGTCGGCCGAGACCTGGAACTCGACCACCGTCTCGCTGCGCCCCTCGAGCGAGTTCGAGCGGATCATCTTGACTCCGGCGATGCCGTTCAGCGAAAGCTCGATCGGCCGCGTCAGCTCGGTCTCGACGGCCTCGGGCGAGGCTCCCGGGTAGGCGACGCTGACGAAGACGATCGGCGGCGTGATGTCGGGCAGCCGCTCGACGCGCAGCTGGCTGTACG
>JBDTPG010000258.1:0-4114 GCA_039932815.1 Caldimonas sp.
TCACCCGGTAGGTCGAGGTGAGCGGCTGGTAGACGATCTTCCAGACCCGGGTCGCGTGGGCGACCCGGCGGTCGCGCCAGTACCAGCGGTCGCGGAAGACCTCGGCTTCGGCGACGAAGAAGAGCGGCACCGACTTCGCGAGCGCGTCCTCGGGGCCCCGGCCGAGGTCGAAATTGACGACGAAGTTCAGGAACATGCCGTCCTCGTCGCGCGAGATCTCGAAGATGGTCAGCTCGGCGTCGGACGCGTGCGCCGGGTCGGCCGCGACTGCGGCGCCGGCCGCGCCGGTGAGCCAGAGCCCGGGGAGGCAGGCGCGTGACGCCGCGACGCCGAGCGCGCGAAGCACGCTGCGGCGGCGCAAGGAGCCGTGCGGCGGCGACGAGGTCATCAGCAGTCGGTCTAGGAGGCGAGCTTCTCGATCAGGGCGAGGAAAAAACCGTCCGCGGGCCCCGGAAAACCGGGCGGCGGCGGCGTCTCGTCATTGTCGGGCAGCGGCAGGAGCTGCCCCGGGGAAGGCGGGCTGGCCGCAAGGCCAGCGTCGCCTGCTCGTTGCAAAAAAGCGTCGATCTGCGCCGAACCCTCCTGCCGGAACACCGAACACGTGACGTAGAGCAGCCGGCCGCCGGGCGCGAGCAGCGGCCAGAGCGCGTCGAGCATGCGCGCCTGCGTCGCTGCCAGCACGGGCAAATCAGTGGCGCGGCGCAGCCAGCGGACGTCGGGATGGCGGCGGACGATGCCGGAGGCGCTGCACGGCGCATCGAGAAGGATCGCCGCGAACGGGCGCCCGTCCCACCAGCGTGCCGGCGTGGCCGCGTCGGCGACCCGGGTCTCGGCGCGCAGGCCGAGGCGGGCGAGCGTGGTGTCGACGCGCGCCAGCCGGGCGGCGTCGCGGTCGATCGCGAGCAGGTCGAGGTCGGCGAGCTCGAGCAGGTGGGCCGTCTTGCCGCCCGGCGCGGCGCAGGCATCGAGGACGCGTGACCCGGCCGGCAGCGCGGCGGCCAGGAGCAGCGGCGCGGCGCGCTGCGCGTTGGCGTCCTGGACCGAGACCAGGCCCTCGGCGAAGCCGGGCAGCTGCGTCACCGGCACCGGCCGGAGGAGCGAGATCGCTGCGCCGCCGAGGCCGACCGCTTCGATCTCCTGCCCGGCCAGCATCGCCAGGTACCCGGCCACGCTGGTGCGGCGCACGTTGACGCGCAAGGTCATCGGCGGGTGGACGTTGCCGGCGTCGGCGATCGCCGACCAGCGATCGGGCCAGTCGGCGCGCAGCCGGTCGAGCCACCAGGCGGGATGGTTGAAGCGCGCCAGCGGGTCAGCCAGCGCCGCCGCGACGACCGCCTGTCGCTCGCGCCCGAAGCGGCGCAGGACGGCGTTGACGAAACCGGCGCTGCGCGGCGCGCGCCGGGTCGTGGCGGCGACCGCCTGGTCGACCAGGGTGTGCTCGGCGTACGGCGGATCGCCCGGCGGCCAGAGCAGCGCCAGGGCGACGAGCAGGAGCGATTCGACCTCGGGCGGCGGTGCCTTCGGCGCGAGGCGGCGCCGCACGACCTCGGCGGCGCCGAGCCAGCGCAGGGCGTGGAATGCGAGCGCCTGCGTCCCGGGCCGCGCCGGCGCCGGACAGCGCGCGAGCGCGTCGTTGAGGGACTGGCCGGCGCGCACCGCGCCGACGGCGTCGGCGGCATGACCGAGCAGGCGCGCCAACGGCAGCGCGTCGATCGATGCGGGTCCGGTCACCGCCCGAGTCTATGACGCGGGGAAGGCCACGACAGAGTGCGGTACGCTCCCGTCCCCAGCATTCGCGAGCCCCCGTCATGGCCGGCGAGAAGCCCACCCCGATCTTCCGCAGCGAGACCGACCTCGCCCGCCTGCCGGCGTCGGACCGGATCCGCTATCGCCTGGTCGGCGCCGAGTGCCGCTACCACGCCAACGACAACATCGCCGAGTTCATCGAGGAGGGCGAGCTCGACGAGCTGCGCGCCGAGGTCGAGCAGCAGATGCAGGGCGTTCTGCGCGCGCTCGTGATCGACACCGAGAGCGACCACAACACCAACGACACCGCCAAGCGGGTCGCCAAGATGTTCCTGACCGAGGTCTTCAGGGGGCGCTATGTCGAGGCGCCCGCGGTCACCGAGTTCCCGAACGTCTCGCGCCTCAACGAGCTGATGATCGTCGGCCCGATCAAGGTGCGAAGCGCGTGCTCGCATCACCTCTGCCCCATCCTCGGCAAGATCTGGATCGGCTTGCTGCCCAACGAGCACTCGAACCTGATCGGCTTGTCGAAGTACGTGCGCATCTGCGACTGGGTCATGAGCCGGCCGCAGATCCAGGAGGAGGCGGTGACGATGCTCGCCGAAGAGCTGCAGGAGCGCGTCAAGCCCGACGGCCTGGCGATCGTCATGGAGGCCGATCACTTCTGCATGGCATGGCGCGGCGTCAAGGACGACCAGGCGATGATGACCAACAGCGTCATGCGCGGCGCCTTCCTGAAGGACGCGAACCTGCGGCGCGAGTTCCTCTCGCTGCTGGCCAAGAAGGTCTAGGGCGGGTTGATACCGGGAGCCGACGAATGCTGGTCCGACTGATGTACGCAAGCCGCGCCGGCGAATCGGTGAACGCCGACGCGCTCGCCGCGATCCTGAAGCGCTCGAAGGAGAACAACCCGCGCGTCGGCGTCACCGGCGTGCTGTGCTTCTGCACCAGCGCGAACATCTTCCTGCAGGTGCTCGAGGGCGGCCGCAACGCGGTCAGCGCGCTCTACAACCGCATCTCGCAGGACCCGCGCCACCACGACGTGGCCCTGCTCAGCTACGAGGAGATCGGCGAGCGCAGCTTCGCCCACTGGTCGATGGGGCAGGTCAACATGAGCCGGCTCAACCCCGCGTTGGTGCTGAAGTACTCCGAAAGCACCCAGCTCGATCCGTACGCGGTCTCGGGCCAGGCCTCGCTCGCCCTCTTCAACGAGCTGGTCGCGACGGCGTCGGTCGGGGTCCAGGTCTAGCCGCGAGGCGAGCGCCGGCGCGCCGCCTCAGCAATCGACCCGGGTCGCGCCGGGGGTGACCGCAGGGGGCGTCCTGGTCGGCGGCGCCTTGTTGCCGAGCACGCCGGTCCTGGGTACCGGAACGGGCACCGCCTTGCCGTCGCCCGCTTGCCGCTCCGGCGGAAGCAGCTTGGTGCAGTCCGCGCCGCTGGCCGTCGGCTTCGGCCGGGCGGCGGCTCGGGCCGCGGCCGAGCGCGCCGTCAGATCCTTGCGATCGGTGCCGATCGACGGCCCGACCGGCGTGCCGAGCTGCTGGTTGCCGCTCGTCGTCGGCGAGCCGGTATCGACGCCGGCCGGGATCCGCGCCGTATCGGAGGGATTGGGCGGCAGGCGCGGTGGCGGCTTGGCGGTGGTCTGCGCAGGCGCGGCCTGTGCGACCGCGGTGAAAGCCGCCGCCAGCAGGACGCGACGAAGGGCGAGGGATCGATTCACGGTGAGCTCCTGACAGCCGATGCGTGAGTGTGCGCCCGTCCGACGGCGCGTCTCGTCGGACGGCGCCGCGTGGCGACGACCGGCGCTGATCGAGCCGATCAAGCGGGCTTCTTCGCCGCGGGCTTCGCTGCCGTCTTCTTCGCGGCCGCCTTCTTCACCGCCGTGACCTTGCGCGCCGTCGCCTTCTTCGTCGCGACCGCGCCCACGATCGGCGCGGCTGCGTCCGCCGGTGCCGCCGCGGCTGCGGCCGCCGCCGGCCTGGCCGGACCTCCGGCCTTCTTCGCTCCGGGCTTGCGCTCGGGCCGCGGCTCGAACACGAACACGACTTTGTTCTCCTTCGCATCCCAGGCCAGGCGCGCCTTGAACTTCCTGCGCGTCTTGTTGGAGACGAAGCCGTCGAGCAGGTCGGTCTGGCCGGTGGCCAGCAGCTTGGTCATCTGCTCGCGCGCGACCGGTTGCTGCAGGATCACCTTGCCGCTCTTGAAGTCGCAGATGGGCGATGGCCCGACCGAGTGCTCGCAGACGTAGTTGGTGCCGAACTCGAAGACCCTGCCCTGCGTCTTGGGGCAAGTGCCGAGGCTCTCCTGCTCGCCGAAGTCGACCGGCTCGCCCGACTCGCCTTCGCGCCTGGCGTCCTCGCCGAAGTCG
>JBDTPG010000259.1:0-4112 GCA_039932815.1 Caldimonas sp.
GCCAGTACGAAGCCGGCCCACATCACCGGCACGTAGCTGCCGGTGCGGTCGAAGACGGCACCGGCGAGCACCGGGCCGAGCAGGTTGCCGAAGGCGGCGCCGCTGTAGAGCGTGCCGAGGATGCTCGAGACGGCGCGCGCGCCGAACAGGTCCATCGAGATCGCGGGCATCAGCGAGACGATGCCGCCGTAGCTGAGGCCCAGCCAGAGCGCGAAGATCGCCAGCGCGAGGTAGCCGTCGGCGCCGAGCCAGAGCAGGTAGGACGCGCCGAGAGACGCTTCGAGGAGGGCGATGCTGGCGATCCGGCCGAGGCGATCGGCGAGGCCGCCGATGAAGAAGCGCCCGACGATGCTGCCGATGCCGATCAGGCCGACCAGGCCGACGGCGCGTGCGTCGCCGATGCCGAGGTCGCGTGCCGCCGCCGAGACGTGCGCGAACGGAATGAACATCGCCGGCGCCGCGAGCACGCAGGCGCAATACATCCACCAGAAGCGGCGGCTGCGCAGCACTTCTTTCAGCGTCATTCCCGCCGCCGCGGTGCCGGGCGCGGCGCGCGTCGGCGCCCGGCGCAGAAGGAGCGTCGCGCCGACGCCGACGACGAGCACCGCCGCGGCGATCGCCTGCAGCGCGTGGCGCCAGCCGAGCGCGTCGATCGCCGCCGTCGCGAGCAGCGGCACGACGAGCGTGCCGACGCCGATGCCGGCGCTGGCGATGCCGGCCGCGAAGGCGCGGCGGCGCACGAACCAGGGCGGCACGCTGGCGCTCGCCGGCGCGTAGACGAGGCCGATGCCGATGCCCAGGCCAGCGCCCCAGGCGAGGTAGATCGCCGCCATCGACTGCGCCAAGCTGCTCGCAAGCAAGCCGGCGGCGATCACTGCCATCCCGATCGCGCACACCACGCGGGGGCCGAAGCGATCGGCGAGCATGCCGGCGCCGGCGCCGAGCAGGAAGTAGATCAGCCCCGAAAGACCGAACACGAGCGACACGTCGGCACGGTCGGCGGCGAACTCGGCGCCGAACGATCGGAAGAAGGCGGCGAACGAATACGCGACGCCGAAGATCACGCCGACCGAGACGAACGATGCCCAGACGACGGTCCAGGCGGCGCGACCTTCGGAGCTCTGAAGGGACTCCGAAGGAGTCCGCCCCTCCCTCGCTGCGCGAGGGAGTTCCAGGATTGCTCCCTCCCCAACCCCTCCCTCCGAGAGGGAGGGGCGAACTCCCTCGGAGTTCCTTGGTTCGTTCAAGGCACCAGCTTCGCGCCGGTGAGCTGCTCCTGGGCTTGGACCAGTGAGGGCACGAACTTCTTGCCGTGGCCGAGAGCGCTGGCGAGCACGAGCGACTGGTGCACCGCCTCGCCGACGATGGTCGGGATCGCCAGGCCTTCGGCAAGGTGCGTGTAGTAGCGGATGTCCTTCCTCGCGTTGTCGAGCTCGAACTTGAGCGCGCCGAGATCGCCGCTCAGCGTCTTGGCCATCATCTGGAAGATGCCCGAGTTGACGGCGCCCATCGAGACGATGTCGACCAGTTTCCTGGGGTCGACGCCGGCGCGCTGGCCGACCGCGAACGCTTCCGCGGTCGCGGTGCAGATCGCCTGGGCGATGAAGTTGTTGAGCAGCTTGATGATGTGGCCGGCGCCCGGGCCGCCGACGTGAAAGACGTTCTCCGCGAAGGCGCGCAGCACCGGCTCGAGCCGCGCGAACGTCGCGTCGTCGGCGCCGACCATGACGTTGAGCTTGCCGGCCTCGGCCTCGATCGGCGTGCGCGCGAGCGGCGCGTCGACGAGGACGACGCCGGCCTGCGCGCAGGTCTCGCGCAGGCGCGCGGTCGAATCGGGCTCGCTGGTCGAGCAGTCGACGATGACCAGGCCCCGCTTCGCCGTGGAGAGCAGGCCCGACGCGCCGTTGATCGACGCTTCGACCTGCGGCGAACCGGTGACGCAGAGAAAGACGATCTCGCTCGCGGCGGCGAGCTCGGCCGCCGAGCTGCACTGCTTCGCGCCCGCGGCGAGCAGGTCGGCGACGCCTTCGCGGTTGCGGTGGACGGTGAGCGAGACGGCATGGCCCTTGGCGAGCAGGTTCCTGGCCATGCCGTGGCCCATCAATCCCGATGCGCCGATGAATCCGATCGCTGCCATGTTCGCTTCCTGCGTTGTCGTGGGCGCATTGTGCGAAGGTCGGCCGAGCCGGCCATCGGTGCTGACGCTAGGGCCTTACGCGGCTTTCACCCAGGCGACGATCTGCGCGGCCTGCACCGCGCCCGCCTGGCGCTTGACTTCCTTGCCGTTGCGAAAGAGGACCAGGGTCGGGATGCTGCGGATTCCGAGGCGCGCCGATGCGGCCGGGCTCGCGTCGCTGTCGACCTTGACGAGCACGGCGTCGCCCTGGAGCTCGCGCGCCGCCTGCTCGAACTGCGGCGCCATCGCGCGGCAAGGGCCGCACCACGCGGCCCAGAAATCGACGACGACGGGCAGCTCGTTGCGCGTGACGAAGCGCTCGAAGCGAGAGTCGTCGATCGCGGCCGGCTTGCCGTCGAGCAACGCGGTGCCGCACTTGCCGCACACCGGTTCATCGCGGGCGCGGCCAGGGTCGAGCCGGTTGGCGGTGTTGCAGCTCGGGCAGATGACGATCATGCCGATTCCTCGGAATCCGCGAGATCGCCAGGGTAGGGCGCAAGTCCCGGGCTGTCCCGAGCTGCGTCAATGGCCCGCTTGCCGACGCGGGTGATCCGCGCCGGTCAGTGGCCGAAGACCGTGCTCAGCAGGCCGAAGCCGAAGTAGCCGCAGACCGCGGCGACGACCAGCGCTTCGACGACGCGGATGCGTGCCGAGCTGGCCGGCGCCCAGGCCGCGCTCGGCGCGACCTCGGCGCCTTCGACGCTCACGACCGCGGGGACGGCGGAGACGCGGGCGATGACCTCGGCGGTCTCTGTCTCGACGTCGACCGTCGTTGCCTGGTCGATCGGCGCGCCGGAAGCGAAGGGAACGAAGCCGCTGTTGAGCGGACCGAAAATGGACGGGGTGCGTAACATGAAGTCTTTCTGCTCGACGGGTTTCGCGCCGCGCTCATTCGCGTCGCCAGGCGGGATTCTCTGCAAGTCGCCGGCGGCGCGGGCGAGTTCGTGCGTGCGGTAAGCCACACCCTCGTTTGCTCTCAAGTTGGCACGAGGAATCGTTCACGCGCGCTGTTGCAACGGCGCGTTTCGATAGACTTCGACGCACCTTCGGGGAGCACGCCATGCAGGCCGAGCAGAACGAACTCATCACCCGCGTCGGCCCCGGAACGGCCTGCGGCGCGCTGATGCGCAGCTACTGGCAACCGGTCGCGCTGCTCGACGAATTCGCTCCTGGCCTCGATGCGCGCGCCGCGGCGCGGCCGGTCAAGCCGGTGCGCGTGCTCGGCCAGGATCTCGTTCTCTTTCGCGACGGCGCCGGCCGCTTCGGGCTGCTCGACCGTCCCTGCCCGCACCGCGGCGCCGATCTCGCTTTCGGCCGCTGCGAGCAGGACGGGCTTCGTTGCCCGTTCCACGGCTGGAAGTTCGCGGTCGACGGCACCTGCCTCGAGACACCCGCCGAGCCGGTCGGCTCGCAGCTTTGCCAGCGCGTGCGCCAGCGAAGCTACCCGCTGCAACAGCGTGCCGGCGTGCTGTTCGCGTGGCTCGGCGCCGAAGGATCGATGCCGCCCGAGCTGCCCGCCTTCGACTGCTTCATGGCGCCCGCGAGCCACAGCTTCGCCTTCAAGGGTCTCTGGCATTGCAACTGGTTGCAAGCGTTCGAGGTCGGCATCGACCCCGCGCATCCGTCGTTCCTGCACCGCTATCTGCAGGACGGATCGATGGCCGAGGAGGAGGCCTACGGTCGCCAGTTCCGCGCCGCGAGCGCCGGTGCCGTCGACGGCGAACGCTGGCCGATGACGCGGATCATGCGCGAGTTCCATCGCCCGGAGATCCGTTTCGACGCCGTCGCCGAGGGCCTCCTGCGCCTGACGACGCTGCGCCCGATGACCGATCGCCTCACCCACGTTCGCGTCACCCACGCGGCCTTCCCCGCGACCTTCGTGATCCCGCTGTCGGAGACGATCACGATCACCCAGATGCACGTGCCGGTCGACGAC
>JBDTPG010000260.1:0-4082 GCA_039932815.1 Caldimonas sp.
GTCGTGTTGCCGAGTCCGACGACGGGCTTGCCGAAGCCATCGACGACGCTGAAGGTGACGACCGGAGGGCTCGCGATCGTCACGCCCGTGACCGTGACGGTCGGCTCGAGGTCGGACCACGCTTGAGCGTTGGTCGTGATCGCGCTGGTGTTGGTGAGCGCGTTGCTGCCGACGTTGGTCGTTCCGGCACCCGCTGCTCCCGGCGGGCCGGCGGGGCCTGCCGGGCCCGCAGGTCCCGCGTCGCCGGCCGCGCCGGCGGGTCCGGCGGAGCCGCCGTCGCCGCCGCCGCAGGCGGCGAGCATGGCCACGACCAGCGCGGCGCCGACGATCCCGAACCCACGCGTCATTCTTTGATTGCGCACAACGCTCTCCCCGTGTTGTTGATTCGGACGGGGCAGTCTAGGAGCGCGACGCGTCCTCGAATTGATCCACATCAGGAGTTGGTGGATCCCTCATGGACAACAACCCTCGGCGTTTCGCATCGAAGCGAGCCGCGTCGCCTGCGCATTGAGGATGCGGGTCCGCGCCGCCTACTTCGACGCGTCGGCTGCCTTGGCGGCGTCCTTCGGTTCCACCGGCTCCTTGTGGGCAACGCCGGTGTGGCAGTCGATGCAGGTCGCCTTGCCGGCAGCGAACTTCTTGTGCTGCTTGACGGCATCCTCGGACTGCTTCTTGCTGTCCCAAGCGGCGGGGTCGTGGCACGTGCGGCAGTTCGCCGAGTTGTTGGCGCGCATTTCGTCCCAGACGTTGTTGGCGAGGCGCCAGCGTTCCTTGTCGAACTTCTCCTGGGTCGCGATTGTTCCGCGCAGCTCGGCGAAGGCGTCGGTCATTCCTTTTTCCGCCTTGTAGAAAAGCTTAGCGGGATAGGAATGCGGCACGTGGCAATCGACGCACATCGCGCGCACCCCGGTGCGGCCCGAGTAGTGCGCCGAGAGCTTGTGCTCGGGGTAGAGGAACTTTTCGTGCGAGTGGCAGGTGGTGCCGCAGAACTCGTCGGTGCCGCTGACGTGCACCGCGACCTGGGTGCCGATCACCGACGTCGCGCCGACGACCAGCCCCACGAACACCAGCGAGAACACCGACCAGCGCGTCGACGGCGAAAACAGCCAGCGAAGCGCCCTTCGGATCGGCCCCGGGTTGTTCGCGTCGGCCATGCCGGACTCGGTGGCCTACTTCGACGACATCACGATGGCGACGATCGCTTTCAGATCGGCGTCACTCGCCGCGACCTTCTTGTGATCGTCGGCTCCGCCGGTCTTCAGCATCGTCACCAGCTTCGCCTCGGCGCCAGCGTCGCCCTTGTACTTCTGGGCGATCGACGCCCACGACGGCGCCTTCTTCGTGGTCGTCGCCGTGTGACAGCTGGAGCACTTGCCGGCGGTGATGAGGTCCTCGGCGGAACCGGCGCAGGCGGCGCCGGCAAAGGCGAGGGCGGCGGCGGCCAGCGTGAACGGAAGCTTCTTCATGTCGGGTTCCTTGGCGGCGGAGCGTTGGGTTGTTGACCTGTGTCAGCCCCGAGCGGCTGCTCCGGGTGCAAGGTTGCGGCACGGGAGCAGTGTGTCCGCCCGCGTCGGCGCGGACCTGATCCAGATCAAGGCAGAGAGGGGATCCGTGGAACTCAGACGCTCCGTGCTCGTGCCTTATCCGGCCGAGCGCATGTTCGATCTGATCGAGCGTGCCGAGGATTACCCCCAGTTCCTGCCCTGGTGCGTCGGCGCGGCGATCCTCGAGCGCAGCGAGGAGCACGTCGCGGGAAGGCTCGACTTCTCTTTCCTGCAGATCCGCTTCGCGTTCAAGACTCGCAACGCGAAGCGACGGCCGGAGTGGCTCGGCGTTCGCCTGGTCGACGGCCCGTTCAGGCGATTCGACGGCGACTGGCGATTGACGCCCCTCGGCGGCATCGGCTGCAAGATCCAGTTCGACGTGTCGTACGAGATCTCCGACGGGCTGCTCGACCGGCTCGCCAAGCCGGCGGTCGATCTCGTCTCGCGCTCGATGATGGATGCATTCGTCAAGCGCGCCGAACTCACTTTCAAGGAGGCATCATGAACGCACGCGCCCAATCCACTGAAGACGCGGCCCGCGCCTCCCCGCTGGCGGCGGGGCTTTCGCAGAAGCAGGTCGAGGTGCTCGCCGGGCTGTTGCGCGAGGAAACATTCAGCGCCGGCGAGGTGCTGGCGCAGGAAGGCACCGTCGATGACCGCCTGGTGGCCGTCGTCGACGGGACGATCGACGTCGTGCGCCACCGCGAGACTCCGGGCGAGACGGTGCTCGCGACGCTGCGCGCTGGTGACCTGGCGCACGAGCTCGGGTTTCTCGACGGCACGCCTCGCTATGCGTCGCTGGTCGCGAGCAGCGCGGCGCGCGTCCTGATGCTCGATCGGGCGCGCCTGGAGAGCCTGATCGAGACCGATCCCCGCGTCCTCTACGCGGTGATGCGGGCGATCGTCCGCACGACGCACCGGTTGCAGACGCGGTTGTCGATGCAGGCGGCGGAGCTGACGAACTACGTCTACAAGCAGCACGGCCGCTACTGAGCCCGGCGCGCCGCGCTCAGCTCAGTTGAGCAGGATCGCGACGCAGAGGAGGACCGAGAACGTCACCTGGAAGCGCGCGGTCTGGGCGAGGATGGCGTTGAACGCCGGCCCCGGCGTCTCGCGCCAGAACCGGCGCACCAGGCCGAGCGCCGTCGGCAGGGCGAGCAGCGGCACCAGCAGGCTGAGGCCGATTCGCGTCTCGAGCCCGAGCAGCGGCAGCAGGGCGAAGGGCGCGAGCACCAGCAACGCGTATTGCCAGCGGCTGAAGTCCCGGCCGAAGCACACCGCGAGCGTCCGCTTGCCGACCGCGCGGTCGGGCTCGAGGTCGCGGTAGTTGTTGACGACGAGCACCGCCGCCGCCGGCAGGCCGACCATCGTCGCCGCGACCAGCACGCCGGGGCTGACGGCGAGCGTCTGCAGGAAGTAGCTTCCCGTCACCGCGACCAGGCCGAAGAAGAGCCAGACGACGAAGTCGCCGAACGGCGTGTACGAGATCGGCCGCGGGCCGCTCGAATAGGCCATCGCCGCCGCCGCCGAGGCGATGCCCGCGACGAGGATCGGCCAGCCGCCGCGCCAGGCCAGGATCAGGCCGATCGCGGTCGCGACGATGAAGCACGCGCGCGACGCGGTGCGCACCTGCAGCGGCGTGAGCAGGCCGAGCGCGGTCGCGCGCGGCAAGCCGAGGCGCCCGGCGCGGTCGGTGCCGCGCTCGAAATCGCTGACGTCGTTGTCGAGGTTGGTGCCGGTCTGCAGGAGCAATGCTCCCGCCATCGACAGCAACATCAGGCCGACGTCGATGCGGCCGGTCTCGGCCCACGCGAGGGCGCAGCCGACGAGGACCGGATTGACGCCGATCGTCAGCGTGTGCGGGCGCGAGGCCAGGATCCACGAGCGCAACGACCAGGCACCGCGGCGGCGCACGGCGCTGGCCGGCGCACGGCTGTCTTGCATCAGCATGGCAGTTCTCCGAATCTCGTCGCGGTGATCATGCCCGCGCAGCCGCTGCCGCCGTTGACATAGATCAGCCGCTGCGACGCGGCCGATCCCTAGAGTGGCGACGGGGCGCGGCGCGTGCAACGTGCGAGTGTCCCGGGCTCTTCGAATCGACGACTTGGGGTAGACACCGATGGGTCCAGCCGGCATCAGCGTTCTCCTGCTGCTGGCGTTCACCGCCTTCGCCGCGCTCTCCTGGCGAAAGCTCGCGATCGTCATGGCGCTGCGGCCCGAGCCGCGCTTCGACGCACCGCTCGCGCGACTGCGCAGCGTCGTCGTCAACGGCTTCCTGCAGCGTCGCATGGTGCGGCGCGAATGGCGACCCGGGCTGATGCACGCCGTGATCTTCGTCGGCTTCATGTCGTTGCTGCTGAGAAAGCTGCAGCTGATCGCGATCGGCTTCGCCGAGTCGGCGGCGTTCCCCGATGCCTTCGGCGGCCCGTTCGCCGCGTTCAAGGACGGCATCGAGATCGCCGTCGTGCTGGCGGTGCTGTATGCGCTCTATCGCCGCTTCGTCGCCCATCCGGCGCGGCTCGAGCGCAACCGCGAGGC
>JBDTPG010000261.1:0-4064 GCA_039932815.1 Caldimonas sp.
GATGTTCGGTACCGGCACGATCAACTCCAACGACTTCAGCATCGCCGGCCTCGGGATCTCGCTCCTCGGCGCGGTCATCCTGTTGGCGATCGTCAATCTGGTACGTCGCGGCAGCCCGCGCTGAACGTGTGCCGGCGGCAGGGCTGACGCCCCGCCGCCGGCCCGTCGGCCGGGGATCGGCGTGACAATGTCGACCGCGTCGCATTCGGCGGCGCCAGGAAGACGTCCATGCCGAAGATCTGGGTCCTCAACGGGCCGAACCTGAACCTGCTCGGCACGCGAGAGCCGGCGGTGTACGGCACCGCGACAATCGCCGATGTCGAGGCGGCGTGTCGCCAGGCGGCGAAAGCGCACGGCGCGGACGTCGACTTCCGGCAGAGCAATCACGAAGGTGCGCTGATCGACTGGCTGCACGAGGCCGGCCGCACGAGCGCCGAGACGCTCGGGATCGTCCTCAACGCCGGTGCCTATACCCACACGTCGGTCGCGCTCGGCGACGCGATCAAGGCGATCGCCGTTCCGGTGATCGAGGTCCACCTCTCGAACGTGCACGCGCGCGAGCCGTTCCGCCATCACTCCTACCTGTCGCCGGCCTGCGCCGGCATCGTCGTCGGCTTCGGCGTCGCCGGCTATGCATTGGCGATCGACGGCCTGGCGCGCACGGCGAAGCTACGGGCGGACGGCAAGCGATGATCGAGAAGCAGGTGGCGTCGCTCGCCGACGCCGTCGCCGATGTCGGCGATGGCGCGACGGTGATGATCGGGGGCTTCGGTACCGCCGGTCTGCCGAACGAGCTCGTCGGCGCCCTCCTCGATCAGGGCGCCAGGGACCTGACGATCGTCAACAACAACGCCGGCAACGGCGATACCGGTCTGGCGGCGCTGATCGCGGCTCGGCGCGTCAGGAAGATCGTCTGCTCGTTCCCGCGCCAGGCCGACAGCCACCACTTCGACCGCCTCTACCGCGCCGGCGAGATCGAGCTCGAGCTGGTGCCGCAGGGCAACCTCGCGGAGCGGATCCGCGCCGCCGGGGCCGGCATCGGCGGCTTCTTCACGCCGACCGGCTACGGCACCGACCTCGCCAAGGGCAAGGAGACGCGCGAGATCGACGGCCGCATGTACGTGCTGGAAGCGCCGCTGCACGCCGACTACGCGTTCATCAAGGCCGAGCGCGGCGACCGCTGGGGCAACCTCACCTACCGCATGACGGCGCGCAACTTCGGCCCGGTGATGGCGATGGCGGCGAAGACGACGATCGCCACCGTGCACGAGATCGTCCCGCTCGGCAGCCTCGATCCCGAGGCGGTCGTGACGCCGGGCATCTTCGTGCAGCGTATCGTCCTCGTCGACCGCGTCGCGACGAGCGCGGGTGGATTCAGGCAGCAGGCATGAGCGACGCCGCGAAGAAGGAAACCAGGTGGAGCCGCATCGAGATGGCCGCGCGGGTCGCGCGCGACATCCCCGACGGCGCCGTCGTCAATCTCGGCATCGGCTTGCCGACGCTGGTCGCGAATCACCTGCCGAGCGGGCGCGAGGTCGTCCTGCACAGCGAGAACGGCGTCATCGGCATGGGCCCCGCGCCGCGCGAAGGCGAGGAGGACTTCGACCTCATCAACGCCGGCAAGCAGCCGGTGACGCTGCTGCCCGGCGGCTCGTTCTTCCACCACGCCGACAGCTTCGCGATGATGCGCGGCGGCCACCTCGACGTCTGCGTGCTCGGCGCCTTCCAGGTCGCGGCCAACGGCGACCTCGCCAACTGGCACACCGGCGCGGCCGACGCGATCCCCGCCGTCGGCGGCGCGATGGACCTGGCGATCGGCGCCAAGAAGACCTACGTCATGATGGAGCACACGACCAAGGGCGGCGAAGTGAAGATCGTCGAGCGCTGCAGCTATCCGCTCACCGGCATCGGCTGCGTCGCCCGCATCTACACCGACATTGCGGTGATCGACGTCACCCCGCGCGGCCTGGTCGTCGTCGACATGGTCGAGGGCATGGGCTTCGACGAATTGCAGGCCAGGACCGGCGCGCCGCTCGCGCGTGCCGCAGGAGCGAGAGCATGAGCACGATCCAAGCCTTCATCTGCGACGCGGTGCGCACGCCGATCGGCCGCTACGGCGGCGCGCTGTCGTCGGTGCGCGCCGACGACCTCGGCGCGATCCCGATCAAGGCGCTGATGGAGAGGAACGCCAAGGTCGACTGGGCCGCCGTCAGCGACGTCCTCTACGGCTGCGCCAACCAGGCCGGCGAGGACAACCGCAACGTCGCCCGGATGTCGGCGCTGCTCGCCGGGCTGCCGCAAGGCGTCCCGGGGGCGACCATCAACCGCCTCTGCGGCTCGGGCATGGACGCGGTCGGCACTGCCGCCCGCGCGATCCGCGCCGGCGAGGCCGAGCTGATGATTGCCGGTGGCGTCGAGAGCATGAGCCGCGCACCGTTCGTGATGCCCAAGGCCGAGACCGCGTTCGCGCGCACCAACGCCGTCTACGACACGACGATCGGCTGGCGCTTCGTCAACAAGCGGATGAAGGAGCTGTACGGCGTCGACTCGATGCCGGAGACGGCCGAGAACGTCGCCAGCGAGTTCCGCATCGAGCGCGAAGCGCAGGACCGGATGGCGCTCGCTTCGCAGCAGAAAGCGGTCGCGGCGCAGAAGGCCGGCTTCTTCGACGGCGAGATCGTGCCGGTGACGATCGCGCAGAAAAAGGGCGACCCGGTCGTCGTCACGAAGGACGAGCATCCGCGCGACACCAGCCTCGAGGCGCTGGCCAAGCTGAAGGGCGTCGTTCGCCCCGACGGCACCGTCACCGCGGGCAACGCCTCCGGCGTCAACGACGGCGCCTGCGCCCTCGTGCTCGCGAGCGAGCGCGCCGCGGCTCGCCACGGCCTGGTCGCGCGGGCGCGGGTCGTCGCCATGGCGACTGCCGGCGTCGCGCCGCGCATCATGGGCATCGGCCCGGCGCCGGCGACCCGAAAGGTGCTCGAGCTCGCCGGCCTGGCGCTGGCGCAGATGGACGTGATCGAGCTCAACGAGGCGTTCGCGGCCCAGGGCCTGGCGGTCCTGCGCGATCTCGGCCTCGCCGACGACGATACCCGCGTCAACCCGAACGGCGGTGCGATCGCGCTCGGCCATCCGCTCGGCGCGAGCGGCGCGCGCCTCGTCACCACCGCCGTCAACCAGCTGCAGCGCAGCGGCGGCCGCTATGCCCTTTGCACCATGTGCATCGGCGTCGGCCAGGGCATCGCGATGATCGTCGAACGGGTCTGACGCGGCCGGGCCAACGGCATGGCGCTTGCCCGATACCGCCTTCAAACTTCCGGAGCGAATTCATGTCCCACAGCAGCATCCTCGGCGGCGATCGCGCGCCCCAGCAAGCCCCGGGCCGCGACGCCGAGACGCTCGGCCCGAGCGACACCTCCGACAGCGGCAGCGACGTGCAGGGCGCGACGCGGCTGAAGACCGAGACCGAGGAAGGCGAGGAGACCGGCGGCGCGACGCCCGTCTTCATCGACAGCGACACCGACGCCGAAGGCACCGGCGAGCGCGCCGAAGCGGTCCCCGAGGGCGCCCGCGACGGCGCCGACATCGCACCGGATCGCATCGCGCGCTCGAAGGACGCGCTCGACTCGGCCGAATCGATCACCGGCAACGACGACTCGATCGAGTCGCTCGCCGACGACAGCGCCGACGAGGACGGCGAAGACGAGGAAGCCTGAGCGTTGCGCCGGAGCGTCACACCATGGGCGGCTGCTCGGCGAGTTGTCCGCGCAAGCGCGCCACGTCGGCGGAAAGGCGTCCGGCGACGAGGCCGACGATCTCGAAGCCGAAGCCCGGGTTCTGGAAATAGAGCTGGCGCACCGTGCTCTGGTCGATGCTGAGCAGCACGCAGTCCACGCCGCAGATCGCGGTCGCCGTGCGGCGTCGCTCGGGCGAGAAGAAGGCGATCTCGCCAAACATCTGACCCGGGCCGAGACTGGCATCGATCTCGACGAAGTCGATCCTTCCCTCAACCAGGATGTAGAGGTGTTCGGCCTCGTCGCCGAGGCGAAAGAGCACGTCGCCGG
>JBDTPG010000262.1:0-4026 GCA_039932815.1 Caldimonas sp.
TCTGCGGCGCGTCGATGGGCGGGATGATCGCGCAGCGCATGGCGGCGACCGCGCCCGGGCGCATCAGGAGCCTGACCCTGCTGATGACGTCGAGCGGCGCACGCCGGCTCCCCGGCCCGACCCTCAAGGTGCGCGGCGCGATGATCTCGCGGCCGGACCCGCAGACGGTCGAGGGCATCGTCGAGCACTACGTGCGCCTCTACGCGCTGATCGGCAGCCCGGCGTACCCCTCGGCACCTGCCTACCTGCGCGAGCGCTTCACGACATCGGTGAAGCGCTCGTACCGGCCGGCCGGCACGGCACGCCAGATGGTCGCGATCGCCGCCGACGGCGATCGCTCGCCCGTCCTCGCTTCGATCCGGATGCCGACGCGGATCATCCACGGCCAGGCCGATCCGCTGGTTCCGGTCGCCGCCGGACACGACCTCAAGGCGAAGATTGCGCACGCCCAGATCGATCTGATCGACGGCATGGGCCACGACCTGCCGGCGCCTCTCTATCCGCGCTTCGTCGCCGGCATCGCGAGCACGGCCGGACGAGCGTAAGCCGATGTCGACCCCGCGACCGCGCTTCAGCAGGAGAGGAGCGAGGGCGGCGAGCGCCATAGCTTCTGCAGCAGGGCGAGCTCCTCGTCGAAGCGCTTGTTGATCCGCTGTAGCTCGCCCTCCTGCTGGCTGACCAGTTTGTACTGCGCCTCCAGCGCCGACTCGTTCTTGTCGATCGCCAGCTTCAGCTTGGTCGGCAATTGCATCGGCGGCGGGTAGAACTCCTTCTCTTCGTCGAGGCGCTTCTTCTCGACGAGCAGGAGCTTGATGCGCTTCGCGGAAAGTTCCTTCGCCTTGGCGATGTCGTTGATCGCCTCCTGCCGGGCGTCGTCGTGGCGAGCGCGGTCGGGGAATCGCTTGACGAGGTTGCGATGAGCACGCTCCTCGATCTTGCGATCCCGGCATGCCACTTCGGCCTCGCGTGTCTTGGTCTCCTCGGCCTCACGCTCCTTTTCGGTCGGTGGCCTGCGGATGACGCCGCGTACCGAGCCATCCGAGTTGCGCTGCATGATGTCGCGATCGGCGCACTCGGCGATCGGCGCCTGCGAGACGTGCTTTTTCCCCTGCGCGTCGACGCAGCTGAAGATCTTGGCGGCAGGCGGATCAGCGGCGCCGGCGCCGGCGACGGCGATCAGGGCCAGGACCGCTACGGCCAAGCCTTGGCTCAAGTGCTCGCGCTTCATGTGTCGCGCACTGTATCGTTCCTGCGACCGGCTTCCAATGACACTCTTTACAGGTGACAGTCCGGCGAAAGGCGACCGGGGGAGCACCCGGTAGCAATCCGCGGCCGGGCACGGCACAGTCGGCGTCGCAGCAGACCTGCGCCCTGGCTTCGACCTCATGCAGCTTCACGTGCTCCCTGCGGGCGGCTCGCATTCGGCGCCGCGCAACAAGATCGTCAGCGCCGCCGAAGCGGTCCGCCTCATCCACGACGGCGACACCGTGGCGACGAGCGGCTTCGTCGGCATCGGCTTTGCCGAGGGGATCGCGCTGGCGCTGGAGCAACGCTTTCTCGCCACCGCCGCCGAGACCGGCACCGGCTCGCCATGCGCGCTGACGCTGGTGTACGCGGCGGGGCAGGGCGACGGCAAGACGCGCGGGCTGAACCACTTCGGCCATCGCGGCCTGCTCAAGCGCGTCGTCGGCGGCCACTGGGGCCTGGTGCCGAGGCTGCAGGCGCTCGCGGTGAGCGGCGAGATCGAGGCCTACAACCTGCCGCAAGGCGTGATTTCGCATCTCTTTCGCGACATTGCCGCGGGCAAGCCCGGAACGCTGAGCCGGATCGGCCTGGACACCTTCGTCGACCCGCGCCACGGCGGCGGCAAGGTCAACGCCAGGACCCGTGACGACCTGGTGCGCCTGCTCGAGATCGACGGCGAGGAGTTCCTCTTCTACAAGGCCTTCCCGATCCAGGTCGGAATCATCCGCGCCACCACGGCGGACGCCGACGGCAACCTGACGATGGAGCGCGAGGCGCTGACGCTCGAGTCGCTGGCGATCGCGATGGCCGCGCACAACAGCGGCGGCATCGTCATCGCCCAGGTCGAGCGGCTCGCCGAGCGCGGTTCGCTCAACCCGCGCCAGGTCAAGGTGCCCGGCGTGCTGGTCGACTGCGTGGTGGTCGCCGAGCGTCCCGAGCACCACATGCAGACCTTCGCGACGCAGTACAGCGCCGCTTTCTCGGGCGAGATCCGCGTGCCCATGCACACGCTGGCGCCGCTGCCGATGAGCGCCCGCAAGGTGATCGCGCGCCGCGCCGCGCTCGAGCTGAAGCGCAACGCCGTCGTCAACCTCGGCATCGGCATGCCCGAGGGCGTGGCCGACGTGGTCGCCGAGGAGAAGGTGTTCGACCTGCTGACGCTCACCGCCGAGCCCGGCGTCATCGGCGGTATTCCGGCGAGCGGCCTCAACTTCGGCGCCGCCGTCAACACCCAGGCGGTGATCGACCAGCCGAGCCAGTTCGACTTCTACGACGGCGGCGGTCTCGACGTCGCCGTACTCGGACTCGCCCAGGCCGACGCCGAGGGCAACCTCAACGTCAGCAAGTTCGGCACGCGCCTGGCCGGCGCGGGCGGCTTCATCAACATCAGCCAGTCCGCGCGCGAGGTCGTGTTCGTCGGCACCTTCACGACCGGCGACCTGCAGGTTCGCATCGTCGACGGCAAGGTGCAGGTCGACAGCGAAGGCACCTGCGCCAAGTTCGTGCGCGCGGTCGAGCATCGCACCTTCAGCGGCGCGCGCGCTCTCGCCCAGGGCCAGCGCGTGCTGTACGTGACCGAGCGCTGCGTGTTCAGGCTCGTCGCCGGCGGCGGCCTCGAGCTGATCGAGATCGCGCCGGGCGTCGACCTGCAGCGGCAGATCCTCGCGCTGATGGAGTTCGCGCCGGCGATCAGCCCCGGGCTGCGCCTGATGGACGCGGCGCTGTTCGAGGACGCGCCGATGAACCTGCGCGAGCGGATGCTCGCCCGCGCCCTCGGCGAGCGCTTCAGCTTCGACGCCGGCAGCAACGTGCTGTTCATCGACTTCGAGGGCCTCGTCGTCGATGCGGCGGCCGACATCGAGGCGATCGAGGCCGAGGTCGCGCGCCGCGTCGAGCCGGTCGGCCGGCGCGTCGACGTGGTCGTCAACTACGACCACTTCGGCATCCGGCCGGAGCTGGTCGACGACTACAGCGCGATGGTCGAGCGGCTCACCCGGCGTTACTACGGCCGCGTCACGCGCTATGCGGCGAGCGGGTTCCTGAAGGCGAGGCTCGAGCACAAGGCTTGAGGCGCCGGCGGGCCAGGCGGGGTCGTCCAGTTTGTCCGGTTTCGAGGGCTGCTTGCGGAGCGCGGCACCGGCCAAGGGTTCGAGGAGTCGATGTCGTAGTCGGCGGCCGATCGGCCAGAATGACGCCCTGCGTGTCGCGACACGCGCCGCTGCCAGGCCGCGAGCCGGGATCGATTGATTCAAGACCTTGACCGCTGGCGCCTTTCGGTCGCGCCGATGATGGACTGGACCGACCGGCATTGCCGGTACTTCCATCGCCTGCTCACCGCCAAGGCGCGCCTGTACACCGAGATGTTGACCACCGGCGCGTTGCTGCACGGCGACGCTGCCCGCCATCTCGACTTCGATGGCGTCGAGCGACCGGTCGCGCTGCAGCTCGGCGGCAGCGATCCGAACGAGCTGGCGGCGTGCGCGCGGCTCGGCGAGCGCTGGGGCTACGCCGAGATCAACCTCAATTGCGGCTGCCCCAGCGAGCGTGTCCAGCGCGGCGCTTTCGGCGCCTGCCTGATGGCCGAGCCGGCGCTCGTCGCCGACTGCGTGCGCGCGATGCGCGAGGCGGTGACGATCCCGGTCACGGTCAAGCACCGGATCGGCATCGATCGTTTCGAGAGCTACGCGTTCGTGCGCGATTTCGTCGGCACCGTCGCCGCAGGCGGGTGCGAGGTGTTCATCGTCCACGCCCGCAATGCCTGGCTGCACGGCATCAGCCCGA
>JBDTPG010000263.1:0-4003 GCA_039932815.1 Caldimonas sp.
TTCATCTCGTGCTTCAAGGCGATGCCGCGCGCCTGCGTCTCGCGCGTGCGCAGCGCGAGCACGCTCTTCAGCACCTCCTCGAGCTGCAGCACCTCATGCGACTGCTTCACCCGGCCCGACGCGAAGCGTGTCAGCTGCTGGCCGATCATCCCGGCCTGGCGCGCCTGCTCGACCTCGTCGCGCAGGGCGCGCAGGCCGGCGCGGTCGATCCTGCCGGTCGCGGTGAGAACGTGGATGCGCTCGAGCGCGGCGGTCAGCGGCTCGGCGATCTCGACGCCGACCTGCGAGACGAGCTCGTGCCAGCGTTGATCGTCACGGGCGCCGTGCGGATCGTTGACGGCGGCGTCGGCGACGGGTCGTTGGCCGGTGGACATGGCGATGCGCTCTCGAAAAAGGGCGGTTTGAATTCGGGCTACCTGCCGCGAGGCGCTGGCTGCGATCGCCGTCGTCGCGGCGGAGTCGCGCAGGCAGCGCCTCCCCTTTGCGCCGCGAGCATCCGCAAGTGTCGATGGCGGCTCGCCGCGGCGCCAGCGAGCGGGGCGCCGGCTGGCCAGACGAAGTCACAAAGTCGACAAATGTGACAACTTGTTCACTGATTCGGGCTCAAGTTCCGGTCAGATCGTGCCGCGCGCCCGGAGCCCGGCGATGCCGGCCGCGTCCAAGCCGAGCTCGGCCAGAACCGCGTCCGTGTCGGCGCCGAGGAGTGGCGGCGCATGCCGGTAGCGGACCGGCGTCGCCGTCAATTTGATCGGGCTGGCGACCAGCCGCACGGTCCCGGCAAGCGGATGCGGCATCTCGACGGTCATCTGCCGCTGGCGCACCTGCGGGTCGGCGAAAACCTCGGCAAGGTCGTTGATCGGCCCGCACGGGACCTTGGCGGCCTCGAGCTCGGCCAGCCAGACGGCGCGCGGGCGCAGCTTCAGGCGCGCGGCCAGCAGCGGGACGAGCGTCGCGCGGTGACGGACCCGGCCGGCATTGCGTGCGAAGCGCTCGTCGCCGGCGAGCTCGGCGCAGCCGGCGACTGCGCAGAAGCGGGCGAACTGGGCGTCGTTGCCTACGGCGAGGATGAGGTGACCGTCAGCGACTTCGAAGACCTGATACGGAACGATGCTCTGGTGGGCGTTGCCGGCGCGTTGCGGCGCGACACCGCTCGCCAGGTAGCCCGCGCCGAGGTTGGCGAGCATGGCCACCTGGGTGTCGAGCAGCGCCATGTCGATCGCCTGCCCTTCGCCGGTGCGGTCGCGGTGGCGCAGCGCCGCGAGAATCGCCGTCGCCGCGTACATCCCGGTGAAGAGGTCGGCGACCGCGACGCCGACCTTCTGCGGGCCGCCCCCCGATGCGTCGTCGGCGATCTCGGCACGCGACGGGCCGGTCACGCTCATCAGGCCGCCCATCCCCTGGACGGCATAGTCGTAGCCCGGCCGCCCGCGATAGGGACCGGTCTGGCCAAAGCCGGTGATCGAGCAATAGACGAGGCGCGGATTCCGATGTCGCAGCGTCGCGGCGTCCAAACCGCGCCGAGCCAGGTCACCAACCTTGAAGTTTTCGACAAAAACATCGGCCGTTTCCGAGAGAGTGCGCACTAGCTCTGCGCCTTCTTCAGTAGCGATGTCGATGGTGATCGAGCGCTTGTTCCTGTTCGTGCCGACGTAGTAGGCGGCGTCCGAGGTCTCCGCGCCGGCCGCGTCGTGCAGGAACGGTGGGCCCCAGCCGCGCGTGTCGTCACCGCCGGGTTCACCGCCCCGGGCCGGCCGCTCGACCTTGACGACGTCGGCGCCGAGATCGGCGAGCGTCTGCGTGCACCAGGGGCCGGCGAGGACGCGCGACAGGTCGAGAACGCGGACCCCGTCGAGGGCCATCGCAGTCGGGATCGGCGCATCGCTCATGGCGACGATTGTCGGCGAGCCGGGATAATCGCCGGATGAAGACACGCGCGCGCCGCCCCGGCGTCCGGGGGGCCGCCGCGGCGCTCGGCGTCGGCTTCGCGGCGCTGGCGTGCGCGCCGGTGTTCGACTGGCGCCAGGCGCGTCCGGAAGGCACCGAGATCGAGTTGATGTTTCCCTGTCGTCCCGGCAAGCAGGAGCGAATGGTCCGCATCGGCGCCGCCGTCCTGCCGATGCAACTCCACTCCTGCAATGCCGGCGGCGCCACCTTCGCTCTCGCCGTCACCGAGGTGGCCGACCCGGCCCGAGTGACGCCGCTCCTGGCCGAGTTGCGCGCGCAGGCTGCCGCGAATCTGGCGGGAACGACGCGCGAGCAAGGCGCCTTTGCGCCGCCGGGCGCAACCCCCAATGTGCAAAGCGCCCGCGTCGTCGTGACGGGGGAGCGGCCCGACGGCCGCCGTGTCGTCGCCGAGGCGGCTTTCTTCGTTAAGGGTCTCAGGCTCTACCAGGCCACGGTCCTGGGTGCCGACGACGCGAGTGGCCGCGAGGCCGTCGACACCTTCTTCGGCGCGATCCGCCTGACCTGAGAAGCGAACCCGCCCACTACCGTTATGCCCAGTCTCCTGATCATCGCCCACGCGCCGCTCGCTTCGTCGCTCAAGGCCGTCGCCGAACACGCCTACCCCGATTGCGCCGCCCAGCTTGCGGCGCTCGACGTTCTTCCCAACGTGCCGGTCGAGGAAATCGAGGCGCAGGCGCGCCAGATCCTGGACCGGCTCGCCTCGCCGGAGCTACTGATCTTCACCGACGTCTTCGGCGCCACCCCGTGCAACATCGCGCAGCGGCTGGCCGACGGCGTCCGGGTCAAGGTCGTCACCGGCGTCAACGTCCCGATGCTGTGGCGAACGCTCTGCTACGTCGACGAATCGCTCGACGCCGTCGTCGCCCGGGCGATCTCGGGCGCGACGCAAGGCGTCATGCAGGTCGCCACGTCGCGGCCCCAGAACCAGACGCTCAAGACCCGCGGCCATGATCAAAGCGACCGTCAGGATCAATAACAAGCTCGGCCTGCACGCGCGCGCCTCGGCCAAGCTGAGCAAGCTCGCCGGCAGCTATCGCGCCGACGTTTCGCTCACGCGCAACGGCCGCCGCGTGAATGCCAAGAGCATCATGGGCGTGATGATGCTGGCGGCGGGCATCGGCAGCGAGATCGAGATCGAGACCGACGGGGAAGACGAAGCGGCAGCGATCACGGCGCTGACTGCGCTCGTCGAAGACAAGTTCGGCGAGGGCGAGTAGAGCTTCTCTATCCGGCGCGCGCCCTGGTGGAGTCGGTTTCGATTCCCGCGTCGCTCGGATCGCCCGCTGCGTCCTTCTCGCGGCCGCGTCGCGCGCGCCGCTGCTAGGATCGATCGCATGAGTTTCCAGCTCTTCGGCCTTCCCGTGTCGCGCGGCATCGCGATCGGCCGCGCGGTGCTGGTCGCGTCGAGCCGGCTCGACGTCGCGCACTATTACGTCGCCGCCGCCGATGTCGAGGCCGAGATCGACCGGATGCGAGTGGCTCGCGACGAGGTCGCCGCCGAGCTCGCCGCGATGCAGCGCGACCTGCCGAGCGAGGCTCCCGCCGAGCTGTCTGCCCTGCTCGACGTCCACCTCATGCTGCTCCACGACGACACCCTGACCGGTGCCACGAAGCAGTGGATCCGCGAGCGCCACTACAACGCGGAGTGGGCGCTGTCGGCGCAGCTCGAGGTGCTGGCGCGCCAGTTCGACGAGATGGAGGACGAGTACCTGCGCGAACGCAAGGCCGACCTCGAGCAGGTCGTCGAGCGGCTGCTCGGCGTGCTTGCCCGCGGCGACGACGGCGCGTCGCCGGGAGCGAGCCACCTGGTCACGCCGGAACAGAGCGGCGAGGATCCGCTCGTTCTCGTCGCTGGCGACATTTCGCCCGCCGACATGCTGCGCTTCAAGGGCGGCGTCTTCCTCGGCTTCGTCACCGACGTCGGAGGTCGCACTTCGCACACGGCGATCGTCGCGCGCAGCATGGACATCCCGGCCGTCGTCGGCGCGCGCGAGGCGAGCCGGCTGATCCGCCAGGACGACTGGGTCGTGATCGACGG
>JBDTPG010000264.1:0-3968 GCA_039932815.1 Caldimonas sp.
GCCGCCTACTTCGGCCTCGGCGCGTACGGTGCCGCGCTCTGCTTCCAGGCGCTCGGGTTGCCGATGGAAGCGTCGCTCATGCTCGCGCCGCTGCTCGCCGCGCTCGGCGCCTTCGTCTTCGGCTGGTTCTGCGTCCGCCTCTCCGGCGTCTACCTGGCGATGCTGACGCTCGCCTTCGCGCAGATCGTCTGGTCGGTCGTCTTCCAGTGGGACGCGGTCACCGGCGGCAGCAACGGCCTGGTCGGCATCTGGCCGTCGGCGTGGCTGACGCCGAAGTGGGCCTACTACCTGCTCGTCCTCGCCTGCACCTTCGCCGGCTGCGGGCTGCTCGTGCGAATGCTGCACGCGCCGATCGGCCTGGCGCTGCGCGGCAGCCGCGATTCGCCGCTGCGCGCCGCGGCGATCGGCATCGCCGTGCCGCGCCTGCAATGGATCGCCTTCGTCGTCGCGGGCACCGTCGCCGGCCTGGCCGGCGCGCTGTTCGCGTTCGCCAAGGGAACGATCTCGCCCGAGACGCTCGGCGTCGGCAAGTCGGTCGACGGCCTGGTCATGGTGCTGCTCGGCGGCGTGCACGCCGTCTCCGGGCCGTGGGCCGGCGCGGCGCTCTTCACCTGGCTGCAGGACACGGTCGCACGCCAGACCGACTATTGGCGTGCGCTCCTCGGCCTCACCATGCTCGCGCTCGTGCTCGTCTTTCCGCTCGGCGTCGCCGGGGGCCTGAAGCGGCTGTTCATCCGCGAGGCGGTGCCGTCGTGAGCACGACCGGTGCCGCGCCAGCCGCATCCGTCGGCGCGCTGCTCTCGGTGCAGCGGCTGGCCAAGGCGTTCGGCGGCGTGCGCGCGGTCGACGACGTCAGCTTCGATCTTCGCGCCGGCGAGATGCTGGCGCTGATCGGCCCGAACGGCGCCGGCAAGACGACCTGCTTCAACATGGTCGGCGGCCAGCTCGCGCCCGACGCCGGCTCGGTGCGGCTCGGCGGCGTCGAGCTCGTCGGCATGAAGCCCGACGCGATGTGGCGCCAGGGCGTCGGCCGCACCTTCCAGATCGCCGAGACCTTCGCCTCGCTGACGGTGCGCGAGAACGTGCAGCTCGCGCTGCTCTCGCACCAGCGCCGCATCCTCGGCGTCTGGCGCGCGGCGCGATCGCAATACGCGGACGAGGCCGATGCGCTGCTCGCGAGCGTCGGCATGCAGGCGCAGGCGGAGCGGGCGATGAGCGTGCTCGCCTACGGCGACGTCAAGCGGGTCGAGCTCGCGATCGCCCTCGCCAACCGGCCGCGCCTCCTGCTGATGGACGAGCCGACCGCGGGCATGGCGCCGCGCGAGCGCAACGAATTGATGTCGCTGGCGCGCCGCCTTGCCCACGAGCAGGCGATCGGCGTGCTCTTCACCGAACACAGCATGGACGTCGTCTTCGCGCATGCCGACCGCATCATCGTGCTGGCGCGCGGCGAGCTGATCGCCGAGGGCCCGCCGGCCGCGGTGCGCGACGACGCCCGCGTGCGCGAGGTCTATTTCGGCGGCGGCACGACCTTCGCGGCCGCCGCGGAGAAGAGCGATGCTTGAGGTGCACTCGCTCGATGCCTGGTACGGCCAGGCGCAAGTGCTGTACGGCGTCTCGTTCGACGTCGGCGCCGGCGAGTGCGTCGCCCTCGTCGGCCGCAACGGCGCCGGCAAATCGACGACGATGAAGGCGATCATGGGCCTGATGGCACGCCGCCGCGGCCGCGTCGTCTTTCGCGGCACCGAGATCGCGTCGCTCCCTTCGTACCGCATCGGCCGGATGGGCCTCGGCTGGGTGCCGGAAGACCGGCGCATCTTCACCGATCTGAGCGTGCGCGAGAACCTCGCGGTCGGCCGCCAGGACGCGCGCGCCGGCGCGCCGACGTGGACCGAAGACAAGCTCTATGCGCTCTTTCCGAACCTCGCCGCCATGCCCGATCGCGCCGGCGGCCGCATGAGCGGCGGCGAGCAGCAGATGCTCACCGTCGCACGCACGCTGATGGGCAACCCGTACCTCGTCCTGCTCGACGAGCCGTCGGAGGGCGTCGCGCCGCTGATCGTCGAGGAGATGGCGCAGATGATCGTCGCGCTGAAGGAGGAAGGCGTCTCGATCCTGCTGTCCGAGCAGAACCTGCACTTCGCCCGGCTCGTCTCGGATCGCGCCGTCGTGCTCGAGAAGGGCGAGGTGAAGTTCGTCGGCGCGATGGACGCGCTGATGAAGGACGAGACCCTCCTGCGAACCCACTTGAGCATCTGAATCCATGGCGCTCCCCACGCGACGCATCGCCGGCATCGACGTCGGCGGCACCTTCACCGACCTGATCGTCGTCGACGACGTCAGCGGCGAGGTGCGCATCGCCAAGGTGCCGACGACGGTCCACAACCAGGCCTTCGGCGTCCTCGCCGCGCTCGACGCGGCCGGGGTCGACCCGGCGTCGCTCGACGCCATCGTCCACGGCACGACGACGACGACCAACGCCATGCTCGAGCGCAAGATCGCCACCGTCGGCCTGATCACGACGAAGGGCTTTCGCGACGTCCTCGAGCTCGGCCGGCGTACCCGGCCGACGCCGTACGGACTGAAGGGCCGCTTCGTTCCGCTGATCGAGCGGCACCGGCGCCTCGAGGTCGAAGAGCGCATGGACGCCGAGGGCCGCGTCCTCGTTCCGCTCGACGAGGCCGCCGTCGCCGCCGCGGCGCGGCGCCTGGTCGAGCTCGGTGCGGAAAGTGTCGTCGTCCATTTCCTGCACAGCTACATCAACCCGGCGCACGAGGCGCGCGCCACCGAGATCGTGCGCGCGCTCTGGCCGAACGGCTACGTGACGGCGGGCCACACCGTCGTCGCCGAGCAGCGCGAGTACGAGCGCGGCACGACGGCCGCCGTCAACGCCGCCATCCAGCCGGTGCTGCACCGCTACCTCGAGCGGCTGCAGACGGAGCTCGCCGGCCGCGGCTTCGCGCGCGAGCTGCTCGTCATGCAGGGCAACGGCGGCACGGTGTCGGCGCGCATCGTCACCGAGCATGCGGTGGCGACGGTGATGTCGGGCCCGGCGTCGGGCGTGATCGCCGCCGCGGCGACGGCGATGCAGGCGGGATCGTTCGCCGGCGAGTTCGCCAACGTCGTCACCTACGACATGGGCGGCACGTCGAGCGACGTGGCCCTCGTGCTGGGTGGCATGCCGTCGGTGTCGAGCGACCTCGAGCTCGAGTACGCCATGCCGATCCACGTGCCGATGGTCGACGTCCACACCATCGGTGCCGGCGGCGGCTCGATCGCGTCGGTCGACGCCTCCGGCATGTTGCGGGTCGGACCGGAGAGCGCCGGCGCGACGCCGGGGCCGATCTGCTACGGCCGCGGCGGCACCCGGCCGACGATCACCGACGCCAACCTCGTCCTCGGCCGGCTCGACCCGGAGCGGCTGCTCGCGGTCGAGCACGCGGTGTCGATGGACGAGATTCGCGCCGCGCTGCTCGAGCACGTCGGCGTTCCGCTCGGCCTCGACGCGACCGCCGCGGCGGCGGCGATCGTCCGCGTCGCCAACGACAAGATGGCCGGCGCGATCCGCATGGTGAGCCTGGCACGCGGACACGACCCGCGCGATTTCGCGCTGTTCGCGTTCGGCGGCGCCGGGCCGCTGCACGCGGCGGCGCTGGCGCAGGAACTGGCGATTCCGAAGGTGCTGATCCCGGCGCGGCCCGGGCTCACGAACGCGCTCGGCTGCGTCGTCGCCGACCTGCGTCACGACTTCGTCGCGACCGTCAACCAGCCGCTCGAGCAGCTCGCCGAAGGCCGCGTCGCGCAGGTGTTCGCGGCGCAGATCGCGAGCGGGCGGGAGCTCCTCGCGCGCGAGAACGTCGCCGTGGAGCAGGTGGTGACGCTGCACCGCGCCGACATGCAGTTCCAGGGCCAAAGCCACATCCTTCCGGTCGCGATCGAATCGACCGCGATCACCGTCGCCGAGCTGC
>JBDTPG010000265.1:0-3965 GCA_039932815.1 Caldimonas sp.
TGATCTTGGTCAGGCCCTCGAGCACGCTCATGTGCACGACCTCGCCGATCGCCGCCGCCGGCGCGACCGTCGGGTCCAGACCTGGCGCGGGCTCCAGCACCATGCCGAGGACGACGCTGTCCTTCCTCGCTTGCGCGGCCGCCTGCTGCGGCAGGGCGACGGCGAACGCTGCGGCGAGCAGGGCCAGGATCCGGGCCGAGCGGGTGAAGATCGAAAGGTGCGATGTCATGGCGCGGCTCCGGGGGGCGGGACGGGGACGCCACTTTACGGGATGGCGCGGCGGGGCCTCGGCGTCGATCTCTGCGCCGATCTCGGCTGCGCCTTGGTCGCGGTCCGCGCCGCTACCTTCGCTGGCGACTTCTTCGTGTGCTCGGCCCGGCTCTTCGCCCGCGCCGGTTGCGGCGCAAGCGCGGCTTCGCATCGCCCGTACGCGGCCGACGAGCGCGCGCGCTGCAGCATCGCCCGCACCGAAGGACGCAGTTTCTCGCCGAAGACCGCTTCGGTGCGCACGGCATTGCTGCATTGATGCTGCAGGTCGCTCGCCAGCGCCATCGACGCGAACCAGGCGTTGCGCGCGGCGGCCTCGTGGCCGGTGAGCGCGCTGGCGACGGCCAGCGCGGTCCAGTCCTCGATCCGCCCGGTCGGAAAGCGCGGGTCGTTCAACGTCAACGAGTACAGCGCGAGCTGGCGCGCCGCCTCGGCTTGCGGCGGTTGTTCCCGCAGGCGCAGGAAGGCGAGGTTGCCGACGACCTCGGAGTCGAACGGGTTGGCGACGAAGGCGCGCGTCTGCAGCCGAACCGCCTCGTCGACATCGTCGCGGCGCCAGTACGCGGCGAGTGCCTGCTCGTTGAGCTGGCGCGCCTGAGCGCCGCGCACCGGCACCTCGAACGGCGCTCGCGGCGTCGCCGCGCGCAGGGCGAGCATGGCGTTGCGCACGTCGCCGCGGCGGCGCAGCTCTGCGGCGCCGGCCGCGACCGCGAGCACGCGCGCCAGCTGCCGTTCGGCAGCGGCGGCGGCGCGCGGAATGCGGTTCTGCAGCAGCTCGGCGGCCGACGCGTCGAGATCGGCGGACACGGACGGTTCGCGCTCGACCGGGGTCGGCACGGGCAACGCGTTGTCGGCAGGCGCGGCCGGCAGCTCCGCCGACGCGCTGGCGGCGACCTCGGCGGCGGGCGCCGGTGTCGGCACCGCCGCGGAGGCAGCCGTCGCAGCGGCAATGGTGACTGGCCTCGACGCGTTCTCGTCGGCGAGCGGAGGCGTCGCTTCGGCGCGCGAGAGCTCGGCCTCCCTCGCGCTGGGCAAGGGAATGGTGACGACCGTCGGCGGCGAGAACAGCGTCCGGCCGAACGACAGCCACCAGGCCGCCGCCGCCGCCGTGACTGCCGCCGCCGCGACCGCGGCGACGAGCGCGGGACGGTGACGGCGCCGGGCGCGGATCGGCATCGCCGCAGGCTCGTCGGTCCCCGCCTCGCCCGCGAGCTCGGGCTCGGGCATCGGCTCGAGCGGGCGGGTCGGCTCGTCGTCGGCGGGCGGGGGCAGCGTGGGCTCGTACAGATCGGCCGGTCGGGAGTAGACCGCTGCGACCCCGGGCTCGCTCGGTGGCTCCGACGGTACGCGGGACCTCGATGGCGAAGGCCTCGATGGCACGGGTGCCACCGGTGGCATGGGCGGCATCGGCTTCGACGGCGCCATCGGCCGCGGCGCCGTCGGCGCGGCGACGCTCGAGCCCACGGTCGGCTCGCGGCGTTGCTCGCCGCGCGGCGCGGGCATCGAGAAGACCGGCTCGCGCCGTGGGTCGCTCGGCGATGCAGCGAAAGCGACTCCTTCGTTGTCGTTCTCGGTCTCGCCCTCGGTGCGCGGCTCGAGCTCGGCCGGGCGCGGCGGATGGTCGGCGATCCGCGTCGGCGGCGTCGGCTCGGCGTCGAGCGGCAGGTCGCGTTCCGGGTCGAAGGTGCAGCCGGCTTGCAGCGCGGCCTGAAGATCGGGATCGCGCAGGCGAAGCGTGGCGAGCGCGATCAGCGGGCGATGCGGCCACTGCGTCGGCAGCGACCCCCGATGGACGTCGAGCAGCTGCTCGACGAACTCGGTCGCCTGGCCATGGCGCTCGTCGGTCCAGCCCGAGCCGGGCGCGTCGTCGATCTCGGGCAGGTAGCGCCAGAGCATCGCCGCGAGGCTGAAGAAATCGCAGCGCCAGTCGAGCGCTCGCGTCGCCGCCAGACTGCCGCGCCGGCCCTCCTCGAGGGCGTGGAGGAGGCGCGGCGACTGGTAGTCGTACGTCGGGTGCTTGAGCAGCGGCAAGGGACCGGGCAGGTCGACCTCGGAGACGAGCGAGAAGGCGACGTCGATCAGCGCCAACGCCTTGACGCGTGGCGCCAGCGGCTGCCCCGGCACCGGCCGGCCGGCTCCGGCGGGCGCCCAGGGGATGCAGACGTTGTCCGGCTTCAGGTCGAGGTGGACGAAGCCGAGCGCATGCAGCGCGTCGAGCGAGACCATGAACTGGCGCGCCAGCGCCCACCAGTTGGCGCAATCGTCGAAAACGTTGCGCAGCAACGTCTTGCCGCGGCGCAGCGGCACGAGCGTCGCCCACTGATCGAGCGTCGCGCCGGCGTCGCGCGTCTGCAGCGTCGGCGTGCCGTCGCCTTCGGCGGGAAGGAAGTCGAGCACCTTCGGCACCGGCGCGCCGGCGAGGCGGCCGAGCCGGACCAGGACGCGACACTCGCGCTCGGTCCAGAGCCGGAAGTCGACGTCCGGGGTGCGCAGGAAACGCTTGGTGTAGCGCCGCTCCTCGCCCGAACGCGCCTCCTCGCGAAAGACCTCGACGTGGCGGCCGGCGGGAATTTGCATCCGGCTCTTGCCGAAGACGCGCTCTACGTCCGCTGGGGTCATCGACATCTCGCTCGGGCCATCGAAGCTGTCTCGCGCCCCGGGGGGACGCGAGCGAAAAGCGTCCAAGGGACGCATGGCCGGCGAGCATACGATGTGCCGTGCCGTCGCTCCGGCCCGGGTTCAGCGGCCGGCGTGGGCGGGTGCAGCGGCCGCGACATCACCGAGGCCGAGCCCGGCGAGGCTCGCGACCAGAGCCGTCTCCAGCGAAGTCGACGCCAACGTCGGGCAGCGCGCCGCAAGCCGGCTGCCGTCCAGCGCGTGTGGCACCCGCCACAGGTAGGACATCGCCGCGAGCTCGCGCCACATCGGCACGACCAGGCCGCCGATGCGGATCAGCGGCCACGGCATCCCGCCGTGGCGCCAGCCGCGCGCCGGCGCGACGCCGAGCCGCGCCGCGGCGCGTTCGACCGCGGCGAGGAAATCGTCGCCGGTGACCGAGTGGCCGGCGAAGGCGAAGCGCTCGAACGGTGCCGCGTCGGGCAGGGCCGCGACGGCGACGAAGGCGCGCGCGAGGTCGGGCAGGTAGGCCCAGGCATGGACGAGCGCCGGATCGCCGGGATAGTCGAGGCGGCCCCGGGCAATCGGCTTGACGACGACCTGGTCGAGCCAGCTGCCGCTGCCGGCGCCGAAGAAGTCGCCGGCGGTGATCACCGTCGAACGCAGCCGCCCGGCGCTGGCGCGACGCTCGAGCTCGGCCTCCATCTCGGCGCGGATCCTCCCCTTGGCGGTCGTCGGCCGCTGCGGCGTCGCTTCGTCGATGCGCGCCGGCATCGCCTCGCCGTGGTTGTAGACATTGCCCGGCAGCATCAGGCGCGCGCCGAATTGCTCGGCGAGGTCCATGGCGGCGCGCGCTGCCGGCAGCGCTTCCTCGGCCCAGCGCGTGTAGATCGGGTTGATGCCGTGCACGACGACGCTCGGCGCCGCTTGCCCGGCGAGCGCGTCGGCGAGCGCTGCGAGCGGTGCGCGGACGAGCTCGGCGCCGGCCGGCATCCCGCCGGCGGCGTCGCGGCGCACGTGGGCGAGGACGTGCCAGCCGGCGGCGGCGAAGGCCTGCGCGGCGGCGAGGCCGAAGCGGCCGT
>JBDTPG010000266.1:0-3958 GCA_039932815.1 Caldimonas sp.
TCGCGACGCCCTCGCCCGGCACCGCGATGCCGTAGGCGTCGCAGACCTGCTTGCCCTCGGGGGCGGTGAGCGAGGTGCGCCCCGACGCCTTGACCGCGTCGAGGAGCTGGCGGACCTTGGTCTTGTCTTTGCTCATGGGTGTCTCCCGCTGTGCTATTTGTAAGGACGCCGCCGCGGCGTCAGATGACCTTCGCCTCGCGCAGCGTCGCCATCTCGCCGGCCGAGTAGCCGAGCTCGGTCAGCACTTCGTCGGTGTGCTCGCCGAGCAGCGGCGAGCGCTTCACCTCGGTGGCGCTGTCGGACATCTTGATCGGGTTGCCGACCGTCAGGTACTTGCCGCGCGCCGGGTGGTCGACCTCGACGACGGTGCCGGTTGCGCGCAGCGAAGGGTCCTCGGCGATCTCCTTCATCGACAGGATCGGCCCGCACGGGATGTCGAACTTGTTGAGGAGGTCCATGGCCTCGAACTTGGTCTTGGTCATGGTCCATTCCTCGATCCGCGCGAAGATCGATTTCAGGTGCGGCAGGCGCGCCTTCGGCGTCGCGTAGTTCGGGTCGGTGATCCAGCCTTCCTCGCCGATCACTTTGCAGATCGCGCCCCACACCGGCGCCTGGGTGATGAAGTAGATGTAGGCGTTCGGGTCCTTCTGCCAGCCCTTGCACTTCAGGATCCAGCCCGGCTGGCCGCCGCCCGAGGCGTTGCCGGCGCGCGGCACCGCGTCGCCGAAGCCGACATCGGGGAACTGCGGGTACTCGCTCATCACGCCCGTGCGCTCGAGCCGCTGCTGGTCGCGCAGCTTGACGCGGCACAGGTTCAGCACGCCGTCCTGCATCGCCGCGAGCACTTTCTGGCCCTTGCCTGTGGTGTTGCGCTGGTAGAGCGCGGCGACGATGCCGAGCGCAAGGTGGAGACCCGTGCCGGAATCGCCGATCTGAGCGCCGGTGACGAGCGGCGGGCCATCGTCGAAGCCGGTCGTCGAGGCCGAGCCGCCGGCGCACTGGGCGACGTTCTCGTAGACCTTGCAGTCCTCGTACGGGCCGGGGCCGAAGCCCTTCACCGAGGCGACGATCATGCGCGGGTTGAGCGCGTGGATGTGCTCCCACGTGAAGCCCATGCGGTCGAGCGCGCCGGGCGCGAAGTTCTCGACCAGCACATCGCACGACTTGATCAGCCGGTCGACCACTTCCTTGCCCTTCGGGTCTTTCGTGTTGACCGTGATCGAGCGCTTGTTGTGGTTGAGCATCGTGAAATAGAGGCTGTCGACATCGGGGATGTCGCGCAGCTGGCCGCGAGTCGCGTCGCCTTCGCCGGCCTTTTCGACCTTGATCACGTCGGCGCCGAACCAGGCGAGGAGCTGGGTGCAGGTCGGCCCCGACTGCACGTGCGTGAAGTCGAGGATGCGAACGCCGTCTAGTGCTTTTGTTTCGCTCATCGTGGGTTCCTGGGAGATCGAATCGGGAGGGTCACTTCTTCTTCGCGACGGTCGGGTTGAGGCTGGTGATGCGGCCGCTCTCGGTGCCCGCGGTCTCGTCGATCACGGCGTTGATGAGGGTCGGCTTGCCCGACGCCACCGCTTCGACGAGGCCTTTGCGCAGCTCGTCGGGCGTCGTCGCGTGGACGCCGACGCCGCCGAAGGCCTCGATCATCTTGTCGTAGCGCGCGCCCTTGACGAACACCGTCGGCGCGACGTCGCCGCCGCGCGGGTTGACGTCGGTGCCCTTGTAGACGCCGTTGTTGTTGAAGACGATCACGCACACCGGCAGCTCGTAGCGGCAGATCGTCTCGACCTCCATGCCCGAGAAGCCGAAGGCGCTGTCGCCTTCGATCGCAATGACGGGCTTGCCGGTGGTCACGGCAGCGGCCACGGCGAAGCCCATGCCGATGCCCATGATGCCCCAGGTGCCGACGTCGAGGCGCTTCCTCGGCTCGTACATGTCGACGACGCTGCGCGTGAAGTCGAGCGTGTTTGCGCCCTCGTTGACGACGATGGCCTCGGGATGGGCCCGGACCACGTCGCGAATCACGTTGAGCGCGCTGTGGAAGTTCATCGGCGCCGGCGACTTGGCCAGCGTGTCGGCCATCTTCTGCAGGTTCTTGTCCTTGCGCTCGCCGATGGCGGCCGTCCACTCGGCGGGGGGCTTCGTCCAGCCGCTGCCGAGCCCTTCCACGAGCGCCGAGACGCACGAGCCGATGTCGCCGACGAGCGGGGCGGCGATCGGCACGTTGCTGTCCATCTCGGTCGGCGAGATATCGATCTGGATGAAGCGGCGGGTCTGGGCGTTGGCGCCTCCCCATGTCTTGCCCTTGCCGTGCGAGAGCAGCCAGTTGAGCCGGGCGCCGATCAGCAAGACGACGTCGGCCTCGGCGAGGACGAACGAGCGCGTCGCCGAGGCCGACTGGGCGTGGGTGTCGGGCAGGAGGCCCTTGGCCATCGACATCGGCAGGTAGGGCACGCCCGACTTCTCGATCAGGGCGCGGATCTCGGCGTCGGCCTGGGCGTAGGCGGCCCCCTTGCCAAGAACGATCAACGGCCGCTTCGCGCTCTTCAGCACGTCGAGGGCACGGGCGACGGCGTCGGGTGCCGGGATCTGGCGCGGCGCCGGGTCGACCACTTTCACCAGCGAGTCGCGGCCCGCCGCCGCGGTCATCGTCTGCGCGAACAGCTTGGCCGGCAGGTCGAGGTAGACGCCGCCCGGGCGGCCCGACAACGCCGCGCGAATGGCCCGGGCGATGCCGATGCCGATGTCTTGTGCGTGCAGCACCCGGTAGGCAGCCTTGCAGAGCGGCTTGGCGATGGCGAGTTGGTCCATCTCCTCGTAGTCACCTTGCTGCAGGTCGACGACCTCGCGCTCGCTGGAGCCGCTGATCAGGATCATGGGAAAGCAGTTCGTCGTCGCGTTGGCGAGCGCCGTCAGGCCATTCAGGAACCCCGGCGCCGAGACCGTCAGGCAGATGCCGGGCTTCCTGGTGAGAAAGCCGGCCGCCGCGGCGGCATTGCCAGCGTTCTGCTCGTGGCGAAACGAGATGACGCGCAGGCCTTCAGCCTGCATCTTGCGCGTCAGGTCGGTGATCGGAATGCCCGGCAGGCCGAAGACCGTGTCGATGTCGTTCAGCTTCAACGCCTCGATGACGAGCTGGAAGCCGTCGATCGTGCTGCCCTCGACTGCATCGACCGCAGCGCCCTGCGGGGCGCCGTCCGCCGAGGCGGCGCCCGGCTGCTGTTTCAGGACTGCGGACATGGTGTCTCCTTCGGTTCGAGATGTGAGCGGGATGGATGCGGCAGGATGGCGCTCGACAGGACCGGATGCAGCCGACACCGCCATCCCTGCACTATCGCCGAAGGTCGAGCCCCGGGCAGATGACCGCGATCAACCTTTGGGACAATCTCGCGATGGCGGGAACCCCGAGGCGCCGGGCCGCCGGCCCCAACGGGCGGCACGGCGAATCGGTCGATCAACGCGACTTATCATAGGAATCGACCGGTCGATGCCCCGTTGACCGAGGTCAATTTTCTCCGTTTGAAATGCCTTCGCCGCCCAGCGCAGCGCCGGTGTCCGCCCATGCCATCGATTCCCGTCGAAAACCATCCCGAACGCAACGTCATCCGGGCCCAGCTCAAGCAGAACATCGTCCTGAAGGAAATGCTCGACGACGAGCGCGACGAGCTCGAGCCGCACCTGGTCGTCGTCGACGGCGCCAAGGGCGAGCACCTGCTGCACCAGGGCGTGCACGAGATGGAGCAGTACTTCGTGCTCGACGGCATCCTCAAGCGCGTCGTCACCAACGCCGATGCCAGGGAGATGATCCTTCGCTTCGCCGACGCGCGCGATATCGAGACCAGCTACGCCGCCTGGCGGCTGAACACGCCGACGCCCTACAGCATCGTCTGCCTGACGCGCGCCCGCGTCGCCAAGCTGCCGATGCCGACCTGGGTCGCCTTCATGGACCGGCACCCGA
>JBDTPG010000267.1:0-3955 GCA_039932815.1 Caldimonas sp.
TCCAGGAGCGGCGCCGGGTGCGGCTTGGAATGCGCCACCGTGTCGCCGCAGATCAGGGTCGCGGCGCGCGACGCGAGCCCGAGGGCAGCGACCAGCGGCCCGGCGAAACGCGTCGCCTTGTTGGTGACGATGCCCCAGGGCAGGGGCTGGCGCTCGAGCCAGTCGAGGACCTGCAGCATCGCCTCGAACACCCTCGTCTCGCGCGTCATCCGCGCCTCGTAGCGATCGAGGAACTCGTCGCGCAGCTCGACATAGCCGGGGCTGTCGGGCGTGAGGCCGAACGACACGCCGACCATGCCGCGCGCGCCCGACCCCACCATCCGGCGCAGCCGCTCGTAGGGCAGCGGCGCGAGGCCGCGATCGATCCGCATCTCGTTGCAGGCGCCAGCGAGATCCGGCGCGCTGTCGACGAGAGTGCCGTCGAGGTCGAAGAGCACCGCCTGGAGCGAGCCCTTCATCGAACCCTCCGTCATGCCGGCTTGCGGCAAGCGACCAGGTAGTTGACGCTGGTGTCGGCCGAGAGGCGATAGCGACGCGACAGCGGGTTGTATTCCAGGCCGCGTGTCGCAACCGGCTCGAGCGAGGCCACACGACACCAGGCGGCGAGCTCGCTGGGCCGCAGGAACTTCGCGTACTCGTGCGTTCCCCGCGGCAACAGCTTCAGCACCTGCTCGGCGCCGACGATCGCGAAGACGAACGCCTTGGCGTTGCGGTTGATGGTCGAGAAGAAGACCCACCCGCCGGGCTTCACCAGCCTCCCGCACGCGGCCACGATCGAGCCGGGATCCGGGACGTGCTCGAGCATCTCCATGCAGGTGACTGCGTCGAATGCACCCGGCATCTCCTCGGCCAGCGCCTCGGCCGCGACCTCGCGATACGCGACGCGCGGCGTCTCCGCCTCGATCGCGTGGAGCTGGGCGACCTTGAGCGGCTTGGCGGCGAGGTCGATGCCGAGCACGTCGGCACCGCGCCGGGCCATCGAATCGGCCAGGATGCCGCCGCCGCAGCCGACGTCGAGGACGCGCTTGCCTTGCAGCGACGCCAGGCCATCGATCCAGTCGAGGCGAAGCGGATTGATCTGGTGCAGCGGCCGGAAATCGCTTTCGGTGTCCCACCAGCGGTGGGCAAGCTCGCTGAACTTGGCCAGCTCGCGCGGGTCGGCATTGGCGGTCATGAACCCATCCTACCCACTCAAAACAAAAAACCCCGCAGAGCGGGGTTTTTTGATCCAGCGAAACGCCCTATCTACCGCGCGTTCCGACCACTTCGATTTCCACGCGACGGTTCTTCGCGCGGCCTTCGGCGGTCTTGTTGTCGGCGACCGGCTGCTTCTCGCCCTTGCCTTCGGTGTAGACGCGGTTCTTCTCGACGCCCTTGCTGACGAGATAGGACTTGACGGCTTCCGAGCGGCGGATCGAGAGGCGCTGGTTGTACGAGTCGGTGCCGACGGCGTCGGTATGGCCGACGGCGATGATCACTTCCAGGTTCAGGCCGCTCATCTTGCCGACGAGGTCGTCGAGCTTGGCGCGACCTTCGGGCTTCAGCACCGACTTGTCGAAGTCGAAGAAAGCATCAGCGGCGAAAGTGACCTTCTCGCTGGTCGGCGCCGGGACCACGGCAACGGCGGGCGCGGGAGCCGGTGCGGGCGCAGGCGCCGCGGCAGGCGCGGGAGCCGGTGCGGGACGCGGCGCCGGAGCGGGCGCGGCCGGCGCCGGGACGCCGTCGCAGCCCTGCAGGCCGGTGGCCGGAGTCCAGAAGCCGTTGCGCCAGCAGAGTTCCTGGTTGTTGTTCTTCCAGGGCAAGCCAAAACCGCTCACCCAGTTGTTCACGGTCTGCGCAGAGACGGCGGTGAACGAAGATGCGAGAGCAGCGGTTGCAAAGAGCGACGCCACCTTGTTCAGTTTCTTCATGATTCTCCTCTCGAGGGGGGCAAATAGTGTTCTAAGTAAACGTCCGAACTTGAATCGGAAAATACTGGCCACCCCCGCGCCGCGGACGTTGACCACCGACCGACTCATTGTGCCATAGGGCTTTCGTTCGGCCTGATTTTGCCCCGGTGGAGAAGGCTCGGCGGGGTCGTTGTTGCGTAGCTGCGACAACGACTCGCCACTTAGAATCTCGGCTCGCGCTCGGCTCTTCGACGGGCGGTGCTCCCGCATACCGCGAGCCGATCACATGACCCCATTCGCCAAGGAAACGCTGCCCATCAGCCTCGAGGAGGAGATGCGCCGCTCCTACCTCGATTACGCGATGAGCGTGATCGTCGGCCGCGCTCTCCCCGATGCGCGCGATGGCCTGAAGCCGGTGCACCGCCGCGTCCTGTTCGCGATGCACGAGCTCAGCAACGACTGGAACCGTCCGTACAAGAAATCGGCGCGCATCGTCGGTGACGTCATCGGCAAGTACCACCCGCACGGCGACCAGTCGGTCTACGACACGATCGTGCGCCTGGCGCAGGACTTCTCGATGCGCCACATGCTCGTCGACGGCCAGGGCAACTTCGGCTCGGTCGACGGCGACAACGCCGCGGCGATGCGCTACACCGAGATCCGCCTCGCCAAGATCGCGCACGAGATGCTCGCCGATCTCGACAAGGAGACGGTGAACTTCGGCCCGAACTACGACGGCAGCGAGCAGGAGCCGCTGGTGATGCCGTCGAAGCTGCCGAACCTGCTCGTCAACGGCTCGGGCGGCATCGCCGTCGGCATGGCCACGAACATTCCGCCGCACAACCTCAACGAGGTTGTCGACGCGTGCATGCACTTGCTGCACCGTCCGGAAGCGACGATCGACGAGCTGATAGAGATCATTCCGGCGCCCGACTTCCCGACCGCCGGAATCATCCACGGCCTCGCCGGCGTGCGCGAGGGCTATCGCACCGGCCGCGGCCGCGTCGTGATGCGCGCCAAGTGCCACTTCGAGGACATCGACAAGGGCCAGCGCCAGTCGATCATCGTCGACGAGATCCCGTACCAGGTGAACAAGAAGAACCTGCTCGAGCGCATGGCCGAGCTGGTGCACGAGAAGAAGCTCGAGGGCATCAGCCACATCCAGGACGAGAGCGACAAGTCCGGCATGCGCGTCGTCATCGAGCTCAAGCGCGGCGAAGTGCCCGAGGTGGTGCTGAACAACCTGTACAAGCAGACGCAGCTGCAGGACACCTTCGGCATCAACATGGTCGCGCTGATCGACGGCCAGCCGAAGCTCTGCAACCTGAAGGACCTGATCGAGATCTTCCTCGAGCATCGGCGCGAGGTGGTGACGCGGCGCACGGTGTTCGAGCTGCGCAAGGCACGAGAGCGGGGCCACGTGCTCGAAGGCCTCGCCGTCGCGCTCGCCAACATCGACGAGTTCATCGAGACGATCAAGGCCTCGCCGACGCCGCCGGTCGCCAAATCGGCGCTGATGAGCAAGAGCTGGGATTCGTCGATGGTGCGCGAGATGCTCGCGCGCGTCGGCAGCGAGACGGCGCAAGGCACAGGCGCCTACCGGCCCGAGGGCCTGTCGCCGAACTTCGGCTTGCAGGCAGACGGCCTCTATCGCCTCTCCGACGACCAGGCCTCCGAGATCCTGCAGATGCGCCTGCAGCGCCTCACCGGCCTCGAGCAGGACAAGATCCTCGGCGAATACCGCGAGGTGATGGCGCAGATCGCCGACCTGCTCGGCATCCTGGCGACGCCGGCGCGCGTGACGACGATCATCGGCGACGAGCTCACGGCGTTGAAGCAGGAGTTCGGCCAGGCCAAGCTGGCGCAACGGCGCAGCACGATCGAAGCGAATGCGCTCGACCTCGGCACCGAAGACCTGATCACCCCCACCGACATGGTCGTGACGCTCTCGCACACCGGCTACGTCAAGAGCCAGCCGCTCGCCGAGTACCGCGCGCAACGGCGCGGCGGGCGCGGCAAGCAGGCGACGCAGAACAAGGAAGACGACTGGGTCGAGCAGCTCTTCA
>JBDTPG010000268.1:0-3948 GCA_039932815.1 Caldimonas sp.
CATCATCGCCGTGAACGCGCGCTTGGCCGCGTCGCCGCCCTTGGCCATCGCATCGGTCAGCACGCGCGGCGTGATCTGCCAGCTCAGGCCCCACTTGTCCTTGCACCAGCCGCACTGGCTTTCCTGGCCGCCATTGCCGACGATCGCGTTCCAGTAGCGATCGGTCTCGGCCTGATCGTCGGTGGCGATCTGGAACGAGAAGGCCTCGCTGTGCTTGAACATCTTGCCGCCGTTGAGACCGATGCAAGGAATGCCCGCGACGGTGAATTCGACCGTGAGGACATCGCCCTTCCTGCCATCGGGATAGTCCGCCGGCGCGCGGTGGATGGCGCCGACCCTGCTGTCCGGGAAGGTCTCCGCGTAGAAGCGAGCCGCTTGTTCTGCATCGTGGTCGTACCAGAGGCAGATCGTGTTCTTGGCCATGGATTGGCTCCTGTTGAGGTTCGTGTGCTTCTTTTTTAATTCGACCAGATTGACTATGACGCCTTCGCGTGAGGATCACGGCACCGGCGTGAACCGCTGCAGACGCTTGCCGGTGTCGACCTCGGCGGTGTAGATGTTGCCCTTGGAGTCGATCGCGATGTTGTGCACCCAGTGGAACTGGCCGGCCATCCGGCCGTTGCGGCCGAACGCCGACACCTCGGCGCCGTTGTCGCGGCGCAGCACGTGCACCTGGTTGTTGGCGCCGTCGGCGACGTACATGTAGGTCTGCGCCGCGTCGGTCGACAGCACCATGTCCCAGACCGAGCCGATCAGGCGCGTGTCCCGCGCGAGGAAGAACTCGCGCACGAACTCGCCCGACTTGCGGAACACCTGGATGCGGTTGTTCTCGCGGTCGCAGACGTAGACGAGGCCGTCCTTGGCGAGGCGCACGCAGTGCACGGGGCTGCCGAACTGCTTCGACGGCGGCGCCGCCGGGTCGTAGGTCGTCTTCGCGTCGTCGGGCCTGTTGCCGTAGGCGCCCCAATGGCGCTTGTAGGCGCCGGTGGTGGCATCGAACACGATCACGCGCCGGTTGCCGTAGCCGTCGGCGACGTACAGCTCGTTGGCCGCGACGTCCATTTCCATGTGCGCCGGCTTGCCGAGCAGCTGGGGGTCGTTGCTGCCGCCGGTCTGGCCGGCCTTGCCGATCTGCAGCAGGAAGCTGCCGTCGCCGCTGAACTTGACCACCTGGTGATCGAGATCGTGGTTGCCGGCGATCCAGACGTTGCCCTGCGGATCGACATAAATGCCGTGCTCGCGCTTGGGAAAGTCGTAGCCCGTGCCCGGCATGCCCCAGCCGCGCAGCACGTTGCCGTCGGCATCGAACTCGATGACCGAGGGCGCCGGCACGCAGCACGCGGCGCGCGGCGGGTCGAACGACGCGGCACGCTCGTCGTCGGTCAGCGTGGCCGGCCGCTGGATGATCCATACGTGGTCGAGGCGATCGACGGCCACGCCGGCGACGGCGCCGAGCTGCCACTTCTGCGGCAGCGGCTTGGGCCAGTAGGGATCGACGCCGTAGCGCGTCGCCGCGCCGGGAGCGCCGACGGGGGTCGTTGTGCAAGCCACGAGGAGAAGCGATGCGATCGCGATCAGCGCCAGGGCCGGCCGCCGCCACAGCAAATCGGGGTGCTCGGTTCGACGTTCGATGTTCATGCGCTGCCCTTTGCGTGGTGTCGGAAACAGGGCTCGATGATCCGCCGAGTTCGGACGACAGCCGGTCCGGGCTCGCGGCGTTGCGGGCCGCGGGCCGGGCAGCCACTGACACCGAGGTCGGCAGCCGCCGGGCCGCACGCGATCAGCCGGCCGCTGGCCGGCAGAGGGGCACGGCAGGCCGCCGCGACAGGCGCCACTGCAGGAGCAGGTGGCAGCCCACGGACACGGTGTTGAGCGCATACAGCCAGAACACCGGCGGCAGCGTGTGGCCGTGCGATGCCAGCGCCAGCTTGGCCGAGGCGCCGGCGACGTAGCCGCACAGGATGATGGCGGTGAAGGCGCTGCCTTTGCATTCGGCACGGCCGCTGCGCAGCATGCGCAGGATGGCCAGCGGCCAGGCGACACCGAAGCAGATCAGCATGCCGGCTTCGAGCAGCGAGGCCAGCAGGGTCGGGTCGGTGATCTGGGTCAGGCTCATGGTGCGGCTCCGGAAAGGGCGGCCGTCCGGCCCTGCCGGTCCCGCCGCCGGAAGGCAAATCTGTCTTCCTGCCTTCCCGTACGGATCGCCGCGGCGAAACCGGCCAACCCGTTCGCATCGCCAGCCCCTTGCGCGCCGATGCGGAGTTCTCGTTGCGGTGCCTTTGCGGCTCAGAAAGTGAGAATCGGCTCACCGGGGCTGATCCTCGGGCGGCGGCGGCGCCGACGCGAGCGGGTCACTTCATCTGCGCCGAAAGGGCCAGGAGGCTCCACACGATGACCACGAGCTGGGCCACGTTCACCAGGATCGCCATCACGTGCATGCGGCGGAACCCGGCGATGGCATCGGCCTCGCTGACCTGGATCTGGGCGCGCAGCGCGTCCATCTTCGGGATGACGGTGCGGCGTAGGAAGATGGCCAGCAGCGCGAGGCCGGCCGCCCCGGCCGCGAACACCAGCCTGCCGGCCAGCGCGAAGCCGAAGGCCGTGGCACTGGCCGCGCAGATCGCCGCCAGGTAATAGGTGTTGAAGAAGCCGCGGACGAAGCGCGAGTCGAGCGGCGTGTCGTGCTTGAGCACGAGCAGCGGCACCGAGCCCATGAGGAAGTACGCGGTGATCACCAGCAGGACCACCGTGAAGCAGAGGGCGGCGATCAGCGCTGCGGACATGATCGCTGACGGTGATCGTGGCGCAAGGCGCGATTGTGCGCCCGAGGTCCGAGCGCTGGCGCCCGCATCGGGCGACGCTGCCGCCGAACGGCGCGACCGCCGCGCTACGCCACGCGCGTCAGGAGTCGCAGCGTTCGCTGTCCGGCGGCATGGGATCCCGGGCGATCAGCTCGGCAACCAGGTGCTGTCGCCGTTGTCGACGGTTTGAATGAATTCCGAATCGAGCGCGCTCGCCATCGAACGGCGCACGCGAGCCTCGGGGAACGCGACGGGCAGCGAGAACTGCAGGCGCGTGCAGGGCTCGCCTGCGGCATGCGCTTCGGCTCCGGCGCGTGCCGACCACGCGCCCACCACCTGCAGCTTGCCGCCGCCGTGCGGGGAGGAACCGTCGACCCCGGTCACCGCGACGTCGAACGAAATATTGCTCACGCGGGAGCCGGCTGCCGCGTGCGAGGTCGCCGAGGCGCCGCCCCGCCCGCCCACGTCCATGGCGGGATTGACGATCACGTGGTGGGCCGCGGCGGCTGCCTGGGCCGCGACAACGCCTTCGACGATCTGCGTGACGGCGGTCTGGATGAAGTCCTTGAGGTCCACGGCGGCTCCTTGGGAAAGACGACTAGTTCAGCGCCATCAACTTGCCGCGCTTCTGCGTCAGGTCGATGAAGCGCTGCAGCGTGCGCACGGTCTCGCCGCCCGGGCGGACGAACTCGAAGCCGAGGCGCACCCCCTTGCGTTCGTTGTCGAGCGAGGTCACGTGCTGCAGGCGCAGGTTGACGTCGAGCTTGGTGTCGTCGTCGAGCTCCATGCGCACGCCGCCGAGCGTCGCGCCGGCATTGATCATCGGCACGTCGCTGGGCAGGAAGAGGGCGCACCCGCCGATGCTGATGTCGATGATGCGAAGCGCGAACTCGGTCTCCGGCATGTCGGGATGGCGCAGCCGCGCGACCGGCGCGCTGCGGATCAGCGGGCGCACCCGGAACGCGTTGCGGCGCTGGAAGCGGAACATCTCGCGCGGGAAGGGGCAGCTCAGCACGCTCGCCTTGTTGCCGTGCACCAGCACCAGGTTGGTCACGTCGAACTGGACCTTGACGCTCTCGAGGTAGCCGACGACGATGACCTCGCGCGAGTGCAGCACCGACTGCATCGCCGGGTCGTTCGGGTCGGC
>JBDTPG010000269.1:0-3946 GCA_039932815.1 Caldimonas sp.
CCAAGGGCGAGGACGTCGAGGCGCTGCAGGCGGTCTCCGACGCGATGACGAGCGCCTTCGAGGCGCTGCGCAGCCGAGATGCCCAGGCCTACTCGGACGCCGTCGCCGCGGCGACCGCGCCGCTCGCGCCCGTCGCTCGGCCCGCCGAGCCGGCACGCGCGCCGATCGCCGAGGCGCCGGTGTTCGTCGCGACGCCGACGGTGCCGACGCCGGCGCCGGCGGCGCCTGCCCCGAGCGTCACCGCGAAGACGAACGAGAAGTCCAGCGACAAGACCGATGACGCCGGGCGGGATCGCGGCCGCGGCCGTCGCGGCGACGCGGCCGCGCCGGCGACCCCTCCCGCCGAGCCGGCGACGATCGACTGGTCGCGTTTCGCGCGCGAGGGCAGCGGTACGGCCAGGCCGGCCGAGCGGACGCTGGCGACGCAATCGGCGGTGCGCGTCCGCGCGCCGCTGCTCGATCGTCTCGTCAACCAGGCTGGCGAAGTGAGCATCACGCGCTCGCGAATCGAATCGGGCGTCGGCCAGATCAAGGGCTCGCTGTCCGACCTGACCGAGAACCTCGAGCGCTTGCGCGGCCAGCTGCGCGACATCGAGCTGCAGGGCGAAGTGCAGATGACGTCCCGCCTCGAGGCCGCGAAGGCGGCGTCGCAGTCGTTCGACCCCCTCGAGTTCGACCGCTTCACGCGCTTCCAGGAGCTGACGCGGATGATGGCGGAGTCGGTCAACGACGTCGCCACCGTCCAGCGCACGCTGCAGCGATCCCTCGAGACGACCGAGGACGAGCTGGTCGCCCAGGCACGGCTCACACGCGACCTCCAGGACGACCTGCTGCGCACTCGCATGGTCGAGTTCGAGGGTCTCTCCGACCGCCTCTACCGCGTCGTCCGCCTCGCCGCCAAGGAAACCGGCAAGCAGGTGCGCCTCGACATCGTCGGCGGCTCGATCGAGATCGACCGCGGCGTCCTCGACCGCATGACCGGCGCCTTCGAGCACCTGCTGCGCAACTGCGTCTCGCACGGCATCGAGCCGCCCGAGGTCCGCAAGGCCGCCGGCAAGGATCCGACGGGGACGATCGTCGTCTCGCTCTCGCACGAAGGCAATGAGGTCGGCGTCGAGTTCCGCGACGACGGCGGCGGCCTCGACCTGCCCCGCATCCGCGCCAAGGGCGAGGCGATGAAGCTGCTCGAGCCCGGCGTCCAGTACAGCGACGCCGAGCTCGCCAACCTGATCTTCACGGCAGGCTTCACGACGGTCGACACCGTCACCGAGCTGGCCGGGCGCGGCGTCGGCATGGACGTCGTCCGTTCCGACGTGATCGCCATGGGCGGCCGCATCGAGACTGCGACTGCCGCCGGCCAGGGCACGTCGTTCAAGCTCGTGCTGCCGCTGACGACGGCGGTGACGCAGGTCGTCATGCTCCGCTGCGGCGAGAGCACGGTCGCGGTGCCGTCGACGCTGGTCGAGATCGTCCGCCGGGCGACACCGGCCGAGGTCGAGGCCTGCTACGCGAGCGGCGCCTACGAGTTCGGCGACCAGGCGCTGCCGTTCTTCTGGCTCGGCGCGCTGCTCCAGCTCGGCTCGCGCCCGGCCGAGGGCCAGGGCCGCATGCGCACCGTCGTCGTCGTCCGCAGCGCCCAGCAGCGGATCGCGGTGCACGTCGACGAAGTCCTCGGCAACCAGGAAGTCGTCGTCAAGAACCTCGGCCCGCAGCTGTCCCGCCTGCCCGGCCTGGCCGGGATGACGCTGCTCGCGTCGGGTGCGGTCGCGCTGATCTACAACCCGGTCGCGCTCGCCACCCTTTACGGCGACGCGGCCCGGGCCATGCTCGCACCGCGCACCGACTCGTCCGCGCCGCTGGCGCCGAGCGAGAGCCCGGGCAGCGTGCAGGCGGCCCCGCTCGTCCTGGTCGTGGATGACTCGCTGACGGTGCGCCGCGTCACCCAGCGCCTGCTGGTGCGCGAGGGCTACCGCGTCACGCTCGCCAAGGACGGCCTCGACGCGCTCGAGCGGCTCGCCGAGGAAATTCCGCAGGTCATCCTCTCCGACATCGAGATGCCGCGCATGGACGGCTTCGACCTGGTCCGCAACATCCGCAACGACGCGCGCTGGCGCGAGCTGCCGGTGATCATGATCACCTCGCGGATCGCCCAGAAGCATCGCGACCACGCGACCGAGCTCGGCGTCGATCACTACCTCGGCAAGCCCTACTCGGAAGAGGACCTGCTGGCCCTGATCGCGCGCTACATCGTCACGGCCCAGGCCGAAGCCTAGGCGGCGCTCAGGTGCCTTTGGGCGCCTTGACGGCGCCGTAGCGCTGCAGGGTCTTGGCGCGCGCCTCGGCGTGGTCGACGATCGGCCGCGGGTAGTCGCGGCCGAGCTCGACGCCGGCGGCCTCGAGCTCGATCGGACCCAATTCCCATGGCGCGTGGATCTGGTCGTCGCCGAGGCCGGCGAGCTGCGGCAGGTAGCGGCGGATGAACTTGCCCTCGGGATCGAAGCGGCGGCTCTGCGTCACCGGGTTGAAGATGCGAAACCACGGCTGCGCGTCGCAGCCGGTCGACGCCGCCCACTGCCAGCCGCCGTTGTTCGAGGCCAGCTCGTAGTCGATCAGGTGCAGCGCGAAGTAGGCCTCGCCGCGGCGCCAGTCGATCCCCAGGTCCTTGGTGAGGAAGCTGGCGGTGACCATGCGCAGCCGGTTGTGCATCCAGCCGGTCTGGTTGATCTGCGCCATCGCCGCGTCGACCAGGGGGTAGCCGGTGCGGCCTTCGCACCAGGCGGCGAACGTCTCGTCGGCATGGCGGCCGTGCTCGAAGCGGATGCGGTCGTACTCGGGCTTGCAGCTCGCGCCGACGACGTGCGGCAGGTGGTGCAGCACCTGCTGGTAGAAGTCGCGCCAGACCAGCTCCGAAAGCCAGGTTTCGGCGCCGCGCGCGTGCCGTCCCGCCTCGGCGATGCGCGCCCGCGCCGCACCGGCGAGCCGGCGGATCGAGATCGTTCCGAAGCGGAGGTGGACGCCGAGGTAGCTCGGGCCTTTCACCGCCGGGTACTCGCGCGCGGTCGCGTACTCGTCCATCCGGCCGAGGAAATCCGCGAGCAGCGCTTCGGCGGCGGCGCTTCCGCCCTGGACCTTCAACGCCTCGAGGTTGGTCTTGACGAAGCCGAGGCGGGCGAGCGTCGGCAGCCCGGCGCTCATGCCCGCGGGGACGGGCGCAAGGGCGGCGGCGTGCCGCTCGACCGGGTAAGGCTTCAGGAAGTAGTCGTCGAGCTTGCCCAGCCAGGCGGTCCGATACGGCGTGAAAACGCTGTAGGGCTTGCCGCTTCCGGTCAGCACCTCGCTGCGCTCGAAGACGACGTGGTCCTTCGACGTGTGGAGGGCGACGCCGCGATCGGCGAGCCGCCCGCGCGCGCGGGCGTCGCGGGCGAGGGCGTAAGGGTCGTCGTCGTGGTTCGCGAACACCGCCTGCACGTGCAGCTCCGCCGCCAGGGCGACGATCTCGTCGTCGCCCACGCCGTGGCGCACCAGCAGCCGGACGCCGGCGACGCCGTGGCTTTCGCCGAGCCGGGCCAGGTCGGCCGCGAGCGCCTCGACGCTCTCGACGATGAATTCGACGCGCCGGTCGGCGCGTGGCAGCTCGTCGAGGAGGGCGCGGTCGTAGACGAAGGCGCACCACACCTGGCGCGCCGCCCGCAGCGCGTGGTACAGGGCGGCATGGTCGGCGACGCGCAGGTCGCGGCGAAACCAGACGAGCGCGGCGTCGAGGGCTTTTTCCATCGTCTCAGTCCGCTAGTGTGCCGAATGGCCGTACGGCGCGCCGGATCGCACGCGCTTTCGGCGGCGCGGAATAAAATGGCGCCATGCCCGCGTCGCCGTCGATCAACCTGACGAACCAGTTCCTCATCGCCATGCCGGGGATGGGCGACGGCACGTTCGCCGGCACCGTGAT
>JBDTPG010000270.1:0-3935 GCA_039932815.1 Caldimonas sp.
TCGAGTACTCGCGCTCGAAGATCATGAAGACGAGCAGCCAGCTGGCGAGCAGGCCATAGCGGATCAGCGGCAGCGTGACGTCGCGGCTGACGCGCCCCGGGCTGGCGCCGGCGCTGCGTGCCGCCTCCTCCAGCTCGGGGCCGACCTGCAACAGCGAGCTCGAGACCAGGCGCATGCCGTAGGCGAGCCAGACCACCGTGTAGGCGATCCACAGGCTGAAGATGGTCGAGCGCAACGGTGCGAGCGGCGGGAAGAACAGGAACACCCAGAGGAAGGCCAGGCCGGCCAGCAGCCCCGGCACCGCGCGCGGCACGAGCACGAGGTAATCGACGAAGCGCGACCAGGCGTCGTTCTTGCGATGCGTCGCCAGGCCGACCGCGGTGTAGCAGATCACCGCCAGACCACCGCCGACGATGCCGATCAGCACCGTGTTGACGATGCCGCGCACGAGCGTCGGCTGCTGCAGCACGTCGCGGAAGTTGTCGAGCGTCAGCACCTCGGCGAGGCGGACGCCTTCGCCCCAGTTGGTGACGAGGGCGCGCAACGCGATCCCCGAGAGCGGCACGACCACGGTGACGAACAGCCAGAAGATCAGGATCGCCGCCGCCACCCAGCGCCAGCCACCGAGCGGCAGCGGCCGCTGCCGGCCCGCCTTGCCCTTGACGGTGACGAACTTGCCGGCGTTCTTGAGCAGGTAGCGCTGCAGCATGACGAGCGGGAACGTCATCGCGACGATGCACACCGCGACCGCCGCCATCAGGTGGTACGACGGCGTGCCGAGCTTGTTGGTGAGCTTGTAGAGGTAGGTGGCGAGGACAAGGTGGCCTTCGGGATCGCCGAGTACGAGCGGCAGGCCGAAGATCTCGAAGCCGAGGAAGAAGACCAGCACGCCGGAGAAGAGCAGCGACGGCGTGACCATCGGCAGGCTGACGTCGCGCGCGACCTGGAACGGCGTCGAGCCGGCCATGCGAGCCGCTTCCTCGACGTCGGAGCCGAGGCTCTTCAGCGCCGACGACGAATAGAGGTAGACATGGGGTACGTGCGTCAGCCCGGCGATGACGGCGATGCCGGTTAGCGAATAGACGTTCCACGGGACGCCGCCGAACAGCTCCTTCGCCCAGACCGAGTAGAAGCCGACCGGCCCCGCCGAGACGACATAGCCGAAGCCGAGCACCATCGGCGACACGAACACGGGAATGAGCAGCAGCGGCTCGATCCAGCCGCGGCCCGGAAGGTCGGTGCGGATCATCAGGAACGCGAGGATCCCGCCGAGCGGCACGGCGATCAATCCCATCGCCGTGGCGATGACCAGCGAGTTCTTCAGCGCGTCCCAGAAGTCGCTGTCGGCGAAGATGAACTCGAAGGCGCCGGGGCCTATCTTGTGCGGCGCGAAGAACGGCGCGTCGAGCAGGCTCTGGTAGAGGATCAGCCCCAGCGGCAGGAAGACGGCGAGCGCCGTCAGGCCGATGACCGCCGCCCGCGAGGGCGCTAGCCGCATCTACTTGCCGGCCTTCATCGCCGCCTGCCACTGCTTGATGAAGTCGAGGCGCTTGGTCTGGTCGAGATAGGCGAGCAGGTCGGTGCTGACCGGGATCGGCTTGGCCGCCGCACCGAGCAGCTTGGTGTAGCCGGCGACCGTCATCTCGCCCTCGACGTCGCTGCGGATCGAACCCAGCTCGGACTGGTTCGCGATGATCGTCTGGCCGCGCTTGGACAGGATGTAGTCGACCCAGAGCTTGGCGGCATTCGGGTTCTTGGCGGTCTTGGAGATGAACATCACCCGCGACATGACGAGGGCGTAGTCCTTCGGGATCACGATGCCGATCGAGGGATCCTTCTTCGCGCGCAGGGCCGCGTAGGAGTTGAAGATGTTGAAGCCGAGCAGGTTCTCTCCCGAGCTGATCCGCTCCATCATCGTGCCCGCGCTCGACTGCACGCGCGGGCCGACGACGCCCAGCGCCTTGACCATGTCCCAGAACTGCGGGTTGTACTTGCTGTCCTGCGTGATGAGCAGGAAGCCGACGCCGGATTTCTCGATGTCGTACGTCGTCACCTTGCCTTTGAGCTTGTCGCCCTTGGTCGTGAAGACGCGCAGCAGGTCGGCGTGGCTCTGCGGGATCTCGTCGCCCGAAAGCAGGCGCTTGTTGTAGACGATGGCCAGCGGTTCGTAGGTGGTGCCGAAGGCCTCGTTCTTCCATACTGCCCACGTCGGCAGATGGGCGATCTCGGGCGATGCGTAGGCAAGGGCGCCGCCTTCGCTGGCGAGCTTGATCTGCAGGTCCATCGCCGAGCTCCAGAGCACGTCGGCGGAGCCGGCATTGGCGGCCTTCTCGCTGATGAAGCGGTTGTAGACCTCGGTCGAGTTCATGTCGTTGTACTCGACCGAGATGCCTGGATAGAGCGCCTGGAAGTCCTTGATCAGGAAGTTGGCGGCCGCTGTGTCGGTCGTGCTGTAGACGACGACCTTGCCTTCCTTCTTGGCGGCAGCAACGGTGTCTGCATAGCCCGCGGGGTAGCCGGCGGGAGCTTGCGCGATGGTGGCCGCCGCGGCCAGCGTCAGCGCGGCAGCGGTAGCGAGGGGGCGGAAATGTCTCATGTCGTTCTCACCTTGTACGGTCTTCGAGGGGGATCCCGCTTCGTTGCGAGCCGGTGCAAGCCGACTATCGCGCGCCGGGGCGCTTGTCGCAATCGGCCAATCCCCATTGTGCAAACGGCGCTCCCGCGGGGTCGCGTTACCGCAGCGTCAGGCCTGCGCGCCAGCCGCGAGGGCGCGGCGGCGTTGCGCCTCGAGCGGTTCGGCCCCGTCCTCGCCCAGGGCAGCGGTGTCCCAACCCTGGAGATTGGCGATGGCGACGTTGGCCAGCGCCGCCATCCATTCGTGCTGATCGTTCAGGCAGGGTACGTAGCCGAAGTGCTGTCCTCCAGCGCCGATGAAGGCGGCGCGCGCTTCCTGGTCGATCTCCTCGAGCGTCTCCAGACAGTCGGACGTGAAGCCGGGGCAGAACACGTCGACGCGCGTCGTCCCTGCGCGCGCCAGGGCGATCAGCGTCGGCTCCGTGTAGGGCTGCAGCCACTCGGCCTTGCCGAAGCGGCTCTGGAAGGTGACGACGACGAAGTCGTCGCGCACCTTGAGCCGCTCGGCGACGAGGCGGCCGGTCTTCAGGCACTCGCAGTGATACGGGTCGCCGAGCGCGAGCGAACGCCGCGGCAGGCCGTGGAAGCTGAGCACGAGCTTGTCGGGGCGGCCATTGACGCGCCAGTGCTCGTTGACGCGCTGGGCGAGGGCATCGATGTAGCCCGGGTCGTCGTGGTAGTGCTTGACGAGGCGGATCGCGGGCAGGTTGCGCACGCGCCGCATCCACGCCGCGAGCGCGTCGCCGATGCTCGCCGTCGTCGACGCCGCGTACTGCGGGTAGAGCGGCAGGATCAGGATCCTGTCGGCGCCCGCGGCCTTGACAGCGTCGAGGACGCTGGCGATCGACGGCTTGCCGTAGCGCATCGCATGGCGAACGACCACCCGGTGGCCGCGCTGGCCGAGATAGCCCTCGAGCAGGACCGCCTGCTTTTCGGTCCAGACCTTGAGCGGCGAACCCTCGGGCGTCCAGATGCTCGCGTACTTGCGCGCCGAGCGCGCCGGCCGCACCCGCAGGACGATGCCGTGAAGGATCGGCCACCAGAGCAGGCGCGGGATCTCGACGACGCGCGGATCGGCCAGGAACTCGGCCAGGTAGCGGCGCACCGCCACTGGCGTCGGCGCGTCGGGCGTGCCGAGGTTGCAGAGGACGACGGCGGCGCTGGCCGCGGTTCCGTGCGCGTGAGGCGGTTCCGGCGCGACGGCCATCAGGCTAGGACTTGATGCCCCACTCGAACGGCGTCTGCCGCTGCGTGTCGGCGAACTTCATCACCTCGAAGCGGACGCACGGGCTGATCGGCTC
>JBDTPG010000271.1:0-3917 GCA_039932815.1 Caldimonas sp.
GGCCACCGTCTCGCGGCTTTGCGTGCCCATGTAGGTCAGAGGAGTGGTTTCTGTGCTCACGACGTGTCTCCTGTCCGTGCGCCAAGAGTGGCTGGCGCAACTGTAGAGACCTCGCGACGACCGCCCCACCGTCTTTTCGTCCGACCGCGTGTAGGAGCGCGCCGCTCCGGCTCAACGCCGCGCGAACAACGGCTGCTCGAAATGCGCCACCCGCGTCGCGCGCCCGCCGATGCACAGCTCGCGGAACTGATACAGCAGCGCCGCCGTCGGCGCCGCGATCCACGTATCGCCGACGGGCATGCGCAGCACCGGCTCCTCGCCTTCGCTTTCGCGGTCGAGCCAGGGCGCGTCGGGCCGCATGAACTCGCTCACCGGGATGCGATGGATGCTGGCCACCTCTTGCGGGTTGGCGACCAGGCTTCGCGCCGGCCCCGCCCAGACGACGACCGGCGTGATGACGAAGCCCGAGCGCGTGACGAAGTCGTCCAGCCGGCCGAGCACGGCACCCTCGTCGAGAACGAGCCCGACCTCCTCTGCCAGCTCGCGCAGCGCCGCCTGCTCCGCGGTTTCGCCGGCATCGACGCGGCCGCCGGGGAGCGCCCACTGGTCGGGATGATGGCGAAGCGTCAGCGCGCGCCGCGTCAGGATCAGCGCGGCCCGGCGACTCCACGCGCCCGGGGCCGCGATCCCGCCGAGGCGGGCGCCCTCGCCCTCTTCGGCGACGGCGACCGCCACCGCGGCGACACGGTGCGCGCCCGGGATCGCGCGATGGCGCTCGAACGACGCGAGGTGCCCCCCGATACGCTCCCTCAGCGCGTCATCGCACTGCAGGTCGGTGATGGCAGGCGATTGCACGAGCGCGATGTTGGCATGGACGCTGCTCGTCCTCATGGGCGTCAGCCACCTCGCCTACACGGCCGCGCCCGGTGGCCGGCCGGACAGCGGGCGCAGCCACAGCTCGGCGGCGGCCTCGGCCGGCATCTCGCGCAGCCAGTTGACCCGCCAGAGCTCGAGCGCGGCCTCCTCGAGCGACTCGACGTCGGCATGCGGCCATTGCCGTCGTAGCCGATGAGCGCAGCGCGCGACCCATTGCATGTCGGCGAACTCGCTCGCATCCCTGTCCATGCCGGTACTGTACATCCATACAGCCTTTGCAGCGGCCAGATCGGCGAGCATTCGGCTTGCCGGATGCACGTTCCGGATCTCGAAGGATGGCCATGGAAGAAGACACGGGAAGCATCCCCGGCGCCGTCAGCGGTGCGCGGGGCCGGGAGCTCGCCGATCAGGTGCGCCAGCGTGCCCTGCAGGCGTCGGACCGCGCGGCTGCGTACGCCAGGGACGAGCCGATGAAGTCGTTGCTGTTCGCGGCAGCGGCCGGCGCGTTGTTGATGGGCCTGGTCGGCCTGATGGTGCGACCGGACGAATAGCACCTGAGGGTGCGATCGAAACGAATGGCGCCCGGCCTCGCCGCGCCCTGCCTCAGCGCGCGGGCACCGGCGAGTGCTGCAGCGCCCATTCGTCGGGCGCCACCTGCGCCGCGGTCACCCACAGCTCGTGGGCATCGTTGGTCGCGTCGACGCAGACGAACATCGCCGAGGTTCGCGTCCGCCTAACGATCGCCTTGCCGAAAGCCCACTCCACCCCCTGGCCTTCGAGCAACTCGGACACATAGCCGGAGATCAGTGCCGCGCACGGGCACGCGATCAGGAACCGATCTTTCGACGTGACGACTTCCACGATGACGACCCGAGATCATCGTAGGCGCGCGCATCGATTCGCGCACCTGTAAGAGCTGACATCCCCGCGGCGTCACAAGCGGCTGAAGGCGCTGATGGCGAAGTCGCTGCTCCAGGAGTCGCCCGGCTGTTCGCTCGCGCCCGCGACGAGGCCCAGAGGCGGCTGGAACGTTGCGGCGGCATGCTCGACGGCGCGATGAATCGCGTCGGCCAGCTCGTCGAGCATGGCATAGCGACGACGATGTTCCGCGCGCTTGCGCGACGGGATGTCGGCCATGACGCGGCGCGCGGAGCGCGGCGACAACTCGAAGAAGCCGCCGTCCACGGGCGCGCCGCCGTTCTCCGCCCAAGCCCGGTCGTAGCTCGAAAGGACACGAACCCTGCGACCGAAGTACTTGCTCCGGCCGACACAGGCGGCATCGGAGACCGCAAGGATCCGCTCCACCTCCAGGGCGGCACAAAGCGTCCGAAAAGCGGAGATCAGCAGGTCGCGCGGGCGCAGTCCCTGCATGCGGCGAGTCAACGCCCGGTAGATTCCGAGGGCGTCGCCCGTCCCGAGCCCCTGCAGCGCGCCGACGTAGGCAACGATCCTGCCGTCCACCTCGCCCAGCGTGAAGACCAGCGAGTACACGCGGCTGCCGCTGCAGAACACGCTCAGCGTCAGCTCGCCTTCGTGCTCGAGCCATGTCGCCTTCTCGAGCGAGATGCGTACCGTGTCGCCCACGGCGGCGAGCGGCACGGGCAGGTAGGGATGAAAGCGCAGGAAAGCGTGGCGACCCCTCAGCAGCTTGTAGTGCTGGTGGATGGCGTCCATCCTTCGCGCCGCTCCCCAGCCCGCGTTCAGGTACGGCCGGGCGATGCATCTCACCAGCGAAGGCCGAACGCCGAGCGCCTCCTGCAGCGCCGGGTTGCGGCGGTCGGCCAGCCAGCTCCGGATCGTCATGAAATGGCGCGCGGTGGCGACGACGTACCACGCCGCCGCCGACCAACCCAGAGGGCCGGCACCGTTGCGGGTCAAGCCTGACGCGAGCAGCGCGAAGCGCAGGACGCCCAGCGTGCCGATGCCTGCTCCTGTCCCTCCCCGTTCACCCCGCCACAGCGCCACTCGATCGGCCCTCCATCGTCCGATCCGCTCGGCGACGGGGCTCAATGTCGTCGGGCTCTCACCGCCATGGTCCCCGTGGATGAGGGGACTTTGCTACCAGGCGTTCAGCCGCACGGGCTGGACGGACAGGGCGTAGGCGGGCCGACGCACCGTTTGCGTCGCTTGGCTCAGCGCGTTCGCGGCGGCGTCGACGCCGTGTCGGCGCACGGGCCTGGCGGCCACTGCGGCGTGCACTGTTCCTGTCGCTCCGCCTTCGCGGCGCAGGCGCCCAGCAAGGCGAGCAGGGCGATGGCGATCAGGGTCTTCGACATGGGACGCAATGTAGCCCGTCCACGCCATCGACCCGGTGAAGGTAGCGCTCCGTGCCGAGTCGCCGCCTGGATCAGGGCTCGGTAGCGGCGGCTTGCGCGACATCGACCCATTCGGCGCCGGCGAGCTGGACCAGGCGCTCGGGTGCGATGCGAAGCGCGTGATGGGTGTCGCCCGCCGCCGGCACGACGACGTCGAACCTGCGCAGCGACACGTCGGCATAGATTCGCAGCGGCCGCGGCAGACCGAACGGACAGACCCCGCCCACCGGATGGCTCGTCGCCGCGAGCACTTCGTCGGCGTCGAGCATCTTGGCCTTGGCGCCGAAGCGATCCTTGTACTTGCGGTTGTCGAGACGCGCCTCGCCGCCCATCACGAGCAGGACGACGTCGCCGTTCAGTCGCAGCGACAGCGTCTTGGCGATCCGCGCCGGCTCGACGCCGTGCGCCGCGGCGGCCAGCGCGACCGTTGCCGTGCTCGTCGTCGCCTCGAGGATCGCGATGTCGGGCGCGTGCTCCGCCAGGTAAGCGCGGACGGATTGAAGACTCATGGGCGCGGCGTCCTCAGAGCGTGCTGACCAGGTGACCGCCATCGACCGGGATCACCGCTCCGGTCATGTACGACGACGCGTCCGACGCGAGCAGGAGCAGCGGCCCGTCGAGCTCGGCGAGCTGGCCGACGCGCCGCTGCGGCACGCGCGCGACGATCGCCTGGCCGGCCGGCGAGCGCAGCAGGTCGCGGTTGATGTCGGTCTCGAAGTAGCCGGG
>JBDTPG010000272.1:0-3892 GCA_039932815.1 Caldimonas sp.
GCATAGTAGCGACCTGCCTTGCGTCTTGCCTTGCATCGCGAACCGGCCGGCGGGCCGCGCTGCAGACCCGCCGGGCCGAGATGCAGGAGGGGCGATGGGCAAGCTCGATGCGGCGCAGCGGAAGTGGCTGGGCGATCTCGGCGTCATGGTCGGCGGCGGGCCTCCGCCAGCAGATCGGCAGGGGGATGGGCACGACGATCCGCGCTTCGCGCCGCTGCTCGGCGCGGCGCGAAAGCTGGGCCAGAACCTGCAGGCGGTGCGTGACCGGCTCGCCGAGCAGGTCAAGGTCAACCAGGACCAGTGGGCGGTCGCCGCGGCGTCGAAGGCGGCCGGCACGATCGGGCGGCTCGTCAGCAGCGGCGCGCACAAGGTGGCGCACGCCCTCTCCGACGACGTCGCCGACGAGGAATTCCACGCCGTCGCGACGCCGGACGACGACATCTTCGATGCGGCCGAGAACGAGTACGCCGGATTCCAAACGGTCGTGACGCAAGGCGACTTGCCCGCCGCCGGCGAGGCGCTGAAGGCTTATGCGAAAGCGATCGACGCTGCAAAAGCGCGCGTCGACGACTTCCTGCAAGGCGTCGGCAGCGGCGCCGAAGGCGCGACGACGGTCCTGAAGGGAACGGCCGTCGTCGGCGCGATCGCGGCGACGGTCGCGACCGGCGGCGTGGCCGCGGGCGCCGCCGTGCCGATGCTCGGCATCGCTGCCAGCGGCGGCGCCACGGTGCTCGGCACGGCCACGGCGGTCGGCGCCGGCGCCGGTGTCTACGGCGTGGCCCAGGAAGGAGCGGGCCAGGTCACCGAGCGCGTGATCGGCACCCGCGGCGAGATCGACTTCGGCCAGATCGCGCTGCGCGGCGCGAAGGACGCCGCCATCGGTTTCGTCGGTGCGTTCGTGGGCGGCGTGCTCGCGAAGCAGTTCGCCAAGATGTTCGGCTCGTACCTGTCGACGGCGATCACCGCAGAGGAGCTGGCGGCGATCGGCGACATCACCAACAAGGGCGTCCCGCTCGCGCGCGACGCGTTCCTGGGCACCGGGCAACGCCTCGTGACCGACTTCCTGGCGGGGGCCGGCACCACGCCGCTGACCACGGCGATCGCGGTGGTCGCCGACCGCATCGCCGGCAAGGCGCCGCCGACCACCGAGGAGTTCACCCACCTCGTGCTGGAGGAGTTCATCCGCGGCAGCGCGCTGCAGCTCTTCATCGGCGCGTTGACGCACGGGTCGGCGGGCAATCGGCCGCACGGCGAGACCGAGCCGGCGCCGCGCCAAGGCGCAGGCGAGCCCGCACCCCAGCCCGAGCCGATGGTATCCGTCGCCGCGAAGCCGAAAGAGGCGGAGGTCATCGCGCCGAAGCCGGCAGTCAAGGGCAAGGCCCCGGCCAAGGTGGCGAAAGTGCCCGAGCTGGTCGAGCTGCCGGCGTTCGCGACGGCCGAGCAGCGCTCCCGGCTCGATCACATGGTCGAGCTCGCCCAGCAAGGTCGCGGCGAGCTGAAGGCGGGCGAGCTGAGCGCCTACCTGAAGAAGGCGCGCACACCGGCCCAACTCGACGAGATGCTGTCCGACCTCACCGGTTCACTGACGGACCTCTCGACCGGCTCCGGCCACGCGGGCACGGTCGAGCGCACCGACGCGGTCGGCGACACGGCCAAGCCGCGCACCTCGGCCGTCAGCCACGAGGAGGCGCTCGGCGCCGCCATGGAGGCGGAGGGGAGCGCCATTCCGCTCGGGCACGAGCGCCACCACGTCGCGCTGAAGAAGGGCCCGGCCCGGCGCCGCGCGGGGGCCAACCCGCCGCCGACGCCGCCCGGCAAGGCCCCGCTGAACGAAGAGATGTTCGCCATGGGCGAGCAGGTCAGGGACTTGCTGAGCATCGCCTCCGTTCCCATCGACAGCGCGGCCAACGGCATTCCTCTTCGCGGCTCGAGCCGCGACGCACGGGTGACGAACGAGTCGGCGTCGATGCACAAGAACGTCCACACCAAGAAGAGCCTGGCCGCGTTGCTGCGCGACCTGCAGACCGTGCGGGGCGACACCGAGGCGACGCGAGCCGTGCTGAGCGAGCACGGCCAGGCGCTCTACGAAGGGCGGCCCGCACGGACGCTGGAAATGGTTCTCGGCACCGATCCCGAAGTCGACGGAGTCGACAGCGTGGAATGAATCTGACCTCGGGTTCCTTGTGACAATGAGCGCCGTCGCGGTCCATCCCGAAAGGTGATCCAAGTGGCAGAACAACATGACCTATGGCTGAAAGGCATCGGCATCGACGTCGACAGCTACCTGACCTCGATGCCGGGCACCGAGAAGGACTCGGGGTTCCGAGCGCGCCGCGGTGAACACGAGCGGGCGGAGCCGCTGACCGGCGAAACCCACGTTCGCGAGGACGGCAGCTTCACCGCCAAGGGTGCCGCCCGGCGGCGCGACGATGACGGCGAGCTCCTGTCCGGAGAGTTCGAAATCGGCGAGGACGGTCTGACCGGGAAGGGCGCGATCGCAAAGTCGACGAGCCGGGACGGCGCTTCGACCCTGACGGTCGGCGAGATTGAAATCACCTCGCAAAAGCGGGCGGTGACTGGCGCCAAGCGCGAGGTGGACTTCAACAAGGCCTCCGGCGGCTTCCTTCCGGACAACGTCGTGGCCAAGGGCGATGCGGCAGCCGGTACCGCCAGCGCCGAGACGTCGATCAACGACGACAGCATTTCGGTCGGGGCGCAGGCCAACGCCGGGGAAGGCTCGTTGACCCTCGGCACGTCGGGAAGCAAACGCGACGATGGCAGCGACAGCGATCTCGACCAGACGTTCCGGTTCGGGCTCAGCCAAGGCGTGGGCGCCGCCGGGCGGGTCCATTTCGGCGACGCGGACAAGGACGGCAATCCCGAGATCGGCGTCGGTGCGGACTTCGGCTTCGTGTCCTTCGACGTGAAGAGCGAGGATCCGTTGCGCACCGGCCTCGGCCTCCTCAACGCATCCCAGGGCCCGATCGGCCTGCTGCCTTCGACCTTCGGCCCCGGCGGCACGCTCGACGACGAGAACCTGACCAAGAAGGTGGTCGATCCCAAGGAAGGCGTCGATGCCGGCCGGGACCTCGGCGGCGCGGGGAAGGAACTCCTGAACGAGGCGAAGGACACACTCGTCGACGGGGTGAGCGGCCTGCTTTCCGGCGACGATGATTGAACGTGCCTGACTCATCCGGGCCCGCATTTCCGAACGAGGGCCGACACTAGCCGAGGCGATCGACGTAGAGCTTCCTGATCAGGACGACCGCGACCACCATCAGCGGCGTGCCGAGGATGACGCCCTCGACGCCGAACAGGGTGCCGAAGATGACGACCGCGAGCAGGCTCAGCACCGGCGGCAGCTGGACGGCCCAGCGCTGCACGAGCGGAATGACGATGTTGCCCTCGAGCTGCTGGATGACGAGGAAGAAAATCGCGACCTGGAGCGCGTGCTCCGGACCCTGCGCGAAGGCGAGCAGCGTGCCGAGGAGGGCCCAGGCGATGGCGCCGAAGAACGGCACGAACTCGAGCAGGCCGGCGATGAAGCCCATCGCCGCGGCCAGCGGCATGCCGAGCAGGGCAAGGCCGACGCCGACGGTGGTGCCGACGATCAGCATCGTCAGGCCCTGGCCGAGCATCCAGCGCTGCAGCGCGTTGCCGCTTTCCGAGAGCGCGGCGCCGATCTCGGTGCGACGCTCGGGCGGCACCAGGCAGAGAAACCCGTCGCGATACAGGACCGGATCCATCGCGAGGTAGATGCCGAGCAGCACCACCAGGAACACGTCGGCGAGCGCCGTCGTCGCCGCCGAGGCGAAGCCCGCGACGCGCTCCCACGGAACCTTCACGTCGCTCGCGCTCGTCCAGTCGAGCAGCTGGACGCCGAACGGTTGCG
>JBDTPG010000273.1:0-3880 GCA_039932815.1 Caldimonas sp.
GCCCGCCAAGCGAAGGCGAAGCAGGCTGTGGGTGATGCGAAGCCCCGGCCCCATCGGGATGGCGGTCGGGATCGCGTCGAGCGCCTGGCGGACCCGCGCGAACTGCCCCAGGTGGGCGAACAGGCTCGCGTAGCGGACGTCGAGCGCGCCGTTGAGGCTGATGCTCATCGGCTCGGCGCGCTGCAGGGCCGCCAGCGCGTCGCCGTAGCGGCCCAGCTGCTGATAGAGGTAGCCGATGTTGAGGTCGAGGAACTGGCGCGCGTCGCCGAAGAGGCCGTTCTCGACGACGTAGGCGCGCCAGCGCTCGGCCGTCGCGGCGGCGCGGTCGAACGCGCCGACGTTGCCTTCGCACAGCGTCTGATAGTTGAGCGCCGACGCCACGGTGCGCAGCGCCTTCAGCTCGACCGCGTTCGACTCGAGCTTCTGCCACAAGGCTCGGCCTTCCTCGAAACGCTCGTCCTGGGTGACCAGGAACGCCGTCGCCTCGTAGAAGTAGACGCGCTGATGCAGCGTCGCGTCCCCCTCGGCGAAAGGACGCGCCGCGACCAGCATCGCCTCGGCCTCCTCGAGACGGCCGAGCTTGGCGAGCGTCTGCGTCAGCGCCAGCCGCGCATTGAAGCTCGTGGCGGCCTCGCCTTCCGCGTTCGCCAGCTCGAGCGAGGCCGACGCGGCGGCAATCGCCGGCTCGAACTCGAGACGCGCCAGCAAGGCGCGGGCGCGCGCCTCGAGCGCCCGCGCCTGGCGCGCCGGCGTGACCGCAAGCTCGAACAGGCGCGCCAGCGTCGCGTCGACGCGCTCCTTTCGGTCGAGGTCCTGCAGGCAATCGAACAGCTCGAGGAGCGTCGCGAACTCGGCCGCCGCATCTTCGCCGCGCGCCTGGATCGCGATCGCCTTCTCGAAGCGCTGCGCCGCCTCGTGGTTGCACATCGCCTCCTGCGCCTGGCGCGCCGCCACGAGCAGCAGCGGCAACGCCTTGTCCGCGGCACCGGCGCCGAGCCAATGCTCGGCGATGCGCGCCGGCTCGGCGCCGTCGCCGAGCAGCACTTGCGCCACCGCGCCATGCATCGCGCGCGCGATCGCGCCCGGAACGCCGGCGAGCACCGTCTCGTGGACGAGGTCGTGCGCAAAGCTACGGTCGCGCAGCACCATCGCCGCTTCCAGCTCGTGCCAGCCGTCGGCGAGGTCGAGCGGGCCGCACGCGAGCACTGCCGCGGCGAGCGCCGGCGAGAAATCGGACCCCGCGATGGCGGCGACGCGGGCCAGACGGATGGCCGGCGCGCTCAGCTGGCGCAGGCGCCGCTCGATGAGCAGGCCGACGCTGCGCGGCAGGGGCAGAGGAGCGTCGCGCCGGGCGACCGCGCTGCCGTCGGCCAGCAACGCCTTCAGCGTCTCGAGGATGAACTGCGGATTGCCGCCGGTGTGGCGCGCCACCGCCGCGGCGAGCGGCGCCGGCGCCACGTCCGGCAACTCGAGCGAGACGAGCAGCTCCTCGATCGCCGCCTGCTCCAGCGGCGCGAGCTCGATCTCGACGAGGCCGCGGCCGTCGCCGAGGGCCTCGGCGAGAACGAGGAGCGCCGCGTCGCATTCCTTGCCTCGCCCCGCGAGGACCAGGCGCGGCGCCTCGGCGACGCTGCCGATCCGCGCCAGCAGCTCGACGCTGGCGATGTCGGCGAAATGGAGATCGTCGACGACGGCGGCGGCGAGGCTCGCCCCGGCGCGCGCCAGCGTGTCCTCGACCGCGCTCTCGAAGCTGGCGCGGTCGAACTTCGCCGCGGCCGCGCGGCCGTATTCGGGAACGATGCGCGCCAGCTCGGCACGCCGTTCCGGCGCGGGCTCCACGCCGGCCGCGAGCAGCGCGCGCAGCAGGTGCGCGACGACGGCGAACGGGCTGTGCACGTCGCCCGGACGCGCGCGCACCTGCACCGTCGCATGCTGCTGCGCGAACTCCTCGAGCAAGCGGCTCTTGCCCATGCCGGCATCGCCGAGAACGATCGCGTGCGTTCGCGACGCCAGCGCCGACTCGATCTCGGCGAGCGCCGCCGCGCGACCGATCAGGCGCGGCGGGCGAAGCAGCCAGAGGGGCGTCTGCGCGCCGTGCAGCGCGAGCGCGCTCGAGCGCTCGACCTGCGCCTTCAGCTGCAGCGTCTCGTGCGACGGCTCGACGCCGAGCTCGCGCTCGAGCGTCGCCGCGCACTCGGCGAACGCCGCCAGCGCCGCGGCGCGGTCGCCGCGCAGGTAGTGCAGGCGCATGACGCGGCGATGCGCGTGCTCCGACGCCGAGTCGGCCGCGACGAGGCGGCGGGCGACGACGAGCGCCTCGGCGATGTGTTGCGCCGACTCGAGCCGCGACGCTTCGCCGGCGAGCAGGTCCAGACGCGCGCGGCGCCGCCCCGTGCGGGCACCTTCGAGCCATTCGCCGAGGCTGCCGGCGGCGTCGATGCCGATCGAGGCGAGCAAGTCCGCGTCGCCGCCAGCGTCGTGATCGACGCCCGCAGCGAGCGCGAGCTGGCTGCGGCCGGCGACGATGTCGGTGCCGATCGACTTGCGCAAGCGCAACAGGCGCTGGCGCAGGTTGCCGCGCGCGCGCGCCTCGTCGGCGTCGGGCCACAGCAATGACGCCAGCCTGGCGCGCGATGTCGGCCCCTCGACGCAGAGATAGGCGAGCAGCAGCGCGTCGGTGACCTCGAGCGGCAACGCCGCGCCGGTCGCCAGGACGCAGCGGGGCTCGCCGCCGCAAAGCCGCAAGGTCGCAGCTCGCGGCGACGCGGTGGATGCTGCGGATGAAGCTGCCATGGGACGGGGCCGGGACCGGAGGGGGTGCCTCCGGTTCCGCACTCTACGTTGCCGCGCTATGGGTCGTGAAGCCGGCGGACCGCCGCCGCCGCGCCGTGGCGGCGCACGCGCACCGCGAGGAGTAGGTCGATGCCTGCATGGAGCCTCCGCAGCGGCCCCCGAACGGGAAGGCCGCGCCGGTTTGTAGGCTCGGCATCGTCACGCGAGCGTCACGCCGCCGGCACGACCGCGCCGGTCAGATCATCGCGGCCGGATCGATGTCCTCGCTCGAGAAGCGCGTCACCTTGCGCGGCAGCAAGTGAGCGCTCGAGCCGGGCTTGAGGCCGAGCCGGTCGCGCAGCGCGAGCCACTCGGGCCGCGGCATCTCGACGTCGACGTAGCCATCGCCGTCGGCGCGGCGGAACTCGAGCCGCGTGTTCGGGCCGACCGTGAGCGCCTGCGCCAGCGTCACGGGCACCGACCCGGGCTCGGCATGGGCGACGACCTGGAGCTCGTGCGGCCGCACGTAGGCGGTTCGCGCATCGCCCTGGAAGCCGCCGCGCGCCGCGCCGGCCGCGCCGGCGTTGCGGAACAGGTTGACGTCGCCGAGGAACTGCAGGACGAAGGGCGACGCCGGGTGGTCGTAGACCTCGTCGGGCGCGCCGTCCTGCTCGATGCGGCCCTGGTTCATGACGACGATGCGGTCGGCGACTTCCATCGCCTCTTCCTGGTCGTGGGTGACGAAGACGCTCGTCACGTGCATCTCGTCGTGCAGGCGCCGCAGCCACCGGCGCAGCTCCTTCCTCACCTTGGCGTCGAGAGCGCCGAACGGCTCGTCGAGCAGCAGCACCTGGGGCTCGACGGCGAGCGCGCGCGCCAGGGCGATGCGCTGGCGCTGCCCACCCGAGAGCTGGTGCGGATAGCGATCGGCGAGGCGGTCGAGCTGGACCAGGGCGAGCAGCTCGGCGACCTTGGCGCGGATCGCGGCCTCGTCCGGGCGCACGTCCTTCGGCCGCACGCGCAGGCCGAAGGCGACGTTCTCGAAGATCGTCATGTGGCCGAAGAGGGCGTAGTGCTGGAAGACGAAGCCGACGCGGCGCTCGCGCAC
>JBDTPG010000274.1:0-3879 GCA_039932815.1 Caldimonas sp.
TGCTCGAGCTGAAGATCTTCGAGGCGCGCTACCTCGACCTGATGTCGCGCTGCCTGCGCGAGCGGATTCCGTTCGGCGTCGTCGCCTTGCGCAGCGGCCGCGAGGCGCGCAGCGCCGCCGGCGAGGCGGTGCACCTGTACGAGGTCGGCACCCTCGCGGAATTGATCGAGGTCGACAGCGCGCAGGCGGGCATCCTGCTCGTTCGCTGCCGCGGCGGCCAGCGCTTCGTGATCGGCGCGACCCGCCAGGAGCGCGACGGTCTCTGGCTCGCGGAGACGACGCCCGTGGCCGACGATCCCGTCGTCGCGCCGGCGGCGAGCCACGCCGAAGCCGTCAAGAGCCTCGCCGATGCGATCGCGGCACTCGCGGCGCAGGGCGCGGAGCCGTTCCTCGCGCCGCACCGCTTCGACGACGCCGGCTGGGTCGCCAATCGCTGGTGCGAGGTGCTTCCCCTGTCGCTCGACGTCAAGCAGCGCCTGATGACGCTCGCGGATCCGCTGACGCGCCTCGGGGTCGTCGACTCGCTTCGATCTGCAGCCGCTTCCTGAGCGGCGCCGGCAAGCCGAGCGCGAGCGCGTCTTCGTTAGTCAGCCAGCGCCCGCCGGGCCAGGTGGCGAGCAACGCGGCCAGTGTCGACACCGACGTTCGCGACGGAAACGTCCAGCGCACCGGCTGCAGGTGCCAATCGAAGTGCGTCAGCACGTGGACGAAGGGATCCAGCCTCGCGGCGCTGCCCGGCCACCCGGCCGTCATCAGGTCGAGCGCATCCATCGACGCGAGCTCCGGCAAGCTCCAGAGGCCGGCCCAGACACCGCTCGGCTCACGCTCGACCAGCCAGACGGCGCCCTGCCAGCGCAGCTCGAGCCAGACGTTGTCGCGCCGGCCGCGAACGAGGCGGCGTGACTTGATCGGATAGCGCTCCTGCGTTCCCGCCCGCGCCGCAGCGCAGACGTCGCGCGCCGGGCAGAGCAGGCAATGCGGCGAGCGCGTCGTGCAGACGGTCGCGCCGAGATCCATCAGTCCCTGCGTATAGGGCTCGATGTCGCGCACCGGCAGCAACTCCGTCGCCGCCGCCCACAGCGCGCGCTCCGCACGCGATCCGGCCAGGTCGCCCTCGAAGGCGAGGACGCGAGCGAGCACGCGTTTGACGTTGCCGTCGAGGATGGCGACGCGCTCGCCGAAGCAGAAGGCGGCGATCGCCGCCGCGGTCGAGCGGCCGATGCCGGGCAACTGCGCGAGCGCCGCGCTCGTCGTCGGGAATTCGCCGCCGTGCTCGGCGACGACGGCCCGAGCGCAGCGATGCAGGTTCCTCGCCCGCGAGTAGTAGCCGAGGCCGCTCCAGGCGGCGAGCACGTCGCCGAGGTCGGCGGCGGCCAGCGCCCGCACGTCGGCGAAGCGCGCGGTGAAGCGCTGGTAGTACGCGAAGACGGTCGCGACCTGCGTCTGCTGCAGCATGATCTCGGAGAGCCAGACGCGATACGGATCGCGCGTGTTCTGCCACGGCAGCGCTTGGCGGCCGTGCTGCTTCTGCCAGGCGACGATGCGCTCGGCGAAGGGAGGGTCTGCGGAAGGGGGGCGGCGCTCGCTCATGCAGCGATGGTGCCGCAGATGCGCCTCAGGCCTGGCGCTGCTCCATCTCTTCGACCGGCACCGCGTCGTCGAACAGCGGCAGGTCGATCTTGACGAGCGCAGCGTCGGTGGCCAGCGGCGCGGCGAACGCGTGCTCGCGCAGTTCCTCGGCGAGCTCGCCGATGCGCACCTGGAACTGCTGCAGCCGCTCGTCCTGGGCGTCGATCTCGCCGATCCGGGACTCGAGCTCGCCGGCGGCGTGCTGCACCTTCTCGAGCGTCTCGATGCGGCGCTTGAACGCCTTGCGCCGTTCGCGCAGCTGGCCGTCGACCTGCGCCGAGACCGCCTTGTTCCAGAGCTCGAGCTCGCTGCTCGCGTTCTCGAAGACGACGCGCAGCTTCGAGACGAGCATGCGGCGGAACTGCTCCATGAACTTGGGCTGGGCGAGGCGCAGGGCCAGCGTCAGGCCGAGGTATTGGACGTAGTTGCTCTCGATCAGCTGCAGCTCGCTCGCGAAGCGGTCGAAGTCGAGCGGCTTGCCGATGACGAGGCTGAAGCCGTACTCGGCGTTCAGGCGCGCGAACGAGGCGCTCAGCATCTCGCGGATCTCGCCGTTCCGGCGCAGGCCGTCGGCGAGCAGCGCGCGCAGTCGCTCGCACAGGGCGACGAAGGCCTTGCGCGCGCCGAGGTTCAGGAACCCCGACCCCATCGCCGACTGCATCTCGGCGACTTCGTCGCGGAGGCGATCCGACGACAGGTCGACGAGCATGTCCTTGAGCATGCGGGCGTGCACCGAGCGCATCGCCTGGAGCAACGTCGTGCACTGCTCGAACTCCGCCGTCTCGGCCTCGACGCGCTTGAGCATCAGGCGGACCTTGGAGCTGTTCTTGCCGCGCAGGCCGCGCAGCTCGAGCGTCTGCTCGGCGAGCTGACGGCGCGCATCGCCGATGTGGCGGCCTACATGGTTCTCGATCCGCAGCGCCCCTTCCTGGACGACCTGCTCGAGCACCTGGCGGCGCTGCGGCAAAAGCTGGGCGCCGAGGGCCGCCTCGAGCAGCGGCAGCCGGCTCTCGTTCAGCCTCATCGCGTCGCCGCTGACGCGCGCCGCGAGCGCCTGCCGCGCCGAGAGCGGGAAGACGCGCTGCACCGGGACGCCGAGGGTGCGCGCGGTCTCGCGCTGCTGCTGCGCGATCTGTGCTTCGACGACTTCGATCGTCGCGAGCGGATCCTCGAGCGCGTCGATCTTGTTGAGGACGACGAAGCGCGTCGGTGCGTGCGCGCCGAGATGGTCGCGCCAGATCGCCAGGTCGGACTTGGTGACGCCGGTGTCGGCGCCGAGGATGAAGACGGTGGCATGCGCGCTGGGCAGCAGGCTCAGCGTCAGCTCGGGTTCGGCGCCGATCGCGTTCAGGCCCGGCGTGTCGAGGACGACCAGGCCCTGCTTCAGGAGCGGGTGCGGATAGTTGATGAGGGCATGGCGCCAGGCCGGCACTTCGACCTTGCCTTCATCGTCGCGCGGGGGGTTGTCGTCGGGCGTCGCGTCGTCCCAGAAGCCGAGGGCGCGCGCCTGCGCCTCGCTGACCCATTCGGTGCGCGTGACCTCCAGCAGCGACTGCGCCAGCTGGTCGGCGTCGCCGACATCGAGCGCCAGGCGCCGCCAGGCACGCGGCTGGGCGCGCATCTCGCCGAGCGAGAGCCCCTCGAGGCGCGTCTCGATCGGCAGCAGCAGCAGCGACGCCGGCTCGTCGCCGCGCCAGCCGAGCTCGACCGGGCACATCGTCGTGCGGCCCGGCGTCGCCGGCAGGATGCGCCGGCCGGTGTCGGCGAAGAAGATCGCGTTGATCAGCTCGGACTTGCCGCGCGAGAACTCGGCGACGAAGGCGACGACGAGCTTTTCGTTACCAAGTCGTTCGCGCAGCGCGACGATCTGCTCGGCCGCTTCGCCGTGGCCAAGGTCGTGCTCGGCGAGGAAGCGCGCCAGCGCTTCGACGCGCTCTCCGAGGGCGGCGCGCCAGCCGCCGAGGGCATCGAGACTGGTGGCGAATGAGGGCGTCATCGAGCGGCGCACGAGCAGTGCAAAGGCGTTCGGATCATGGTAGCGCACGAGTTCACGAACGATGCGTGACGAAACACTTGCTCACACGCGGGTGCGGGCCTTTCGCACGGCTTGCGGTTGTCTGGCGGTTGTCTTGCGCTGGCTGAACGTCGCGATGACCGAGCGCGCCAAGTCGCGGGCGGGTGCCCGGCCGCGACTTTGCGCGCTCGGTCGCCGCTATCGTTGGCGCCCTAGCGTCGCTGGCAAACCGGACA
>JBDTPG010000275.1:0-3879 GCA_039932815.1 Caldimonas sp.
TCGAGGATCCCGAGCCGCTCGGGCCGTGGGGCGCCAAGGGCGTCGGCGAGCCGGCTCTGGTCGCGACGGCGCCGGCCATCCTCAATGCCATCCATGCCGCGACCGGCGTGCGCATGCACGAGGTGCCGGTGACGCCGGCGCGGCTGCGCGCGGCGCTGCTGGCGCGGGAGACGGCATGAGCGAGCCCGGCGCCTTCGCCGCGCGCTCCGACGGCCAGGCCGTCGACGCCGAGAGCCTCGCGCCCGGGCCGAGCGCCGGGCCGCCCCAAGCCGGCCCGGACCCCCTCGGGGGGTCGCCCGCCGTACCCGGCGGGTGGGGGGCGCCACGACGCGAGAAGATGGCGGCCGACAAGGTGCGCTGCGAGGCGTGTCCGGTGCTGTGCCAGATCAGCCCCGGCAAGCTCGGCGCGTGCGATCGCTACGGCAATGTCGACGGCCAGCTCACCCGGCTCGACACGCTCCATCTGGTGGCGCGCCCCGGCGTCGATCTGGTCGAATGGCAGGCGGCGCGCGACCAGGGTTGGGACGGCTCGCTGGTCAATGCGGCGCACGCCGACGCGCCGGTGTTCGTCTCGGGCGTCGGCTCGGGAACGACATATCCCGACTACAAGCCGGCGCCGTTCATCGTCGCCTCGAAGCACGAAGGCGTCGACCTCGTCACCGTCGTCACCGAGGGCATCTTCAGCTACTGCAGCTTCAAGGTGAAGATCGACACCGACCGCTACCTCGGCCCCGAGCAGGCGACGGTGCGCCACCAGGGCGAGGCGGTCGGCCACGTCAGCACGATCGAATACGGCTCGCAATTCCTCGCGCTCGGCGGCGTTCACCATCTCACCGGCGGCTCGAAGAAGGAAGGCCGCATCGCCTGCGAGATGATGATGGCGCTCGGCAACCGGCAGCCGGTCGAGCTCGAGATCGACGGCGGCGCGCGCGTCGTCGTCGCCGCCGACAAGGCGCCGATCGTCGACGGCGTCGAGGAGCAGCGCATGCGCGTCGGCTGCGGCTCGGCGACGATCGGCATCTTCGCGCAGCAGTGGTTCGGCCACGTCGACGAGGTCGTCGTCGTCGACGACCACATCACCGGCGTGCTCTCGGAGCACCAGGCCGGCAAGTTTCTCGACATGGCGCCGAGCGGGATCCGCGTCAGCGGCAGGAAGTCGACGCCGGGACGCTATTTCCAGGTCGCCAATCCCGGCTCGGGCTGGGGCGGCACCGACATCACCGACCCGCTCGCCATCGTCGAATCGTGGGACGCGAAGCACGGCGCGCGGCCCGGCCTGCGCCTGCTCATGGTCTCGACGACCGGCGAGGACTCGGCGTGGTTCGTCCTCGACGACGACCTCGTGCCGCGCCCGGCCGAGATGCCGGCGCCGGTGCGCCGCGTCGTCGACCGCATCGGCGAGAACTGCGAGCCCTCGCTCTGCTCGGTGCTGTACGTCGCCGGTGCCGGCGGGAGCCTGCGCGCCGGCGTCACCGAGAACCCGGTCGCGCTGACGCGCTCGATCAAGTCGCTGCTCGTCAACGTCACCTGCGGCGGCGCGCCGGTCTACGTCTGGCCGGGCGGCGGCATCACGGTGATGGTCGACGTCGCGAAGATGCCGGCGAACAGCTTCGGCTCGGTGCCGACGCCGGCGATCGTCTCGCCGATCGAATTCACGATGCGCCTCGACGATTACCGCGCCCTCGGCGGCCATGTCGATCGCGTTCGCGAGCTCGGCGACGTCATCGCCGCGGGCGGCTGGCGCGTCGTCGACGCCGCGCCGGGGGTGCCGTGGCCGCTGCGCCCGCCTGGCGGAGGCGTTTGATGATCGCGCCGGCTGCCGCCGCGGGCGCGATTCGCCGCCGGCTCGACGCCGATCGTTGGCATTTCCAGCATGGGCCGATCGACTGCATCGTCAGCGCCGTCGGCGCCGAGGCCGCCGTCGCCGCGGCGATCGAGCGCGCGTGGTCGCGCCTGCAGACCGTGCTCGCGGAGCTGGTCGACGAGCTGCCGCTGCTGCGCGCCGACCTCTCGGCTTCTCGCCTCGCGATGCCGCGCGGTCCGGTCGCGCGCCGCATGGTCGACGCCTGTCGCCCGCACGGCCAAGGCGGGCGCTTCATCACCGCGATGGCCGCCGTCGCCGGCAGCGTCGCCGAGGAGCTGCTCGGCGCCTTCGACGATCCGCGCATCGAGCGCGCCTCGATCAACAACGGCGGCGACATCGCCCTGCGCCTGACACCGGGAACGTCGTATGAGGTCGGCGTCTGCGCCGATCCACGCCGCGGCCTGGCCGGGTTGCCGCTCGACGGCCGCTTCACGATCGCGGCGTCGTCGCCGGTGCGCGGCATCGCGACCTCGGGCTGGCGCGGCCGCAGCTTCTCGCTCGGCATCGCCGACAGCGTCACCGTCCTGGCGACGACCGCCGCGACCGCCGACGCCGCCGCGACGATCGTCGCCAACGCGGTCGACATCGACGATGAACGGATCGTCCGCGCCCCGGCGAACGCGATCCGCGACGACAGCGATCTCGGCGATCGCCTGGTCGTGCGCGCCGTGCCGGCGTTGCCCCTGCCGCTCGTCGACGCGGCGCTGGCGCGCGGAGCCGCCGAGGCGCGCGCGCAGATCGACGCCGGGCGCATCGTCGCGGCGGTGCTTTCCCTTCAAGGCCGCTGGCGCATCGTCGGCGACGTCGGCGCAGGGGCGGGCATCGACGTTGTGGACGGTGCCGGCATCGGCCTGGGCGTCCACGAGCGGCGACCGCCCAGGCTGACGCCCCTTCTTCGCGACGAGCCCGCCATCGCCGTCGCCTGCTGACCGCCGAAAGGACCCGCATGCTCTATCCCGCCAGTTCCGCCGCCCCCGAAGTCGACGTTCGCAAGCTGGTCTGCGTCGTCGAGGACGTCTGGCACGACAACGGCCCGCGCCTGGCCCAGCCGCTGCGCCGCGGCAGCCTCGCCGCCGTGCTGAAGAATCCGTACGCGGGACGCTACGTCGCCGACATCCAGCCGATGATGGAAGCGCTCAAGCCGCTCGGCCGCGAGATGGCGGCACGCCTGGTCGAGGCGCTCGGCGGCGCGGCGCGGATCGAGGCCTACGGCAAGGGCGCCTTGATCGGGCTCGACGGCGAGCTCGAGCACGGCGCGCTCTGGCACGTCCCCGGCGGCTACGGCATGCGCGACCTGCTCGAGGGATCGCACGCGATCGTGCCGTCGACGACCAAGATCGGACCGGCCGGCGCGTCGATCGACGTGCCGATCCACCACCGCGTCGCCGCCTACGTGCGCAGCCATTTCGATTCGATCGAGGTCCGCGTCGCCGATGCGCCTCGGCCCGACGAGATGCTGCTCGTGATCGGCATGACGACGGGCGCGCGGCCGCACGAGCGCGTCGGCGGACTGCGGGCAGACGAGATTGCGAAGTTCGATGGCCAGCGCTAGCGTCCATCGAGACCAGGGAAGGCCGTCTCCGGCACGATAGCTGCATGGGGCGGATCAGGAAAACCACGACACGGAGGTCATCATGAAAGACATGCAACGCAGGGATTTCGTTCGCCACGTCGGCGCGGCCGGGCTGCTCGGCCTGGGGGCCGCGCCGTTCGCCTTCGCGGCGGGATCGATCAAGCCCGACGCCAAGAGCGCGCTGATCGTCGTCGACGTGCAGAACTGCTTCGTCACCGGCGGCACGCTGCCGGTCAAGGACGGCGAGGCGGTCGTGCCGGTCATCAACAAGCTCTCGGGCGCGTTCGAGAACGTCATCGTCACGCAGGACTGGCACACCGCCGGCCACGTCTCCTTCGCTTCCGCGCACAGCGGCAAGAAGCCGTTCGAGATGACCAAGCTCGCCTACGGCAACCAGGTGCTCTGGCCCGACCACTGCGTGCAGGGCTCGGCCGACGCCGCG
>JBDTPG010000276.1:0-3879 GCA_039932815.1 Caldimonas sp.
TGCTCGGTGACGACCGACTGCAGCTGCGAATGGATGTCGCGCCATTCGCGCACCCGGCGCGGCGAGATGAAGTTCTCGCGCAACAGCTGCTCGTGCTTGCGGCTCGACAGCCGATGCTCGCCATGCCCTCCGCGCGAATGCTCGAGCCACGACCAGAGCTTGAGCGTGCAGAGGAATTCCGACTTCTCGTCGTCGAACTTGGCGTGCGCCTGATCGGCCGCCTGCTGCTGCTCGAGGGGGCGATCGCGGACGTCCTGGAGGGAGAGCGCGCTCGCCACGACCAGCACCTCGCGCAGCGCCTCGCGGCCGCGCGCCTCGAGGATCATGCGGCCGATGCGCGGGTCGAGCGGCAGCCGCGCGAGCTCGCGGCCGATCGTCGTCAGCGCATTCTGGCCGTCGGTCGCGCCGAGCTCGTTGAGGAGCAGGTAGCCGTCGGCGATGGCGCGCATCGGCGGCGCCTCGAGGAACGGGAAGTCCTCGACGCTGCCGAGGTTGAGCGACTGCATGCGCAGGATGACGCCTGCCAGCGACGATCGGACGATCTCGGGGTCGGTGAACTTCGGTCTGGCGGCGAAGTCGGCCTCGTCGTAGAGGCGGATGCAGATGCCGTCGGCGACGCGTCCGCATCGGCCGGCGCGCTGGTTGGCCGCGGCCTGGCTGATCGATTCGATCGGCAGCTGCTCGACCTTGCTGCGGAAGCTGTAGCGCTTGATCCGCGCCGTGCCGGCGTCGATGACGAAGCGGATGCCGGGCACCGTGAGCGATGTCTCGGCGACGTTGGTCGCGAGCACGATGCGGCGCGCGCTGTGCGCTGCGAACACCTCGTCCTGCTGTTGCTGCGAGAGGCGTGCGAACAGCGGCAACACCTCGACGCCGGGGGGGTGGTGCTTCCTCAGGCGCTCCGCGGCATCGCGGATCTCGCGCTCGCCCGGCAGGAAGACGAGGACGTCGCCTCCGCCGACGGCGCGGCCGTCGCGCCACAGCTCGTCGACGGCCTCGACGATGGCATCGGCGACGTCGTGGTCGCGGCTCTCGACGAACGGGCGCCAGCGGATCTCGACCGGATAAAGCCGCCCCGAGACCTGGATCACCGGCGCCGGGCCGCCTGTGCCGGCGAAGTGATTCGCGAAGCGGTCGGCGTCGATCGTCGCCGACGTGACGACGACGCGCAGGTCGGGCCGGCGCGGCAGGATCTGGCGCAGGTGCCCGAGCAGGAAGTCGATGTTGAGGCTGCGCTCGTGCGCCTCGTCGACGATGATCGTGTCGTAGGCGCGCAGCAGCGGGTCGCTCTGGATCTCGGCGAGCAGGATGCCGTCGGTCATCAGCTTGACGCTGGCGCCTGCCGACAGCCGATCCTGGAATCGCACCTTGTAGCCCACGACCTCGCCGAGCGGGGTCTTGAGCTCTTCGGCGATGCGCTTGGCGACGCTCGACGCGGCGATCCGTCGCGGCTGGGTGTGGCCGATCAGGCTGCCGCCGTTGGCGCGTCCGCGGCCGAGGGTGAGCGCGATCTTGGGCAGCTGGGTGGTCTTCCCCGAGCCGGTCTCGCCGCAGACGATCACGACCGGATGCCGCGCGATCGTTGCTGCGATCTCTTCGCGTCGCGCCGAGACAGGCAGGGCCTCCGGAAAGTCGATCGGCAGCAACGGCGAGGCGCGTCGCGCTCTGCTGACGGCGGTCACCGGGGCAAGCGGCTCGGGCATCGGCGTTCATTATTCCCCCTCGTCGCCGCACGGCCCGGGCGGCCGCCCGCGGCGCTGGGGGCAACGCCCTGTTCGAGCCGGCAAGGCCGGATTAAGGTTTCTCCTGGCTCGGCAGCGCCGTGAGGCAGCGCGCGTCCAGCGACCGAAGGGTAAACATGTCTAACGTTCCAACCAATCCCAAGCCCGGTCGAAGCGGCTTCGTGGGAACCGGAATTGTCGCCGCGCTGAGCGACTCGCGCCGGCGGCGCTTGCATGCCCAGGAATCGATCGCCTGACGACGCTCGACTTCAAAGACGGCTACTCAGTCGTCCTTTTCGCGCACGAACTCGATGGCGCTGTAGATCATCGCAACGACGCCGATCAGGATGATGATGATCATCGCCGGATCCTTCAGCTTGATCGCCGGCGGGGCGAAGAACGCCAGCGCGACGGTCACGCCGATGGCGGCCATCACGGCCTTCAGGAGCTTGCTGCCTTGCATGTTCGTCGTCCCTTTTCGTCAGGTGTCGTTGCGCTCGAGGCCCTCGGCCCAGCCGACGAGCCAGCGGGCGGTGCGCAGCAGGCGCGCGTCGTCGCCGCGGCGGCCGACGAGCTGCACACCCATCGGCAAGCCCGTCTCGGTGCGCAGCAGCGGCAGTGTGACGGCGGGCATGCCGGCGAAGGTCCAGAGCGTGCAGAAGGCCGGGCTGCCGGTCGATTCGAGCCCGCGAGGCGCGGGGCCCGCGGCGGCGGCCGTGAGGATTGCATCGCAGCGGTCGAAGAGCTCGTCGAACGCCGCGCCGGTCGCCGCCCGGCGCGCCAGCGCGTTGTTGTAGTCGACCGCCGTCACCCGCCGGCCACGCTCGATCTGTCCACGCAGCGACTCGCTCAGCCGATCGCTTCCGCGCTCGTAGAGATCGTGGAAGTTGCGGGCGAGGTCGGCTTCCATGATCGTGGCATGCCAGGCCCACGCGTCCGCGAACACCGCGGGCACGGCGAACGGCGTGGCGCGCTCGCCGAGCGCCTGCGCCACTTCGTCGAAGGCGAGGCGCGTCTGCTCGTCGGCGTCATCCCAGTTGGGCGTCTTCGTGAAGGCGAGGAGCGGCGGCAGCGGCGGCTCCTGGAGCGCGATCTGCCGCAGCCGAGGCGCGGCGGCAGGGCGCGTTGCGTCGTCGTGCTCGTCGTAGCCGATGAGCGGCTCGGCGATGATCGCCAGGTCCTCGACCGTGCGGGCCATGAAGCCGACCTGATCGAGCGGGCGCGATTGCTCGAGGATGCCGTGCCGCGACACGAGCCCGAATGTCGGCTTGTACCCGTAGACGCCGCAGTAGGCGGCCGGGCGGATCACGCTGCCGTTGGTCTGCGTGCCGATCGCCACGGGCACCATGTTCGCCGCAACCGCGGCCGCCGAGCCGCTCGACGAGCCCCCGGGCGTGTGCGCCGGGTCGACCGGGTTGCGGGTCTTTCCCGGCGCATAGGTCGCGAGCTCCGTCGTGACCGTCTTGCCGAGGATGATCGCGCCCGCGGCGCGGAGCCGCGCGACGATCGTCGCGTCGCTCGCCGGCCGCCGCCCGGCGTGCAGGACGGTGCCGTCCTCGGTCGGCATGTCGGCCGTGTCGATGATGTCCTTCACGCCGACCGGCAAGCCATGCAGCGGGCCGAGGGCGTGGCCCTCGCGCCGGATGCGGTCGACGTTGCGCGCCTGCTCGAGCGCGCGCGTCTCGTCGATGAAGGCCCAGGCCCCGACCCGCTCCTCGTCGGCCCGGATCCGGGCCAGGCAGCCGGCGACGAGCTCCTCGGCGCTGGTGCGGCCCTCGTGCACGGCGGCGAGCGCCTGCGCTGCGGTCAGCGACGTGATGTCGACGAGATCGTCGGCCTTCATCCCGGGGTGGCCTTCAGTTGCCGTAGAAGACGTTGGGCAGCCAGTAGACGAGCTGCGGGAAAACGTAGACCAGGATCATGGTCACGAAGACGAGGCCGAGGAACGGAAAGCACCCCATGAAGATCGTCCACAGCTGGACGAATTTCGGCGCGACGCCCTTCAGGTAATACGCCGACATGGCCATGGGCGGCGAGAGGAACGAGGTCTGCAGGTTGAGCGCGACGAGGATGCCGAAGAAGAGCGGGTCGACGCCGAAATGCGGCAGCAGCGGCAGGAAGATGGGCACGAAGATGATGATGATCTCGCTCCACTCGA
>JBDTPG010000277.1:0-3860 GCA_039932815.1 Caldimonas sp.
TTCATCGCCAACGGCGGCGGCGCGGTGGTCTCGCACGCGGTCCTCGGCGGCGTCCCGAACCACGGCGTGTGGTCGAGCCCGACTTTCCTGCCCGGCAGCGAGTTCAATGCCGCCGGACCCTTCCTGCGCCGGCTCAACGCGCCGCAAGGTGCAGGTGGCGACGAGGTCACGCCGGGCGTCGCCTGGCTGACCATCCGCTCCGACAGCAACGACAAGTACGCGCAGCCCGACGGCGTCTGGATCGGCGCACGCGGCACGCCGACGAACGTCAGCTTCGACGGCCCGGCGCTGAAGGGCGCGGAGAACATCGTCATCGCCGGCATCGACCACCGCGAGACCTCGTTAGGCCCGAAAGCTTTCGCGGAGACGTACCGGTTCATCGCCGGCCGGCCGCCGACGACGCCGGCGATCGTTCCGGACGCGCGCGTCGTCCTCGACGGGACGGTCAGCGGCCTCGGTCTCGACAATCGCCAGGGCAACTTCGCCACCAACCTGCCGCTCGCCAGCGCGACGGTCGAGGTCTATGCGACGAATGCCGCGAGCGGCGAGCGCAACGGCCCTGCGGTCCACCGCAAGACCATCGGCACGGACGGCCGCTGGGGCCCGTTCGTCGCCGACGGAACGACCCGCTACGAATTCGTGATCGGCGCGCCGGGCTACGCGACGACGCACATCTACCGATCTCCCTTCCCGCGCTCCTCATCGGTTGTCAGCCTTCGCCCCGAGCGCCTCGCCGACGCCGACCGTGATGCCAAATCGCTCGTCACTCTGACGCGGCCGCGCGGCTACTTCGGCGTGCCGCGCGATCGCATCGCGCTCGACGGCACGAGCCCGCCGGCGGGCATCCCGAGCGGCGTCGCCGGCGTGGCGACGGCGCGCGTCAAGGTGAGCGACACCGGCGGCCGCGCCGTCGTCGGCGAGTTCAACGACGAGCGCATCGTCGGCCGCACCTGGCCGGTGGCCGACAACCACGTCGTCGTCCTCGAGCTGACGTACTGACGTCGCGCGGGCGGTGAAGGCGGCCGACCTGCTCTTCACGCAAGGCTTCGGCACGCGCCGCGAGTGCGCGGCGCTGATCGCGAACGGGTTGCTCGAAGTCGAAGGCATCGGCGTCGTCGACGAACTCGATCGCGAGCTCGGAGCCGGCGGCGACCTCTGGTTTCACGTCCGCGGCGGCGAGCGCTGGCCCTACCGACCGCGCGCCCTGGTCGTCATGAACAAGCCGGCCGGCCACGAGTGCTCGCAGAAGCCGCGCCATCACGCCAGCGTCTATTCGCTCCTGCCGCCGCCGCTGCGCAACCGCGGCGTGCAGACGATCGGACGCCTCGACGAGGACACGACCGGCGTCCTTCTCTTCACCGACGACGGCGCGCTGGTGCATCGCCTCACCTCGCCGAAGCGCCATGTCGCCAAGGTCTACGAGGTCGGCTGCAAGCACGCTGTCGATGCCGGCCAGGTCGATCGCCTGCGCGCCGGCGTGCTGCTCCACGACGACGACGAGACCGTGCGCGCCGCCGCCTGCGAGGCAACCGGCGAACGCTCGCTGCGCTTGACGCTGCTCGAAGGCAAGTACCACCAGGTGAAGCGGATGATCGCGGCAGTCGGCAACCGGGTCGAGACGCTCGAGCGAAGCGCGTTCGGCGCGGTCCGCGTCGACGGCCTGGCCCCCGGCGAGTGGCGCTGGCTCGACCCCGACCTCGAGTTCACGGCGCAGCGCTAGCGCGGCGTGCCGAGGCTGCTACGCTTCGCGCCGCCATGTCGCGCCCCGCCGCCTTCCGGTACGCCTCGTTTGCCGTAGCGCTGACCGCAGCGCTGGCGATGGCCATGTCGAGCGCCTCGGCGCAGCCCGCAGCCCGCCCGGCGCCCGCCGCGTACGCCGGCCCGCTGTTCGACGCCCACCTGCACTACAACGTCGAGGCCGTCGAGCAATATCCGATCGACGACGTGCTCGGCCGGCTGCAGCGCAGCGGCGTTCGCGCCGCGGTCTCGAACAGCCGGCCCAACGACGGCACCAAGGCGCTCGCGGCAGCGCGCGAGCCGACGCGCCGCGCCGGCGTGACCATCGTCCCGTTCGTGCGGCTCTACCGCAATCGCGCCGACTACACCGGCTGGCATGCCGATCCGAGCATCGTCGAGATGGTCCTGCGCGAGCTGGCGGCCGGCACCGAGGCCGGCCCGTACCGCGGCCTCGGCGAGTTCCATCTCTACGACAGCGCCCATGCCGACGGCGCGACGGCGCGTCGATTGATGCAGTTGGCCGAGCAGCGCGGCCTTGTCGTCCTTGCCCATGTCGACGACGTCGCCATCGAGAAGCTCTTCGTCCACGCGCCCAAGGCTCGCCTGATCTGGGCCCACACAGGCATCGGCGGCGCGCCGATCGAACGCGTCCGCGCGTTGCTGCGCCGTCATCCGACGCTGCTCGGGGAGCTGTCGTACCGGCCCGGCCTGACCGAAGGCGACGGAGCGCTGAGCCCGGCATGGCGAGCACTGTTGACGGAAATGCCGGAGCGCTTCCTGGTCGGCTCCGACACCTGGATTAATGGCCGCTGGGACGACTACGAGAGCTTGATGCAACAGGCCCGACGCTGGCTCGGCGACCTGCCGCCGCCCGTGGCGCGCCGCATCGCCTGGGACAACGGCGCAGCGCTGTTCGGTCTGCCTGCGCCCTGAGCGCGGCCGCCCTCATCCGGCCGCCGGCTCGACCTTGACGACGTCGGAGGTCGCGAGCAAGGCATCGTAGGAAGTGTCCGTGAACGGGCGCGACATCTCGAACACGTTGAGCGGATCCTGCTTCAGCTTTCGCTCGGGGACGCGCATCGGCGCTTCGCCGCCGGCCTTGGCGCCCTTCGCGGGCGACGACGCGGGCCGCGCCATCGTCGGCACGGCCTCGTGCAGCTTGACGAGGTTGCGCGCCTTGGCGAGCTCGCCCTCCTTGGCGGTCAGCTGCGCGATCATCGCGCCGTTGCGCGCTTCGTATTCCTTTTCGACTTCACGCACCGCCAGGCGAACGGCGATCTCCATGCTGCGCTGGTGCACGCGCTTGAGAATGCAGTACACGGCCAGGCCGGTGGAGAAGCAGCAGAAGATGGTGAACAGCATGATCGATCCTTGAACAATCAAGGTATCGGCGAAGGTAGCCGAGACCTGCGAGCCGTGCGCGCCGCGCCGGCTTCGCCGCCGTGCGGTTTGCCACGCTCGTGCCCGGCGAGTTCACCGTAACAATGGCGACCGTGACCCGCCGTCGCTCCGCCGCCGCTCTCTCGGCACCGCTGCTGCTCGCGCTGCATTCGGCGCCGGCGCGGGCGCAATGGGTGCCGAGCGGCCCGCTCGCGTCGGTTCCCGTCGTCCGCGATTGCACCCAGACCGGCGGTGACGTCGCCGTCTCGCGGCTCGATCCGCCGACCGTCTACCTGTGCCCGCACGTCGTCCGCCTGGTGCGCCAGAAGGATCCCGGCGTCGAGCACTTCTACTTCGTCCACGAGTTCGGCCACATCGCACTGGCCACGTCGGACGAAGCGGCCGCCGACTGCTGGGCTGCACGCGAGCTTGCGGGCGCGCCTCACGGCGAGCGCTACCTGCGCGCCGCGATCGAGCATTTCCGGCGCCGTCCGGACCAGGCCAGCCGCCGTTACGGAACGCCGAACCAGCGCGCGGAACGGATACGGAATTGCGCCACCGAAGCTCCGGTCGATGTCGATGCGAGCGGTCGAGCCGCGCCGCCGGCTGCGCCCCCGACGCGATGATCAGGCTGCGCGCGAGAGGCGCCACCCATAATCTCGCGCCATGCGCGTCTTCCGCAGCCTGCGGCACCCCGGCCTCGCCGCTCACTGCGCGCTCACGATCGGCAACTTCGACGGCGT
>JBDTPG010000278.1:0-3821 GCA_039932815.1 Caldimonas sp.
GAGTTCGTCACCGGCCTCACCGCGATCTTCGAGGAGCGCATCCCGTTCAACCATGTCCTCGGCCTGCGCATCGACACGCTCGCCGCCGACGGCGTCAGCGGCCACCTGGCGATGCGGCCCGACCTCATCGGCCACTACGCGCACCAGCGTCTTCACGGCGGCGTGATCAGCGCGACGCTCGACGCGATGGCCGGGCTCGCGGTGATGGCGGCGATCGGCGCACGCCACATGGCCGAGACGCCGAGCGAGCGGCTGCGCCGCTTCGGCAAGCTCGGCACGATCGACCTGCGCGTCGACTACCTTCGCCCGGCCCTCGGCGATCGCTTCACGCTGCGCGCCGAAGTGCTGCGCCTCGGCTCGCGCGTCGCGACGACGCGGATGGAGTTCAGCGACGCCGCCGGCAAGCTGCTCGCGACCGGCAGCTCGGCCTACATCGTCTCGTAGCCGGCCCGCGCCCGGCGGTCACCGCGTCAGGACCCCTCGGGCTTGCGGCAAGGTGCAAACGCGTCGAGCTCGCGGCGGTAGGTCGGCGTCGTCACGTCGAGCAGGCCGAGCGTGCTGTGATACAGGTTGTCGTGGCTATACGGCGTGTCGAGCAGGCGGCCGACGCATGCGATGTCGAGGCCGCGCCGCGCCGCCAGGTCGGCGCCGAACCAGGCGATGAAGGGAACTCGCTTCTGCGCCTCGGGCGCGAAGGCGTACGGCAGGCCGTGCAGGAAGATGCCGAGCTCGCCGAGCGATTCGCCGTGGTCGCTCATGTAGACGAGCGCCGTCGCATAGTCGCCCGAACGGCCTTTCAGCCACGCGATGGTGTCGGCGAGGAAGCGGTCGGTGGTGACGATGGTGTTGTCGTAGGCGTTGATCAGCTGCTGGTGGTCGCATTCGCCGAGCGTCGTGTTCGTGCATTCGGGCAGGAAGCGCTTCAGCGCCGGCGGCGAGCGCTTGTAGTACGCCGGGCCGTGGCTGCCCATCTGGTGCATGACGAGGACGATGCCCTTCCTGCGCCGCTCCTCGGGCAGGCGGGCGATGCGCTGGTCGAGGCCGACGAGAAGCGCATCGTCGACGCACTCGCCCGCATTGCATAGCCGGGCGGCGACGTCCGCCGGCAGATCGGCGGTCGTCTGGGTCGGCACCCGGGCGCAGACATCCTTGCAGCCGGACTGGTTCTCGACCCAGAGCACGGCCAGGCCCGCGGCCTGGAGCAGGTCGAGCAGGTTCTCGTGCTCGGCGCCGCGCTTCTCGAATGCGGCCCTGTCGAGCGGCGAAAGCATGCACGGCAGCGAGTCGCGCGTGTCGGTGCCGCACGAGCGGACGTCGCGAAAGCTCAGCACGCCGGCCTTGGCGAGCTCGGGGTTGGTCTCGCGCGCATAGCCGTTGAGCGAGAAGTGGTCGGCGCGCGCCGTCTCGCCGATGACGAGGACGAAAAGCGGCGGCTTCTGCTGGCCCGCGTAGCTCGGCCCGAGCGCGACGCCGGCCGTGACCGGCACGAGCTCCTTCTTCTTGCGAAAGAGCGGCCTCAGCGTCACCGTCGCCGCCGACGTGAAGCCGGCGATCGGATTGACGATGTAGCGCAGGTGCATGTTGTTGCGCACCATCGGCGCGAGCCGGCTGAACATCGCGAAGCTCGCCACCAGCGTGACGGCGAGCGCCAGCGCGAACAGGGCGGCGTTCTTCCACAGCTGCGGCCACCACGGCGTACGGCGCACCGGGACCAGCACGAGCAGGAGCGCCGGCAGCGCGATGACCAGCGCCATGTTGGCGGCGAACGTCCAGCCGATCAGGTCGCGCACTTCGCGCGGGTCGGTCTGCATCGTGTTGGCGAGCATGGCGGTGTCCATGACGACGCCGTAGGCCAGCATGAAATGCTGGGCGATGCCGGCGGCGACGAGGATGGCGACCCAGAGCGGCTTCATCCAGCGGCCCCACGCCGTCAGCGCCATCAAGGCGCTCAGCGCGGCGAGGACGACGACGAAGGCGCCGCCGATGACGATCGGCGCGTCGGGCCCGCTCGCGAGGCGGGAGAGATCTCGCCAGAGGGCGAGGTTGCCGACGACGGCAAGCCACAGCGCCAGCCAGAGCGCGATCGTCCGCGGCGAGCGCGGACGACGCAGGAGATCGAGACCGCGCCTTCCGGCGCGAGGCGGCGGCCCGGCTTCGGTCAATTCGGCTTGATGTAGTCCGAGACGACCTTCCAGCGGCCGTCCTGCAGCTGCGACAGGCGCGAGGCGTCGCTGCCGAGGTGCTTGGTCGGCGTGAAGTTCGCGGGCGCGCTGCCGAACATGTCGGGCTCGAAGGTCATCGAATCCATGGCCTTGATGAAGCTGTCGGTCGAGAGGTTAGCGCCCGCCTTGGCGGCAGCCCGGGCGAACGCGTCGATCGCGTTGTAGCCGTAGATGGAGAACACGGTCGGATCCTCATTGAACTTGGTCTTGTACTTGTTGGCCCAGAAGCTGATCTGCTTGGAGGCCTCGTCGAGATACGGGTTCTGCACCGTCATCGTCGCATAGAGGCCGTCCATCGCCTTGCCGCCGAGCTTGTGGATGAGATCCGTGTAGCTTGCGCTGGTTCCGAAGAAAGTCGGCGAAAAGGCGGCCTTGCGCGATTCGGCGATGGTGCCGATCGTCTCGCGGATGATGGTGCCGAGGAGGACGAAGTCACAGCCGGCCGCCTTCATGCGCGCCACCTGCGACGAGAAGTCGGTCGCGCCGCGCTTGTAGCTGGTCTTCTCGGCGAACTCCAGGCCCATGGTCTTCAGGCCGGCCTCGCCGCCGCGCAGCACCTCGAGGCCGAACTCGTCGTCCTGGTAGATGGTGCAGATCTTCTTCGCGCCCTTGTCCTTGATGAGCTTGGGCATCGTCGTGCGAACCTGGTCGTAGTAGGTGGCGGCGAACGAGTACTTGAGGCGGTTGAACGGCTCGTACATCTCGCGCGCCGCCGTGATCGGGAAGAAGTTGATGACGTTCTTCTCGAACTGCACCGGCATCGCCGCGTTGTTCTGCGCCGTGCCGATGTGGCCGACCATGATGAAGATCTTGTCCTGGTTGACGAGCTTGGTCGCTGCCAGCACCGCCTTCTTCGGGTCGTAGCCCGAGTCCTCGACGATCAGCTTGAGCCTCCTGCCGTTGACTCCGCCCTGCTCGTTGATCTCGTCGACGCGCAGCATCATGCCCAGGCGCACCTGCTTGCCGAAGCCGGCGAGCGGGCCGGAGAGGTCCTGGATCGAGCCGACGACGACCTCGGTCTTGCTGACGCCCTGGGCGTCGGCGGCTCCGGCGGGAACTGCGAGGGCGGCGAGGCTGGTGGCGAAGAGGGCGGCGAACAAACGCTTCATGGTGGTCTCCCGGTTTCTGCTGTCTTTGATCAAGGTTCTAGGCGTACATGGCTTCGATGCGGTCGGCGTACTTGGCTTCGACGAGCTTTCGCTTCAGCTTCATGGTCGGCGTCAGCTCTTCGTCCTCGGCGCTCAGCTGCGTCTCGAGCAGCCAGAACTTCTTGATCTGCTCGACCCGGGCGAACCTGGCGTTGACGCGCTCGACTTCGGCGCCGACCAGCGCCTGCACCTCGGGCGCGCGCGCCAGGCTGGCGTAGTTGCTGAACGGAATGTCGTGGTCCTGGGCGAATTTCTCGACGTTCTCCAGATCGATCATGACGATGGCGGTCAGGTAGGCGCGGCGGTCGCCGACGACGACGGCGTCGGTGATGTAGGGCGAGAACTTGAGCTCGTTCTCGAGCTCGCTCGGCGTGATGTTCTTGCCGCCGGCCGTGATGATGATGTCCTTCATGCGATCGGTGATCCGGAAATACCCGTCGCCGTCCTGCGT
>JBDTPG010000279.1:0-3815 GCA_039932815.1 Caldimonas sp.
GCAAGACCGACGAACGGGTGAAGGCCTGCCTGGTGGAGTACGTGCGCCTGTCCCGCGAGGAGAAGAAGGGCACGAACGAGAAGTTCGAAAAGGATTACGCCAGCCTGCTCGCGGAATACCTGAAGAAATACGAAAAGCAACCGGAGAAGAAATGAGCGATTCGTCGAGGTCCCGCCGGCATCGTGCCGCCTTCGTGGATTGCCTGACCGGCCTGGCGCTTCTGATCGCCCTGACCGCGCCGATCGCTCAGGCGGCGGTCTCCCGGGCCGAACAGCTCCGGCAGCAGGTGACGGCCATCGACGAGCGGACGAAGTCGCAGGCTCCTCTTCGCGAGCGGCCGCTGCAAGGCTTTGCCGCCGAAGGCGCGCGCGTCGTCGCGTGGGGCACGCCTGGCGCCATCGAGAAGATCTCGGTCGAGGGTCTCGGCGAACGCGGGCGGACTTTTCTCGACTTCTACTGGCGGCGCGGGCAGCTGGTCGCCGCCCATGTCCGTCGCGTCGACTACGGCGCGAACATTCGGGAGTTGCCCAAGGACCCGCCGCCGCCGATGAACGTCGTCGAAGAAGAATGGCTCGAGTTTGCCGGCGACCGACTGCTGCGCTGGCGTCAGCTCGACCGCGACATGCCTCTGAGCGACGGCGCGGCACGCAAGCGCGCCGCCGAGCTGAGGGCCGACGCCCGCTCGTTCAGGCGCCTGATGCAGGCTCCCGACCCTGCCGCCGCGCCGGGCGGCTCGTGTTTCTGGTCTTGCGCGCGCGAGCAGCGCGGCGAGTGCCTGCGCTACAGCTGTCGATAGCCGTCGTGGTGCTCGCCCTCGTCAGCGCGTCGACCTGACGATCACCCAGACGACCCAGCCATAGAACAGGATCGGCAAGATCGCCAGGCACCAGTGATCGATCTTGAAGGCGAGCTCCTCGCGGCCGCGCACCTCGAGCCGCAGGCAGAATGCCGAGAGCAGCAAGGTCAGGAAGATGCACCCTAAGGCGACCATGTGCATCCTGTCGGCGACGGTCAGCGCCGCGGAGTCGGGGACCGCGCTCGAGACGATGAAAGCGCTGGCGGCGACGGCGAAGAGCGCGCCCACGCCCATCCCGAAACGGGCGTCGAGGTCCGACGGCTTCACCATGAACGAGACGAAGGCCACGCCGGTGGCCAGGATCACGGTCGACAACAGCTTGATCGCCGCGCCCCAGCCGTCGCGGTCGATGTCCCAGGCGACGACATAGCGCGAATACTCGCTTTGCGCGTCGGTGGGCAGCGAGGTGTCGCCGTAGTTGCTGCGATAGAGCCTGCGCTGTACCTCCGAGCCGAATTCGCTCGCCCTCCAGCCGGCCATTTCGATCTCGTCGCCCAGGCGCGAATTGGCCTTGTCGGGGACGAACGTCAGATCAAGCACCGTCAGCATGCTGTCCTCGATGCGGACCTGGACGCGGTGCCGATCGAAAGGAAAGTTCGCGAGCTCCCAAGTCTCGGCGATGGTGGCGGTGATGCGCGCGGCTGCGTAGTTGACATCGCCGATCTTCTTCTCGACGACGCTGGTCTTGCCGTCGACGCGGCCGTTCATGATCTCGAAGCTCTCCAGCGGCTTGTAGTCGGCCAATGGTCCCTGCGCCTTCCAGCGAAACCAGACGTAGAAGTCGACGGCGTAGCGGTTCTCGCGGAAGCTCAGGTCCTGGACCTTGTTGACGTAGGTCCCGACGATCACTTCAGCCGGCTCGGCATGGGCGTAACCGGCCGAGATGAGGCTCGTCAGGCACAACGCACGCAGCAGCGTCACCATCCATGTTCGCATCGCCAGCCTCGGTCAACTTGGGGCGGCGCCATTGTGCCCGCAGGAGGCGACGGAAAGCGCGTCGTGGGCCGCTATCGGCACTTCAGCGTCTTGAGGCGCTCGAGAAGTTCGGGACTGGTTTCACCGAGCGAGAGCCTCTGGAAGATCCGGCCGCACTCGGCTCGAGTCGTCGAGTCCGCCTGCGCGCGCTCGGGTGCTGCAGCATCCGGCCGCTTCGAGGCACGCTCGCTCGATGGATCGGGCCGCGCGGCCGCCGCGTTGTCCGGCTGGATCGACTTCTTCGTCGTCCGCTTGGGCGCGTCGGCCACCGGGGCGACCGGCGCGGACGGCGCGGACGCTGACGCCACGTCCGGTTTCGCCGCCGGTGTGTCGACGGAGGCTGGCGGATTCGCGGCCGTCGAGGGGTCCACTGGCACCGTCGCTGCCGATGGCGACTCCGATGTCGGTGGCGATATCGATGGCGACGAGACCGGCGCGTCGGCGGCCGCCCTGGTCGTGCCGGTGGCGCTGCTCGCGTCGCCGGTGCCTTGCGTCAGCGTCGACGACGGCGTGATCGAACCGGAATCCTGGGCCCGCGGCGGCGAGGCTGTCTCCACGGCCGGCTTGTGCAGGGCCCACCAGATCGCCCCGGCGGCGACGGCCGCTGTCGCGGAAACGACCAACGCAATGCGGCGAATGCCGGTCTTTCCGGTGCCGACCACATCGGCGGGTTCTGGTCGCAATGCGTCCTCGTCCGTCGGCGGAGGCTCCGATGGCACTTCGAGCGCGTGGGTTCCCTGCGGCACTGCGGTGGCTGGAAATTCCAGGCCGGCGCGCGTCACCGTATTGCGCGTGGGGGAAGGGACGTCGACGACTCCCGGCGGCTCGGTCACCTGCGCCGAGACCGGGAACTCGGTCGCCAGGCGCGATGTCGGGTCGATCCGTGCCGTGCGCTGTCCGGCCGGCCGGATGACGGTGGAGTCGAAGTCGTCCCACGCCGGCCGTGACGCGCCGGTGCCATCGTCGGCCAGGCCGAGTTCTTCGCGGAGCATGGCGATCGACTGGGTGCGCTTCTCCGGCCGCACCGCCAGGGCGCGATCGATCGCTTCGAGGAAAGGCGCGCTGTACCGGGCCGCGGCGCATTCGGCCAAGGGCACGAACGAATCGCTCATCAGGCGGCCGACCGAGGTCGGTGGGGTCTGGCCGGTGATGCACCAGTAGACGACCGCAGCAAGCGCATAGATGTCGGTCCACGGTCCTTGCTTCATGCCGGGAATCTCGGCGTACTGCTCGACCGGGGCATAGCCGGATTTCAGGATCACGGTCAGCGCCTGCGTCATGTCGCCGATGACCCGCCGCGCCGCGCCGAAGTCGAGGAGCAGCGGCTTGTTGCTCCCGGCCAGCAGGATGACGTTGTCGGGGGCGATGTCGCGGTGATAGCAGTACTCACCGTGGATCACTGCCAAGGCCTGGGTCAGGGGCGCCAGCAGCGCCATGAGCCAGGCCTCGTCGGGCGGGCCCGACATCGCACGGACCGCATCCTTCACGGTGATGCCCTGGTAGAACGGCATCACCATGTACGCGGTGCCGTTGGCCTCCCAGAAGCGGTACACCTTGACCAGCGACGGATGGTCGAACTGGGCGAGCAGCTTGGCCTCGTTGACGAAACTCTTCAGCCCCGCGTCGAAAGTGTCGCGATAGCGCTCCGACCGAGGCTCCACCTGCGTCGTCCCGACGCGCGTCGCCAGCGACATCGGCATGTATTCCTTCAGCGCCACGGTTCGCTCGAGCGAGTGATCCATGGCGAGGTAGACGATGCTGAAGCCGCCATCGCCGATGCGACCCGTGATCTCGAATTCGGCCAGGCGGGTGCCGAGGTGCAGCGACAAGGCATCGTGGCCGCTGCCCGACGAGCCGTCGGCCTTGCGTGCAGGTGGCGCGGCAGCGGGCGGCGCGATCGATGCCGCGGCCTGAGGTCGGATGACGGTCCCTTCTTCGTCGTCTTGCTGCTGGCTCATCGCGATGGCGTGCCCTGCGGTTGTCC
>JBDTPG010000280.1:0-3798 GCA_039932815.1 Caldimonas sp.
TGGATCGTCGACAGGATCAGGTAGTCCTCGTCGTCGCCGCCCGGCCCCGACTCGTCGCTCGTCGCCGCCGGCGGATCGAGGGCGAGCTCGGTCAGGAAGCGCTCGCGCGACGGATAGCCGGCCGCGAGGCGGACGAGGTGGGCGATGTCGGCGGCGCGCGGCGCCGCGTCGTCGTGCAGGCGTTCGAGGATCGGCAGGTACCAGCGCTCGACGACGGCGAGCTCGCCCGGCCACGGCGAGCCGTCCGCGCGCAAGGCGGCGAAGAGGGACACGAACGCCGACCACGCCGGCGCGACGGCCGGCGCGGCAGCGAACTCGAGCAGCCGCGTCGCCGGATCGTCGGCCACGGCGAGCGCCGCGACGAGCCGGCCGGCGCTCGCCGAGCCGATGCCCGGAACGAGCTGGAGCGCGCGCAGCGCAGCGCGCTGGCCGCGCGGATTGGCGGCGAAGCGCAGCACCGCGAGCACGTCCTTGACGTGGGCGGCGTCGAGGAAGCGCAGGCCGCCGTACTTGACGAACGGGATGTCGCGCCGCGCCAGCTCGAGCTCGAGCGCGTTGCTGTGCTGGGCGCTCCGAAAGAGCACCGCCTGGCTCTTCAGCGACAGCCCGGATTCGCGCAGCGCCAGCACGCGCTCGGCGACCCATGACGCCTCGGCCGATTCGTCGTCGACCCAGACCAGCGCCGGCCGCTCGCTCGCCGGGCGTTCGCTCCAGAGCTGCTTGGCGTGACGCTCGGCGGCCAGGGCGATGACCGCGTTCGATGCCGCCAGGATCGGCGCCGTCGACCGGTAGTTCTGCTCGAGCGTCAGCACGGTCGCCGCGGGCGTGAAGCGCGCGGCGAAGTCGAGGATGTTGCGCACCTCGGCGGCGCGAAACGAATAGATCGCCTGGGCATCGTCGCCGACGACGGTGAGGCCGCTGCCGTCCGGGCGCAGGCGCTGGACGATCTCGGCCTGCAGCCGGTTGGTGTCCTGGTACTCGTCGACGAGGACGTGATCGAAGCGCGAGGCGATCTGGGCGCCGACGAGCGGCTCGGCCATCGCCTCGGCCCACCAGACGAGCAGGTCGTCGAAGTCGAGCACCCGCTGCGACTGCTTCTCGCCCTCGTAGGCGGCGAACAGGCGGGCGAGCGCCTGCTCGTGGTCGCCGCACCAGGGAAAGGTCTCGGCGAGCACGTCGGCGAGCGGCTTCCTCGCGTTGACGGCGCGCGAGTAGATCGCCAGGCACGTGCCCTTCTGCGGGAACCGGCGCGCGCCGCTCGCCAGGCCGAGGCGCTGGCGCAGCAGGTGGATCAGGTCCTCGGAGTCGGCACGGTCGTCGACGGTGAACGATTCGTCGAGGCCGATCCGCGCGGCGACGCCGCGCAGCAGCCGCGCGCCGACGCTGTGGAAGGTGCCGCACCACGCCAGCCGCGGCGCCTGCTGCAGCGACGCCAGGCCGAGCGCTTCGTGGAGGACGCGGCCGACGCGGCGCTCCATCTCGAGCGCGGCGCGGCGCGAGAACGTCAGCAGGAGGACGCGCGACGGGTCGGCGCCGGCGAGGACGTGGCGGGCGACCCGCGCCGCCAGCGTCAGCGTCTTGCCCGAGCCCGCGCCGGCAACGATCAGGAGCGGGCCGATCGGCGCTGCACCCGAGCCGTCGATGCCGAAGCCGGCGGCCCGACGCTGGGCCTCGTTGAGACCGGCGAGGAGCGAGCCGGGACGAGCGGGGCGGGGAACGACGAGGGCAGGCATCGGCGGCGAACGAGCGGCTTGCGCCCGCGGTGAAGACGACCGGACTGTAAATCCATCCAGCACCGCCGGCGCGAATCGTGCACATCCGCATGACGGCGGCGCTTCACTTCGCGGCGGCGCTGCCGATGACCCGTCATGAGCGCGGACCGACCGACCCGAGGCGCGGGCAAGACGTGACGGGCGGCGTCGAGACCGGAGCGGCAGTGCTCGCCGATCCCGAGCTGCTGTTGCCGCGCCTCGCCGCGGCCGCGCCGGCGGAGCCTGCCGCGGGCGACCGCGACACGCGGTTCGCCGGCCAGTTCACCGCCGAGTGGCTCGCCCTCCTGGTCGGCCTGCTCGTCCTGGGTGCCCTGATCGGGTGGTCGCTGTTCCACGCGCATGCGGCCCTCGATGCGACCGAGCGCGATCGCCTGCGCGTGCAGGCGCGCGTCGTCGACGACAACGTCGGCCAGCAGCTCGACGGCATGAACCGCGCCCTGGCCAGCGTTCGCGAGGAGTTCCTGGCGACGCCGGTGCACAGCGTCTCCACCCTGCTCTCGGTGCGCCTGAAGGCGCTCAGCGACGCGATCCCGGGCGTGCGCTCGATGGCCCTGCTCGACGCCGACGGAACCGTCGTCGCGAGCAGCGTCGGCGCGCTGCTCGGCCGCGACTTCGCCAATCGCGACTACTTCAGGATGGCCCGCGATCAGGGCGGCGACGCGACCCTGCACGTCGCCGCGCCGCTGAAGACGCCGCTCGGCACCTACACCGTCATCTTCGTTCGCGCCATCCGCGCGCCCAACGGCGCCTTCGCCGGCGCCGTCGCCGCCGCGCTCGAACCCGAATACTTCACGGTCCTGATGCGCTCGGTACTCTATGCGCCGGACATGTGGGTATCGCTGGGCCACGGCGACGGCAAGGTGTTCGTGACGATGCCCGAGGACCCGCGCCGCATCGAAGGCGAGTCGCAGCCGGCGTTCGCGGCGATGGGCCAGGCGCGCGGCGACGCCAACGCGACGCCGATCCTGATCGGCACGATCGGGGGCTCGAGCGAGCAGCGCATGACGGCGCTCAGCCAGATCTCGCCGCCTTCGCTGGCGATGGACAAGCCGCTCGTCATCGCCGTCAGCCGCTCCCTGCCGGAGCTGTTCGCGCCCTGGCGCAAGCAGGCCCTCGGCGACATGACCTTCTTCGCGCTCCTCGGCGCCGGCGCCGCCTTCGGCCTGTATCGCGGCCAGTGGCGCCGCAAGTCGTATGCATTGCTCGAGGCGAGCGCGCAACGCGAGCGCCGCAAGACCGCCGAGCAGCTCGAGCTCGCGCTCGAGGGCGCGGACCTGGGCCTGTGGGACTGGGACATCCGCAACGATCGCTTCAACCACAACGAGGTCGTGCGGCGCCAGCTCGGCTATTCGCCCGGCGAGCTCGGCGACTCGGGATCGGCATGGCGCAACATCGTCCATCGCGACGACGCCGAGGGGCTGATCTCGTCGATCGAAGCGCATTTCCGGCGCGAGAGCGCGGCCTACGAATGCGAGTTCCGGGTTCGCCACAAGGCAGGCCACTGGGTCTGGCTGCTGAGCCGCGGCAAGGTGGTCGAACGCGACGGCCTCGACACCCCCGTGCGCATGACCGGCACCCACATGGACCTGACGCGCAGGAAGAGCACCGAGGCCGAAGTCCAGCGCAGCTCGGAGATGCTGCGCCGCACCGGCGAGCTCGCCAACATCGGCGGCTGGGAGCTCGACCTGACGAACATGCGCTACGAGTGGACCGAGCAGGTGTTTCGCATCCACGAGATCGAGCCGGGGCCGACGCCGCGCCTCGACGACGCGATGAGCCACTACCCGCCTGAAGGCCGGCCGTCGCTGCTGGCGGCGATCGAGCACGGCGCGCGCGAAGGCGCGTCGTGGGATCTCGAGCTGCCGTTCGTCACCGCCCGGGGCAACCCGCGCTGGGTGCGCGTGCAGGGCGTCGCCGTCTGCGAGGACGGTCGTCCGGTGCGTCTGCTCGGCGCGTTCCAGGACATCACCGAGAAGAAGAACAACGCGCTCGAGCTGCACCGGCTGAACGAGGAGCTGACGCGGCT
>JBDTPG010000281.1:0-3783 GCA_039932815.1 Caldimonas sp.
TGGTCGTCGGCGACGTCACCTCGACGATGGCGTGCGCGATCGCGGCGCAGAAGCTGCACGTTCCGGTCGCCCACGTCGAGGCCGGCATCCGCTCCGGCGACTGGACGATGCCGGAAGAGATCAACCGCATGGTCACCGACGCGATCACCAACCACTTCTTCACGACCAGCGAGACCGCCAACGACAACCTGCGCCGCGCCGGCGTCGGCGACGAGCGCATCTTCTTCGTCGGCAACACGATGATCGACACGCTGCTGGCGCAGAAGGCGCGGCTCCGGCCGCCGGCGTTCTGGGCCGGCGCAGCGCTCGCGCCGGGCGGCTATTTCGTCATGACGCTGCATCGGCCCGCCAACGTCGACTCTCCGGCATCGCTGCGTGTGCTGCTCGACGCCGTCGGCGCCGCGACGCGCGGCCTGCCGGTCGTCTTCGCGGCCCACCCGCGCACGGTCAAGACCCTGGCGCAGATCGGCCCGCTGCCCGCCCACCTGCTCGTCGTCGACGCGCAGCCCTACCTCGAGTTCAACTACCTCGTCCAGCACGCCAAGGCCGTGATCACCGACTCGGGCGGGATCACCGAGGAGACGACCGTCCTCGGCGTCCCGTGCATCACCTTGCGCGACAGCACCGAGCGGCCGGAGACGGTCACGATCGGCACCAACGAATTGATCGGCACCGATCCGGCGCGCCTGGCGCCGGCGCTCGATCGCCTCTTCGCCGGCGCCTGGAAGCGGGGCGGCGTGCCGCCGCTCTGGGACGGCCGCACCGGCCCGCGCATCGTTGCCGTCCTCGAGCGGCTGCTCGCCCCGACCGCGCCGGCGTGACGAGCCCGGGCACGTACTGGCGAACGGTCCGCCATCTCCGGGCCGGCCAGCTCACAGGGCGCATCGCGTTCCGCCTGCGTCGGCCGAGCGCGGACCTTCGTCCCGCGCCGGATCGTCGCGTCGCGAGCGGCCCGTGGGCGACGCCGGCGCGGCGACTGCAGAGCCTGGAAGCGCCGGCGACGTTCGACCTCCTCGGCGCGCGCCACGCGCTGGCCGACGTCGACTGGAACGGCTCCGGGCCGACGCTGCTCTGGCGCTACCACCAGCACTACTTCGACGACCTCAATGCCGAAGGCGCAGAGATGCGCGGCGACGCGCACGCGGCGCTCATCGAGCGCTGGCTGGCCGACAACCCGCCCGGGCAAGGGCCGGGCTGGGCGCCCTATCCCCTCTCGCTCCGGATCGTCAACTGGATCAAGTGGCTGCTCGGCGGCCACGACGCTTCTGCGGCCATGCTGGCGAGCCTCGCCGTGCAGACGCGCTGGCTGGCGCAGCGTCTGGAGACGCATCTTCTCGGCAATCATCTCTTCGCCAACGCCAAGGCGCTCGTCTTCGCGGGCCTCTTCTTCGACGGCGCCGAAGCCGCGCGCTGGCTCGCGAGCGGAACCGACATCCTCGGCCGCGAGCTGCCCGAGCAGGTGCTCGACGACGGCGGCCAGTTCGAACTGAGCCCGATGTACCACGCGCTCGCGCTCGAGGACGTGCTCGACCTGGCGAATGCGATCGCCGCCCTCGGTGACGGTCTCGCCGCGGCGGAGCGACTGCGCCGCGAGCTGATCGCACGCATTCCGAAGATGCGGCGCTGGCTCGCGGCGATGAGCCATCCCGACGCCACGCTCGGCCGCTTCAACGACTGCGCCGACGGCATCGCGCCGGCCGCGGCCGAGCTCGCCCAGCTGGCCGACGCCCTCGGCACGGCCGAGGCACCGCGTGACGGCGACGACGGCGTCGTCGTCCTCGCCGATTCCGGCTATGTCCGCGTCGAGCGCGATCGCGTCGTCGCCCTGATCGACGTGGCCCGCGTCGGCCCCGACTACCTGCCCGGTCACGCGCACGCCGACACGCTGTCCTTCGAGCTCTCGCTCGACGGCCGGCGCCTGATCGTCAACGGCGGCACATCTCGCTACGGCGAAGACGATGTCCGCCAGCGCGAGCGGTCGACGGCGGCGCACAGCACCGTCGAGGTCGCGGCGACGAATTCGTCCGAGGTCTGGGCGGGCTTCCGGGTCGGCCGGCGCGCCCGCCCGACCGGCCCACGGGTCTCGCGCGACGGCGATGCGCTCGTGATCGACGGCGCCCACGACGGCTACGCCCACCTCGCCGGCCGGCCGATCCACCGCCGGCGCTGGCGCTTCGACAGCGCCGGACTGATCGTCGAGGACGAGGTCGGCCCGGGGCGGCCGGCGGCGCTGGCGCGCTTCCACCTCGCGCCCGGGCTCGCGCTCGCCGCTGTGGGCGAGCGGCATTGGCGCGTCTCGAACGGCACCCGGCCGATCGCCGAGGCCGAGATCGCGATCGGCCGCGCGTTCCCCGAGGTGTCGTTCTTCGCTCCGCGCTTCGGCGTCGTCGAACCGACGGCGTGTCTCGCGGTCGCGCTCGCCGACGGGCGCTCGCTCACCCGCTGGTCGTGGCTCGCCTGATCCCGTGCACATCCTCTTCCTGAGCGACAACTTCCCGCCCGAGGTGAATGCGCCGGCGAGCCGGACGCACGAGCACTGCCGGGTCTGGGCCGAGGCGGGCCACGAGGTGACGGTCGTCACCTGCGCGCCCAACTTCCCGAAGGGCGCGGTGTTCCCCGGCTACCGCAACGCCTGGCGCCAGGAGGAGAGGGTCGACGGCATCCGCGTGGTTCGCGTCTGGTCGTACATCACCGCCAACGAGGGCTTCGCGCGGCGCGTCCTCGACTACCTGAGCTTCATGGCGACGGCGTCGCTGGCGTCGCTCTCGATCCGCCGCGTCGACGTCGTCGTCGGCACGTCGCCTCAGTTCTTCACCGCGTGCGCGGCGTGCTTCGTCGGCGCCGTCAAGCGGCGACCGTACGTGTTCGAGCTGCGCGACCTCTGGCCGGAGTCGATCGCCGCCGTCGGTGCCATGAAGTCGTCGTGGCTGTTGCGCGCGCTCGAGCGGCTCGAGCTGTTTCTCTACCGGCGCGCCGCGCGCGTGATCTCGGTGACGCACGCGTTTCGCGCCAACCTCGCCGGCCGCGGCATCGATCCGACCAAGGTGGCCGTCGTCACCAACGGCGTCGACGTCGCGCGCTTCTCGCCGCGGCCCAAGGACGAGGCGCTCGTCCGCGAGCTCGGGCTCGAGGGGAAGTTCGTTGCCGGCTACGTCGGCACGCACGGCATGGCGCATGCGCTCGAAACCCTGCTCGATGCCGCCGTGCTGCTGCGCGACGATCCCTCGATCCGCCTGCTCCTGCTCGGCGACGGGGCGCGCAAGGCGGCCCTCGTCGAGCGCGCGCGCACCCTCGGCCTCGACAACGTCGTCTTCGTCGACTCGGTGGCGAAGGACGAGGTCGCCCGCTACTGGTCGCTGCTCGACGTCTCGATCATCCACCTGCGGCGAACGCCGCTGTTCGAGACGGTCATCCCGTCGAAGCTCTTCGAGTGCATGGGGATGGGCATCCCGGTCCTGCACGGGGTCGCCGGCGAGTCGGCCGGCATCGTCGAGCGCGAGCGCGCGGGCTGGGTGTTCGAGCCCGAGAACGCCGGCGCGCTCGCCGGGTTGCTGCGCGGTCTGCGCGCCGATCCGGCCGCCATCGCGGCGTGCCGCGAGCGCTGCCTCGCGGCCGCGCGGCACTACGACCGGCGAACGCTCGCCCTCGTCATGCTCGGCGAGCTCGAACGCGTCGCCGCCGCCGGCCGCTGACCCCGCTCAGAGTCGCCAGACGCAGAGGCCGGCGGCGCGCAGCCCGGCCGCGTCGAAGGCGGCCTTGACGTCGATGAAGCAGCCGCCTGCG
>JBDTPG010000282.1:0-3779 GCA_039932815.1 Caldimonas sp.
GCTAGCGGCGCCAGACGGTCACGGCCCAGTCGTCGATGTGGTGCTCGATCGTGACCGGCGCGGTTCCCGCGCTCTGTCCGGTGCTGCGCACGTAGCCGAAACGCATCGGCAAGGCTGTCGCCGAGAAATCGGGGCAGGCGACCCCGGCCGGACAGGCGGGCCCGGCGATCTGGCCGAAGTCTGCCGCCACGAGACTCGACAGCGGCAGCAGCGGATGCCAGCCGGAAACAAAGCAGGCGAAGGGCGCCAACGAATAGGTGCGCCCGTCCTGCTCCAACAGGAGCGCCGACCGGACCGTCACGGTGGACTTGCTTGCCAGGACCCGGCAGACCTCGGTGTAGTCGATGGCATGCACACCGCCCTGGATCGCCGGGTCGTACGCGCCGCCCTGGTAGACGTGCAGCACGCGCAGCGAGTCGGGCAGGGTCGACATCACATCGACCATGCGGCGGTACGCGCCCGGGTCGCCGTCATCGGGAACTCGCTCGATCGATTCGACCGGCCCGCCCGCGCTCGGGCTCGGGCTCGCCGTCGCCATCCAGTCCGCGGTCTTGAACTCGCCGTCGGCGATGACGACTCCCGGCATCGACGACACCGTCAGCCGGCCGGAAAAGCTCGCGACGCTGGCGGTGCCGCGGGTCACTTCGACCCTGAACCTGGCACCGTCGTCCGGCAGTTGCACCCCGGAGAGCGTGTAGCTGTCCCCAGTCGCGCCCGGGATGTCGGCCCACGTCGCCCCGTTGTCCGAGGACCGGCGCCACTGGAAGGTGGCGCCGGACAGCGAAGCGTCGGCGGTGAAGGTCACCGTGCCGCCGACCTGCACGGTGAGCCGCATCGGGAAGACGGACGCGAACAGCGTCGGGGTGGAGGGCGTGAAGTCGATGGCCTCGAAGTTGCAAGTGTTGGAGAAGTAGCTGCATTGCGGAGCGTCGGAGGAGGCGATGCCACCGCAGCCGCCGAGCGCCAGCACGGCCAGGGTGAAGATCGATCGTGCGGCCGGGCGGTCCTTGGCGGTCGACATGGTCTCGCTCCTCAGATCCAGCCGAACGACTTCAGCTGCGCGGCAAAGGTGTCGCTCAGCACCTTGTGTCCACCTGTTGTCGGATGCACGCCGTCGGCGAATTGCCAAGTTGTCGAGCTCGCGCCGGCGCGCAGCGCGTAGACGGGTGACCCCGGCGTCGCGTTGCAGAACAACGACGACCCGTCGGTGACGGCACCCCCCGTCAGCGCCGAGATCACCACGCCATCGCAGGCTGGCACCGTGTTGTTGACGAAGCCGGAGGCGGCCGGGTTGGCGAAGACCACCTTCGAGTGCGCGAAGGTGTCGATGAGGCGGATCGGGCTGCCCGCGAGGTCGGCGGCGACCTCCTTGTTGAAGGACTTCGACAGCTCGGTCAATATCGTGTGAACGCTGGCAGGCAACGAGTTGCCGAACGGCGTGTCGCCGATGTCGTTGAGCAGGATCACGGCGACGTAGTAGCCGCCGTTGGCGAGGATCTGCGACTTGACCGCGGCCGCCAGGTCCTTCCCCGCCTGTTGGACCGTCGTGTCGGCGAGCTGCTGCGCCGTGTCGAGCTGGGCGCTTGCCTGCGCCGGCGTCAACGTGCCGGCCTTTGCCTGCGCCTGGATCGTCGCCGCGCTGGCGCCGTAGGCCTCGATGGCGAGGAAGACGTCGTTGTTTCCAGCGTAGACGAGGACGAGGTCGCTCGCCTTGAATGCCTTGAAGCGCGCCAGGTGGTTGGCGATCTGCGTGACCACCGGCACCGTGAGCGCGCCGCTGCCGTCGGCGTTGTGGCCGATGCCCGCCGGATTCGAGACGCGCGCGCCGCCCTGGCCGTAGCCGGTGCAGCTGCTGGCCAGTGCGGACGCGGCTGCGGCCGGGCATTTGACCGACGCGCCGTTGAAGCCGGCCTCGGCCGGCGTGACGGCGATGCCGAGCGAGGCCGCGAGGTTCTCGACCCAGACCTTGCCGAGCGGGTTCGCGTCCGCTGCACCGGTACCGATCGCATTGGTCGTGAACTTGCCGCCGAAGTACGGCGGCGCGCCGGTGCCGGCGAGCGAGGTGGCCGGCGCGTAGGTGCCGATGTCGCTGAGGCTGTCGCCGAACGAGACGACGGCCGTGAAGCTGCCCTTCGTGGTCGGCGCGCCGTCGTCGTCGGAGCCGCCGCACGCGACGAGGACCAGCGAGGCGACGAGGGAACCGGCGAGGGTGCTGATGAGATTCATGAGGTGACTTTCGAAGTGGTGGGGCGGGGCACGGGCGGCCGGCGAACCGGCGCGTCAGGACGGGGTGACAAGAGGCTCGATCGGCGCGTCGTCGCACGAAGTCGAGTAGCGCGAGCGCGGCGCCGGCGCGCCCGGGGCATCGGCGGACGGGAGGCGCAGTTCCATCGCGAGTCGGGCTGCGGCTTGCTCGATGCAGCGACCCAGCACCGTGCGCAACGCGCGCGAGTCGTCGGCAAGCCACTGGGCTGTCGTCAGGCTGTTGCGGCTCTGGACTTCGCGAGCGGTTTCCCAGACGGGCGGCGCGGTGCCCTGACGCAGACGCAAGCGAGCAACCAGGCGCAGCTCGAAGCGGCTCTTGCCCTCGGTGCCGATCTCGACGACGCCGGCCTCGAGCGTCCAGGGACGATCCGAAGCCGCGTCGCTGGCAGCGCCGGCGCCGACACGTTCGCGCAGCTCGCGCACCAACTGCTCGGCATGGCCCGGGTCGGCGAGCTCCTCCATCAGCATCCGCGTCTTGAGCGCCATCGCTTCGATGCTTTCGGTGCGGATGGCGCCGACGACGCCGCCCGATACCGCGCCGATCGCGGTCGCGGTCGGAAGGACGGCGGCGAGGCATAGCGCGATGAACGGCCCGGTAGCGGCGCAGACGAATCCGCTGGCCACAACGCCGATGCCGGAGCCGGTGCCGGCCCCGACTCCCGCGCCCATTGCCTTGCCGCCTGGCAGGCCGTTGACGTCAATCGCCGTAACACCGCTCAGGACGACGATCTGCGCCTCGCCCGGGTCGAAACCCCGCGGCGGCGGTACGTTGGCGCAGGCGCTCAGCAGAGCCCCAGCCGCGAAAGCGGCGATCGATACGGGCCACCGCTTCGCGGCGCGACGATGGGCGGTTGTTGTCATGTTCTCACCTCGACCGAAATCCGATGGAGGGCACGATCACGCGGCCGCGCTGATCGACGGCTCACCGATGGCTGACAGATGGCTGACGACTCGGGACCGGCCTTGTGGAACGCGATCCGCGCGCGATCTGTATGGCATCTGTCAGAAGGCGGGCGCAAGCTGGCGGCCACTCGCTTCGTCGATCGCCGCCTTCGGGACTGGCGGCTCCCCGAGGCTTCGCTTATCGTCTTGCTAGGCAAGGCCGGGTGCGAGCGACCTTTCGTCGCCACGCCCGCCCGGAAAGGTGCAATGGCCGACGAGGACTTTCCGGATGCCCTGCCGGCTCGCTACCGGCTGCACTGGTACGTGCTCGAACGCGTGCTTGGCCAGGGCGGCTTCGGCATCACCTACCTCGCGCACGACACCAACCTCGATCGCCGGGTCGCGATCAAAGAATACTTGCCGACCGAGGTCGCGCGTCGCCGCCCCGACGCTTCGGCGCGGCCCCGCACCGAGACGCATGCGGAGCGCTACGCGTGGGGCCTGGAGCGGTTCCTTTCCGAAGCCCGCACGCTCGCGCGGTTCGACCATCCAAACATCGTCCGCGTGCTCTCCGTGTTCGAGGCGAACAACACCGCCTACATGGTGATGCGCTTCGAGGAAGGCGAGGACCT
>JBDTPG010000283.1:0-3773 GCA_039932815.1 Caldimonas sp.
GCGTGACGCTGGTCTTCTTCATCGTCTTCTTCAACGTCTACCAGGGCGTCAAGGAAGTGAGCCCGGTCGTGCTCGCCAACGCGCGCATGCTCGGCGCCTCGCAGCGCCAGCTGCTGCGCCACGTCTACCTGCCGAGCGCGACCAGTTGGGTGTTCAGCTCGCTGCACACCTCGGTCGGCCTGGCCTTCGTCGGCGCAGTGGTCGGCGAGTACCTCGGCTCGTCGCGCGGCGTCGGCTACCTCATCCTGCAGGCCGAGGGCTCATTCGACATCAACACGGTGATGGCCGGCATCCTCGTCCTGACCGCGTTCGCCCTCCTGCTCGACGCCGGCGTCGGCCGGATCGAGCGGCGGCTGATGCGCTGGCAGCCGGCGGCGGGAGAGACCGAGAAGCTCTAGCCATCCCTCGGGCACGGTCGGCGGGTGAAGAAGCGGTATAACGCCCGGTTCGACGAAGGAGCACGCCATGAAGGTCGAGAGAAAGCTGGTCAAGAACTCGGCCACCTACAAGGTGCACGGCAAGACGCTCCAGGCCGCCAAGACCGCCCTGGGGCCGACCTGCTGGGGCCGCTTCAAGCCGATGGCCGGCAAGACCAAGTACACGGTCGACAAGAAATCCAAGAAAGTGTTGTCGGTCGAGCTCGTCGTCGGTCACACGATCGAGATGCCGGTCTGGTCGGAGTACAAGGCGGCGCCCGAGCCCTGCCGGGCGGAATGGGACCGGATGTGGAAGGCGCTCGAAAAGCACGAGAAGGACCACGCGCTCGTCTACCTCGAGAGCATCGTCATGCTGGAGAACAAGCTCGACGATGTCGAGCCGGGAACGATGGATCCGGCGGGAGTCGACAAGCTGGTCGCCGCCGCGATGGTCCAGATGGAATCCGCCCAGGATGCCTTCGAGAGCGCGACCGACCGCGGAAGGAATCGCGGGGTCGTCCTCAATCCGCCCGGCGAGTGCCTTTAGCTAGGGGAAGATCCTTCGCTTCGCTCGGGACGATCGCGGCGCCGCGATTCACTTCGACGTCGGCATCGTGAACTCGGCGCCCTTGGGCGTGCTCTCCGGCCAGCGCTGCATCACCGACTTCTGGCGCGTGTAGAAGCGGACGCCTTCCTCGCCGTAGGCGTGGGTGTCGCCGAACATGCTCGACTTCCAGCCGCCGAAGCCGTGCCAGGCCATCGGCACCGGGATCGGCACGTTGATGCCGACCATGCCGATCTCGACCCGCCGCGCGAACTCGCGCGCGACGTTGCCGTCGCTGGTGAAGCAGGCGACGCCGTTGCCGAACTCGTGCGCGTTGACGAGCTTGAGCGCCGACTCGAAATCCGGCACGCGCACGCACGACAGGACCGGGCCGAAGATCTCCTCCTTGTAGATCTTCATCTCCGGGGTGACGTGGTCGAACAGCGTGCCGCCGGTGAAGAACCCCTTCTCGTGCCCGGCGACGGCGAGGCCGCGGCCGTCGGCGGCGAGGGTCGCGCCGGCGGCGACACCGGCATCGATGTACGACTCGACGCGCGTTTTCGCCTCGGCGCTGACCAGCGGCCCCATCTCGGCATCGCCTTCCATACCGTTCTTGACGATCAGCCGCGTCGCCCGCTCGGCCAGGAGCGGCACGATCCGGTCGGCGATGTCGCCGACCAAGACCGCGACCGAGATCGCCATGCAGCGCTCGCCGGCCGAGCCGTAGGCGGCGCCGACGAGCGCATCGACCGCCTGCTCGAGGTTGGCGTCGGGCATCACGACCATGTGGTTCTTGGCGCCGCCGAGTGCCTGCACGCGCTTGCCGTTCCTGGCGCCGGTCTCGTAGATGTAGCGCGCGATCGGCGTCGAGCCGACGAAGCTCAGCGCCTTGACGTCCTTGTGCGCGAGCAGGGCATCGACGGCGGCCTTGTCGCCCTGGACGACGCTGAAGATTCCCTTCGGCAGGCCGGCTTCGGCGAGCAGCTCGGCCATGAAGATCGACGGCGACGGATCGCGCTCGCTCGGCTTCAGCACGAACGCATTCCCGCAGGCGATCGCCACCGGGTACATCCACATCGGCACCATCACCGGGAAGTTGAACGGCGTGATGCCGGCGACGACGCCGAGCGGCTGGCGCATCGTCCAGTTGTCGATGCCGGTCGAGACCTGGTCGGTGTAGTCGCCCTTCAGCAGCTGCGGGATGCCGCACGCGAACTCGACGATGTCGATGCCGCGCGTGACCTCGCCCTGGGCGTCGCTGAAGACCTTGCCGTGCTCGGCGGTGATCATCGCGGCGAGCGTGTCGCGCTCGCGGTTGAGCAGGTTGAGGAAGGCCTGCATGACGCGCGCGCGGCGCAGCGGTGGCGTGTCGGCCCAGGCCGGCTGCGCCGCCTTGGCGGCGGCGACGGCGGCGTCGACCTCGGCCGGCGAAGCGAGCGCGACGCGGCGCGCGACCGCGCCCGTCGCCGGGTTGGTGACCGGCTGGCTGCGGCCGCTCGTGCCGGCAGCGCGACGGCCGCCGATGAAGTGGCCGATGTCGGCCGTGCTGGTGAAGGATTCGTTGGCGCCCATGGGCGGGTCTCCTGGTCTGTCGTTGGCGTCAGCGCCGCCGCTCCGCGGCCGGGCCGGGTTCCTGCAGCAGCACGCGCAGCGGCAGGGAAGGCGTTCTCAGCAGCACCGGGTCGGGCGCGTTCCACATCAGCAGGGCCATCTTGTTGACGATCGCGCGCAGCGAGACGATGTCGCTCGCTTTCCATTCGCGACGGTGGTGCTCCTCGCAGCACACCATGCCGTAGGTGTGATTGTTGAGCACGAAGGCGGCGTCGAGCATCGAGACGACGTCGTTGGGAACGAGGTAGCTGGCGCGCATCGGCTGCAGCACCGGGTCGCTCATCGCGTCGACGCTGACGTAGGTGCCGGCGCCGACGAGGGAGTTGAAGTAGTCGATGAATTCCGGCCGGAACAGGCGCCGTTCCGACGTGTCGAACTCGCCGTCGGCCGTCTTCGACGCGAAGCAGAGCAACGTCATGTCGTCGCCGGCGCCGTCGAACTTCCACATGCTGACGCGGGCGCAGCGCAGGCGCGCGAGGATGACGTCGATCACCGCCGACTGCGTCTCGGCTCGTTGCTTTCGCTCGGCGTACAAGTCGCCGAGGAGCTGCTGGAGGCGGGCCGAGTCCTCGGCTTGCGGCGTCATGCCGGCAGTATCCGCCAAGCGAACGCGGCGCTGCGCCGCGGGGGCGTTGCCGTGGCCTTGGCTATGCTGTCTTCTTTTCGCCGCGAAAGGTTCGCGATGCTGAGAGCCGACGTCACCGCCGAGAGTTTTCACCAGCGCCAGGCCGACTGCCTGCCGGGCCGCTTCGGCCTCGTCGTCACCCGCATCGCCGAGGGCCGCCTCGACGCCGAAGTGATGCTGCAGCCGTGGATGATGGCGCCGAACGGTTACCTCCACGCCGCCAGCGTGCTGCTCCTCGCCGACACCAGTGCCGGCTACGCGAGCATCGCCCACCTGCCCGAGAAGGCGAAGAACTTCACCACCATCGAGCTGAAGAGCAACTTTCTCGGCAGCGCGCGCGAAGGCAAGATCCGCAGCGAATGCGTCGCCGAGCACCTCGGCCGGACGACGCACGTCTGGTCGGCCACGGTGTTCGGCCCCGACGACAGGCGGATCGCGCTCTTTCGCTGCACGCAGCTGATCCTGTGGTGAGCGGCACACGGCCGCCGCGCCGGCCGGGCGGCAGCGGCCGGGGCGCGGCGCCTCCGGCGCCGACGCCACCGCTCGGCGACCGCGAGATCGCCGAGCTGCAGGTGCT
>JBDTPG010000284.1:0-3758 GCA_039932815.1 Caldimonas sp.
GCAGAGTTCGTGGCGCAACGCCGGTCGATGATGAAGAAATGGGCCGACTACCTAGATGTCCGTCGTGAGAGCGTCAAGTCGGGCACGCGGCGCAAGCCAGCGGGCTCGGGCGGTTCACGCAACGCACTTTCTTAGCCCGCTGACAAGTGATTCCGAGGGCGGGTGAACGCAGAGTCTCGCCTCCTCCTCCTTCTCACACCCGACGTGAAACAGTTCGTAACGGGCTTCGGACCGCCTGAGACCGCCGTGGACTGCGTGGGTTCTCCTTGGACCTCAGAGGGGTCAGTCCGACGTAGCAGCCGGGGCTACCACGACGCAGAAGGTAGGGGCAGGATGCGTTCATGCGCATCCCTTGGAACAAACTCACGGTAGAGCAACTCGATTTCGTCAACGAGGCGAATATCAATCGAATCGAGGCGCGGATCCAAGGCGCCCGCGAACAAACAGTCGATGGTCGGCCATCCGCTTGTTCCAGTGCACTCCCGCGCAACACAAATGCTGTCGAAGGACTGCCTCTCTTGGTGTCCGTGAACTCCATCGATGAAGACTCGCGCAACCCGCGGACCGAGTTCCCCGACGAAGAGATCTCCGAGCTTTCCCAGGATGTCGCGCTGCGCGGCATTCTCCAGCCCATCGTCGTCCTTCCGCTGGGCGACGGTCGCTACCGGGTCCTCTTCGGCGCAAGGCGCTTGCGCGCTGCCAAGCAGGCAGGCCTCGAGGTCGTGCCGGTCGTCATCGGCTCCGAGGTCCACGACGCCTACGCGCAAGTCGCCGAGAACCAGAAGCGCCATGGCCTGACGCCGCTCGATCTCGCCCGGTTCATGTGCTCCCGGGCCGAAGCCGGCGAATCGAACGCCGAGATCGCCAAGCGGCTGGGTATCGACCAGACCACTATCGCGCATCACCTCGCGTTGTTGACGCTGCCACCCGAGCTCGACGAAGCCTTCCGCAGCGGGCGCTGCACTTCACCGCGGACCTTGTACGAGCTTGCCAAGCTGCACGAGACGAAGCCCGAGCAAGTCGCGGCGATCGTCAAGGGCGAGCGCGAAATCACGCGCCGCACGGTCGCATCCTTGAAGAAGGCCCCGCAGCTGCCGCGCGTCGCGCCGCGCAAGCGAGTTACGCCGCCTCGCAGGAACTCCCTCGCCGAGCGAGCGGGCGATCTGTGCGCACGCCTCGAATCGGTCCTCGTGCAAATGAGCAAGCCTGGCGCACCGGTCACGTCCGATGAGCTGACGATGCTGCGCCGGCGACTGGCCGATCTCGCCCACCGGTAGGTTGTCGGCGGATGCGAACCGGGCGATCGCCCGCCCGCGAGTACTTCACCGTGGACTTGCGCGGCCTTCGTGCCACCCTGGCCGCACGCGCAGCTGCCGAGGCGCTCACCGAGTCCGAGGTACTGCGCAGCGCGCTGGTGGCAAAGCTCGGCCCGGATGCGGTCGCCTTGATGCCAGCGCCGAGGATGGCTCCCACGGCGCCACGGCGGCCTTGTGCCAAGCTGTCCATCCGACTGCCCAACCTCGCGGCCCATCGCCTGGATCAGAACTCGCGTGCCTCCGGCATGTCCCGGGGTGCCTACCTTGCTCGACTGATCGACGGCGTGGCGCCAGTGGTTGCGTCTTCGGACCGGATCGCACTGGCGAAGGCGCTGAACCAGTCGGCCGAGGAGCTCGCGGTCCTGAGCCGGGACATCCATCACCTGACAGAACTCCTGCGCAGGGGGTCCGTCGAGTCCGCTCGCCAATATCGGGAACGCTTGGATACCCTCGACGCCGATGTTCGTGCACATCTCGAGCGCGACGCCAAGGTCCTGGCCGAACTGTCGGTGGCTCGTTCCACAGAGCGACCCCTGGCGCCGGCGCGCACGCCCGTGCCAGGACAACCGACGTGACCGCGGACGCATTCATCGACGGCCAGCTCATCGAGTGGGGCGAGCGACTCTTTTATCCGCGCAGCCGGATCGTCAAGTCGACAACGCCGCGCCTGCGTTCATTGAACGACCGCGCCTCGGCGATCCGCAGCCGGATCGAAGCCACCGTCCGACGAGCGCCCCAGGTCATGGTCAAGGTCACCGGCGGCGGCCGCGGCATGGCGGCGATCGCAGCGCACTGGCGCTACATCAGCAAGAACGGCAGGCTGCCGATCGAAGACGATCGCGGCGTCGTCGAGCAGGGCAAGGAAGCCCTGAAGGACATCGAGCGCCAGTGGCGCTTTGGCGGCGCCTACATCGACGATGTCGGCCATCGACGCGAGGCGTTCAACATCATGCTCTCGATGCCGCGGGGGACCGATCCGCTGATCGTGCAGCGCGCGGCACGCGAGTTCGCCAAGGTCGAGCTGGCCGATCACCGCTACGTCATGGTTCTTCACGATCATCAGGAAAATCCGCATGTCCACCTCAGCGTCAAGGCGGAGTCCAGGCACGGCGTACGGCTCAATCCACGCAAGGCCGACCTGCATCGCTGGCGCGAGACGTTCGCCGAGCGGCTGCGCGAGTGGGGCCTCGACGCCCAAGCGAGCCGGCAAGCGGCCAGGGGGATCTACCGCACCCAGGAGCCCCTCTGGCGAGTCAAGGCGAGAGAAGAAGGGCGGCTGCGCACCCATCGCCCCCAGCAAAAGCAAGGAGCGGCAGTGAAACGCAGCCTGGACGAAGCGGCCACCGCCTGGCGCTGGATCGGGATGGCCTTGGCGAACTCCGAGAGCAGAGACGATCAGTTGCTCGCCCGGCAGATTTCCGAGTTCGTCAAGAACCCGTCGCAGATCCGAAAGGTTCCTGTGCCGCTGAGAAAGCATGAACGTCCTCTCGTCCGCAGCAACGAACCCGAGGCGCAGTACGCGCACACGCCCAGCCTGGGGCACTCTCGCCGCGGTCCGGAAATTCAGAGATAGGTCGCGATCGATCGGCAGTGATAGTTGCCCGGCTGGGGTCGATCCGTTGCTGCCATTCGACGTGGCGTCGCGAATGACGGCAATGCCGAGTCCCGGCGGTCGACCTCGACCCTCGTACTCACGGTCTCGTCCACATACCGGTCATCGCGGCGCGCAGGCGCCGGTGACATCAACGCCTTGTGACTAGCGAACTGCAGACTATGGCAAGCGCCGCCCGACAGTTGCTCGCGGTGGTACGCCGTGGTTGCCTTCGGCGCTGGCACTCGCCCGCAGCGAAGTCACCGTGCTGTGCAGGACATGCTCGCCGGGGGGCGGCGTGCCGTTCGGATCAACGGGGTGGATCGTCAACTGTCCGATCGTGTTCCGCCTTCTGTGAGCGGCTTCCGTCAAGGCCACGGCGTGGTCGAGATCTGCGCCAGCCGCGCGCCGGCCTTGACGATCTGCTCGCGCCGAGGGCTCGCCTTCGCGATGCCGGTGGGGTGGTGTCGACGCGGCGTGGCAATCCTCACTGGGTGGCAAGAACCTGCTCGCACAGGGCGGCGAAGCCGTCGACGATGTGGTCGTAGGCCATGTTGGGATGGGGGTCCGGCGGGCCCGCTGGCCCCCATTCGTCGGGGCGGGCGACGAAGGCCGTGCGCAGCCCCGCGGCGTGGGCCGCGTTGAGGTCGAAGTTGTGGCAGGCCACCATAAGGATCCGGTCGGGAGCGAGGTTCAGCCAGCGTGCCGCCGTGACGTAGGCTTCGCGGTGCGGCTTGTAGACGCCGATCATCTCGCACGAGACGATGGCGTCCCAGGTGATGCCGTTGCGGCGCGACACGTCGATGACCAGCGCCGTCGGCAGCATCGTGAACGAGACCACCGGCACGCGC
>JBDTPG010000285.1:0-3748 GCA_039932815.1 Caldimonas sp.
TGGGCCGGCGGCGACGACGACGATCGGCGTCGCCCCGACCGCATGCAGCTTCACGCCGCGCGCAACGACAGCGGCGTGGCGGTGACGATCAGCACCAACGGCTTCATCGACCGACGCAATCCGTTCTTCCGGGACCTCGGGGCGAACGGGCGCAGCTGCCTCTCGTGCCATCAGCCCGAGGAAGGTTGGACGATCACTCCCCAGGGCCTGCGCGAGCGATTCCAGAAAACACAGGGCACGGACCCGGTCTTTCGCCTCAACGACGGCGCCAACTCGCCGCTGGCCGACGTCTCCACCCGCCGTGCGCGCGAGAAGGCGTACAGCATGCTCCTCGACAACGGGCTTATCCGGGTCGGCCTGCCGATCCCCGCGAACGCCGAATTCGAGCTGGCGAAGGTCGACGACCCGTACGGCTTCGCGAGCACGGCCGAGCTGTCGCTGTTCCGCCGCCCCCTGCCGACGACCAACCTGCGCTTCCTCAGCACGGTGATGTGGGACGGTCGCGAGACCCTGCGCGACGCCGCCTCGACCGACTGCTTGTTCGGGACGATGACGTGCTTCGCGCCATTGCCCGTCGGCCTCGCCGGACAGTCGAACAACGCGACGATCGGCCACGCCCAGGCCACCGTGCCGCTGACCACCGCGCAGCGCGCCGCCATCGTCGACTTCGAGCTCGGCCTTTTCACCGCGCAGCAGAACGACGACGCGGCCGGGCGCCTCGCGATGCACGGCGCGAACGGCGGGCCGGCTTTCCTGTCGGGGGTCGTCTCCTATTTCGGCATCAACGACACGCTGGTCGGCGACTACCGCAGCCATGCCGGCTTCACGCCGATGGTCATGACGCTCTACCAGGGCTGGCAGTCGTACCTCGAGGACGCGCGCCACGGCGACCCGGAGCGGCGCGACCGCGGCGTCGCCGTCGCCCGGCGGGCCATCGCCCGAGGCGAGGCTCTCTTCAACGGCAAGGCGATCGTCATCCGCGGCGTCAAGGGCCTCAACGACGACCTGAACGTGCCGGCGATCCTCGGCACCTGCACGACCTGCCACAACGCGCCGAACGCCGGCAACCACTCTGTGCCGCTGCCGCTCGACATCGGCCTGGCCGACGGCAGCCGCCGCACACCCGACATGCCGCTCTACACGCTGCGCCACAAGACAACCGGCGCAACGGTGCAGACGACCGACCCCGGCCGCGCGCTCATCACGGGCCGCTGGCAGGACATCGGTCGCTTCAAGGGGCCGATCCTGCGCGCACTGGCCCCGCGCGCGCCGTACTTCCATAACGGCTCGGCGAAGGACCTGGGCGAAGTGGTTCGTTTCTACAACGACCGCTTCGAGATCGGGTTCACGGACCAGGAGCGCGACGACCTCGTCGCTTTCCTGAAAGCACTGTAGGCATCACTGCGAGGAGCAGAGACATGAACGAATCCTCACCTTCTCCCGAGACGGGGCGCACCCGCCGCCTGATCGTCAGCGTTCTCATCGGCACTGCCGCTGCCACCGTCGCCGCCGGCGTCGCGTTCAACGAGCGTCATCGGGGCGAGGCCGTCGTCGAGCGCGCCGAGGCCAGCTTCGCGCTCGCCGGCGCTGGCGCCGCGCCGGCCGTGCCCGTGCTCACCCGCCGCGAGCAGTGGCGCAATCCGTGGAAGCGGCCGGCGTCGCTCTCCGAATCGGCATCGACGTCCGTCGGTGACCCGCTCGACGCGACCACGGCGCCCTTGGACCCCTCGCTGCCTTCGGCCGCCGAAGCGCTGAAGGGCGCCCCCGGGTCGTCGGGCGAGGACACGCCGACGTTCTGACATCGTTGTTGCATGCGCTTGCCGCTGCGCGGAGCGGCGGGCCGATCCGGCGTGACACCGCGCCGCAGCGCGCGCGCACAATGCCCGGCATGGATGCCGTGCCCGATCCGCCGGCACCGCCCGACGACGATGCACCGAAAGGCGGGTCGAAGGCGCGCGTGGCCGGAGCGAGCGACGCGCTGTTCGCCTCCCTCTACAACGAGCTGCACCGGCTGGCGCGCCGCGAGGCATCTCGCGCCGGACCGGGCGCCGTCGTCAGCGCGACGACGTTGCTGCACGAGGCCTATCTCGACATGGCGCAGCGCGACGCGCTGGCGTTCTCCGACCGCGGCCATTTCCTCGCCTACGCGGCGCGGGCGATGCGGACGGTCGTCATCGATCGCGCCCGCGCCGGCGCGGCTCAGAAGCGCGGCGGCGGGCTCGACATCACGTCGATCGACACGCAGATCGCCGAGAACGTCGCCGAGCCCGAGGTGCTGTCCGAGATCGGCGCGGCGCTCGACGAGCTCGCCGAGCTCGAGCCCGAGCTCGCCAACGTCGTCGACCTGAAGTTCTTCTGCGGCTTCGGCGTCGCCGAGATCGCGGCGATGCAAGGCGTCTCCGAACGCACCGTCCAGCGCAAATGGGAAAAGGCCCGGCTGCTGCTGTTCAGGGCGCTCGCCGAGCGATCCTGATCGGCGTGGTCGGCGGCGCCAGAATCGCGCCAGGCAGGACCATGGCGAAGAAGACGGCGCGAGTCAGCGAGACCCCGGCGACGCAGCTACTGCGCCGCGCCGGCGTGCCGTTCAGCGAGCACGCGTACGATTACCTCGAGCATGGCGGCACGGCTGAATCGGCGCGCCAGCTCGGCATCGACGAGCACGCCGTGGTCAAGACGCTGGTGATGCAGAACGAGAAGGGCGAGCCGCTCATCGTCCTGATGCACGGCGATCGCCAGGTCAGCACGAAGAACCTCGCGCGCGCGATTGGCACCAAGAGCGTCGAGCCGTGCACGCCCGACGCTGCGGAGCGCGCCAGCGGCTACCAGGTCGGCGGCACGTCGCCGTTCGCGACCAGGAAGGCGATGCCGGTGTACGTCCAGTCGACGATCCTCGAGCTCGATCGGATCTGCATCAACGGCGGCCGGCGCGGCTACCTGATCGGCATCGAGCCGCGATGGCTGGTCGATCTCCTGCACGCGACATCGGTGCGCTGCGCGCTCTGAACGAATCCTTGACCGAGCGCATCGCTTGAATATCATGAAGGCGCCCCGTCGTGGGGCGCACCCTGGGTGGCGCTCGCCGATGACTCCGTTTCTCGCGCCGCTGGTGGCGCTCGTCGCCTACCTCATCGGCTCGTTGTCGTTCGCCGTCATCGTCAGCCGCGCGATGGGGTTGAGCGACCCGCGCACTTACGGCTCCGGCAACCCCGGCGCGACCAATGTGCTGCGCTCCGGCAGCAAGGGCGCCGCCATCCTGACGCTCGTCCTCGACGCGCTGAAGGGCTACCTGCCGGTCGCCCTCGTCGTGCACTTCGGGCCGGCCCACGGGCTCGGCGAGGGCACGGCCGCGATGGTCGCGCTCGCCGCCTTCCTGGGCCACCTCTGGCCGGTGTTCTTCCGATTCCGCGGCGGCAAGGGCGTTGCCACCGCCGCCGGCGCCTTGCTCGGCATCGACCCGCTGCTCGGCGGCGCGACGCTCGCGACCTGGCTCATCATCGCCGCGTTCTTTCGCTACTCGTCGCTGGCGTCGATCGTCGCTGCCGTGTTCGCGCCGTTCTGGCGCGTCCTCACCGACGGCCCCGACGCCGTCGCGCTGGCGCTCCTCGCGATCGGCGGCCTGCTGATCTGGCGCCACAGCGCCAACATCAAGCGTCTGTTCGCGGGCACCGAAAGCCGGCTCGGCCGGAAAGAGGCACCGGGCGGCGGCGCAGCGACCACCAAGGGGCACCGCCGGGCGCGCCACTGACGC
>JBDTPG010000286.1:0-3744 GCA_039932815.1 Caldimonas sp.
CCACGGCGCCGGCAAGCGCCGCGTCGGCGCCACGCGCCGCAGCCCCGCTCCCTTCTCGGGGCGAGTACAGCGCCAAGGGAGCCGACACCTGCCTGGAGTGCCACGACGACCAGAGCGCCAGCTACTCCGGCGCAGCGATCTTCAAGGGCAAGCACGCCCATCGCGGTGACCGGCGCACGCCATTCGGTGCCGGCGGATTGCAGTGCGAGGCCTGCCACGGGCCTGGCGCGCTGCATGCGAGGAACAAGAAGGCGGTGGCGATCAACAGCCTGAAAGCAGACTCGGTGATGACCGCCGAGCAGCGCAACCAGCCGTGCATCGGCTGCCACCAGGGCACGGCCCGCATCGGCTGGCACGCCGGAGCGCACGAGCGCGCCGGGCTGGCCTGCGCCGACTGCCACACGATGCACAAGGACCGCGACGCCGTGCTCGCGAAGGCGACCGAGGCGCCGGTCTGCTTCACCTGCCACAAGCAGCAGCGCGCCGACTTCCTGAAGCCCTCGGCGCATCCGGTGCGCCACGGCCTGATGGGCTGCAGCGATTGCCACAACGCGCACGGCTCCAGCCAGGCGGCGATGCTGAACAAGCCGACGCTGAACCAGACCTGCACCAGCTGCCATGCCGAGAAGCGCGGCCCGTTCCTCTGGGAGCACGCGCCGGTGGCGGAGGACTGCTCGCTGTGCCACGCGCCGCACGGCGCGGTGCGCGCGGCGCTCCTCAACAAGACGCCGCCGCTGCTCTGCCAGCAGTGCCATGCGCCGGCGGATCACCCGTCGGCCGCGCGCACCAGCTCGTCGCTGCCCGGCGGCAGCGCCGGCGGATCGATCTTCCTTGTCGCCGGCGGCTGCACGAACTGCCATTCGCAGGTGCACGGCTCGAATCACCCCGCGGGCGCAAAGCTGATGCGTTGAACGGCGCGACGCGGAACCCCGCCGCGCGGCACGACCCTTCGAAACGGATGCGACCATGAAGATCTTCAGCTCCTACCACCTGCTCGCGGCGCTCGGGGCCCTCGCCGTCGCCGGCACTGCCGGGGCGGTCGACACCTCGCAGTGGAAGTGCGAGTCGTGTCCGTATCCGAAGGGCACGACCGGCAGCATCGACGTCGGCGCCGCCGCCGTTTCCGATGCCTCGCAGAAATTCGGCGACTACACCGGCCTGCAGCGACGCGGCGGCTATCTCCTGCTCGGCGGCTCGGCGAGCCGGCGCGGCGACGACGGCTACTACGCCGATCTCGCCGCCAGCGACCTCGGCCTCGACGTGCGCCGCATCGCCGGCGAGGCGGGACGCGAAGGTCTCTATTCGCTGCGCATCGGCTACGCCGAGATCCCGCGCCACCGAACCGACGGCGCGGCGACGCCCTTCCTCGGCGTCGGCGGCGACACGCTGACGCTGCCGGCCGGCTATCCGGCGCCGAACACGGCGGGCATGCCGCTCGCGGCGACGCTGCAGCCGATCGACCTCTCGTCCAGGTACAAGCGCCTCGACCTCGGCGCGACGGTGCTCGCGGGCCAGGAGTGGAGCTACCGGATCGGCCTGCGCCGCGACACGCGCGACGGCACGCGGCCGACCGCGGGCTCGTTCTTCTCGACCGCCGCCCAGCTGCCGGCGCCGCTCGACCAGACGACCGACCAGCTCGAGGTCTCGGCGTCGTACGCGACGCGCCGCATTCAGGCGACGCTCGGCTATCAGCTCTCGACGTTTCGCAACGATGCCGAGTCGCTGACCTGGGCCAATCCGTTCACGCCCGTCTTTCCCGGCAGCACGCGCGGCCAGCTCGCGCTCGCGCCCGACAACCGGTTCCAGCAGGTCATCGGAACGGGCGGCTACGACATCGCGCCGACGATCCGCATCAGCGGCGATTTCGCCGTCGGCCGGATGACGCAGGACGCCGCCTACCTCGCGCCGACGCTCAATGCCGCGCTCGCGCCGAGCGTTCCGGCGCTGCCGGTGCAGTCGCTCGGCGGGCGGGTCGATACCTTCGCGGGTGGCGTCAAGCTGACCGCCGCGCCGCTCGACGGCCTGCGCCTGCTCGCCAGCTACGCGCGCGACCGCCGCGACAACCGGACGCCGATCCAGAGCTATCCGTCGGTCGCGACCGACATGTTCCTCGAGCCGCTGGCACGCAGCAACACGCCGTTCAATTTCACGCAGGACAGGTACAAGGTGGCTGCCGACTATCGCGGCCCCGGCACTTGGCGCTTCAACGCCGCCGTCGAGCAGGACAACCGCAACCGCACCTACCAGGAGGTCGTGAACACGCGCGAGACCACGGTCTGGGGCAAGGCCGCGGTGCGCGCGCGCGACGACCTCGAGATCTCGCTCAAGCTCGCGCACGGCAGCCGCGACAACTCCGCCTACGGCACCTCGGTCTGGTTCGGCTATGCCGAGAACCCGCTGCTGCGCAAGTTCTATCTCGCCGATCGTCAGCGCGACAGCGCCGCCGCGCGTGCCGAGTACACGCTCAGCGAGAAGGTCGCGATCTCGGTCTCGGCCGACTGGGCGCGTGACGACTACACCCATTCGCAGGTCGGGCTCAGGTCGGCGCGCAGCCTCAACATCGGCGCCGATCTCTCGTACGCGATCTCGGAGCGGACGCAGCTGCACGCGTTCGCCCAGGCCGATCGCATCAACTCCGAGCAGGCTGGCAGCGAGTCCTTCGCGGCGCCCGACTGGGCGGCGCACAGCAAGGACCGCTTCGACGTGTTCGGCCTCGGCATCAAGCACGTCGCGATCGTCGACAAGCTCGACATCGGCGGCGACGTCGTCCTCTCGAAGGCGCGCAGCGACATCGCCGTCGACAACGGGGCGGCGGCGCCGCCTTTCCCGACCGCCACCACCCGCCTCGACGGCCTGAAGGTCTACGCCACCTACAAGCTGAAGGAGCGTTTGTCGCTCACCGGAAGCTTCGCCTGGGAGCGCTACGAGTCGCAGGACTGGCGCCTCGACGGCGTGCTGCCGGGCACGGTGCCCAACCTGCTGTCGCTGGGCGCGCAGCCCGCGAACTACAGCCTGAGCGTCCTCCGGGTGGCGTTGCGCTACCGGTTCTGACCACGGCCCGGACGTCGCGGCGCAGGCCGGGGCGCCGTTCCTCTTGATCTGACGCAACCGTCGCCCGGGCCACGGCCGCTAGGCTGCATCCCATGTCCGCACGCCCCCGTCGCGCATGAATCCCTACGTCGTCTTCATCCTGTACCTGGCCGCGATCCTCGGCTTCGTGGCGATCACGCTGGCGATGAACGGCATGCTGGGCCCGAAGCCGAAAGCATCGGCGATCAAGATGGAGCCGTTCGAGTGCGGCGCCACGCCGATCAGCACGCTCAACGTCAAGGCGGTGCCGATCAAGTACTACGCGATCGCGGTGATCTTCGTGCTGTTCGACCTCGAGACCGTATTCCTGTTCGTGCTCGCGCTGGGCGCGCAGCCGGTCACCGGCTTCATGCTCTTCACCTTCCTGCTCTTCGTCGCCCTGCTGGTGTTGCTGCTGCTCTACGTCTACAAGGCGCGCCTCCTCGAAGCGGTGACGCAGTAGCGCGATGGACGCCCGCACCATCCCCATCGTGCCGATCGCCGCGGCCGCCGCGCGGGCGGGAGCCAAGGACGGCGCGTTCGAGTACATCGCGACGAGGAAGGACGAGCTGATCGGCTGGGCGCGCAAGTTCTCGCTCTTCCCCTACCCCTTCGTCACCGCCTGCTGCGCGATGGAGTTCATGGCCGTCAGCGCGTCGCCGTACGACACCGACC
>JBDTPG010000287.1:0-3731 GCA_039932815.1 Caldimonas sp.
TCGGTGCTGAGTTCGGTCATGGGGGCGCAAGTATCGCCAAGAACCGGCGCATCGAAGGTCGCGCGGCCAAGGACAGGGTCCTGTCGCGCCTGTGCGCCGGCGGCGCCGATCGCCCGACCGGCTGAGTTACGCCGGAGCGATCCCTGCTGCGTTGCCGGCGCTGCTCGCATCGGCGTGAGCTGAAGCGCCGCCTGTCGCTGCGGGCGACGTCGCCTGCGCCGCCCGGGCTCGCAGCTCGGCGGTCGTCGTCCCGGGCCCGTCGGCGCGCCAGCCGGGCGGCATCGCCAGGTGGCCGACGATCGCGCGCAGGCTGCGCGCCGCCATCAGGTCGCGCGCGAGAGCGCCCCACTGGTACAGCTCGATCTTCAACGGGTTGTAGCCGACCATCGGCACGACCAGGCCATAGCGGCACGGCAGGTCGTCGCGCTCGCCGCGGTAGGTGCCGAACAGGCGGTCGAAGACGATCAGCACGCCGCCGTAGTTGGCGTCGAGGTACTCGAGGTTGGCAGCGTGGTGGACGCGGTGCGCCGACGGCGTGTTGAGAACGTACTCCAGCCAGCCGAGGCGCGGGATCCAGGTCGCGTGGATCCAGAACTGGTACAGGAGGTTGAGCGAGAGCATCGCGAAGACGACCTTCGGGTCGAAGCCGAACCAGATCAGCGGCACGTAGAAGACGGCGCTGCCGCTGGCGCGGCTCAGGATGCCGATGCGGTATGCCGCCGACAGGTTGAGCTCGTTGGCCGAGTGATGCACCGCGTGGTTGCACCAGAACCAGCGGACGCGATGCGCGGCACGGTGGAACCAGTAGTAGCAGAACTCCTGGCCGATGAAGAGCGCGGCGATCGCCGTCCAGTGATCGAGAGCGATGTGGCCGACGCGATGCTGGTAGGCGAGCGCGATCAGCGGCGTCGCGATCGACAGCGGCAGGAAGATCTGCACGCCGACGCGCGCGAGCAGGTCGAACAGCGAGACCGCGCTCGCGCGCCAGTCGTAGGAGCGCAAGCGCGCCAGGACGATCGCCTCGACCAGCGAGGCGCCGACGACGCCCGGCAGGGCGATGAAGAGGAGGAACTTGTCGAGGCCGTTCAGCACCGGCGCATTGTCGGGGAATCGGCGCCGCCGACCCCGCCGTTCATGCCGACGCCGCGTGAAGAAAGTCGAAGCGCAGCGCCGCCGCGCTAGGCGGTCTCGGCCGCGACCGGTTCCTCGCCGAGCACGGTGCAGCGGCGCACGACGCGGCGCTGCGTCTCGGGGTCGTACCCGGTCGCGCGGTGCATCAGGCAGCGGTTGTCCCAGACGATCAGCTGGTGCGGCTGCCAGTGGTGCTCGTAGGTCAGGTCGGCGTGGACGGCGAGCGCGTTCAGCTCGTCGATGAGCGCGCGTCCCTGGTCGTACGGCATGCCGACGATGGACTCCGCGTGGTCGCCGAGGTACAGGCAAGTGCGCCCCGTTTCCGGATGGCGGCGGGCGATCGGGTGCTCGACCGGCGGCGCTTCGAGCTTCTGCGCTTCCGTCATGAGGTCGGTGCCGTGCCGGCGCGTGCGCGAGAAGTCGAGGTTGTGGACGGCGCGCAGGCCGGCGATGCGCCGTTTCCACGCGTCGCTGAGCCGCTCGTAGGCGCCGTACATGTCGCAGAAGTGCGTCTCGCCCCCGGTCTCGGGGACGATCTCGCCGTAGATGATCGTCGCCTGGCCGGTGACGCGCCGCCACGAGCCGTCGGTGTGCCAGTAGAGCGTGCCCTTGTCGGGATGCTTGCCGTCGGGGTTGCCGTCCGCGTCGAGGTTGGAGAGCCGGTACAGCTCGGGGAAGCCGTCGGCGTGGTACATCGTCATGACGTGCACCTGGACCTCGCCGAACTGGCGCGCGAAGGCCACCTGCGCCGCGGGCGGCACGTCGTGCGCCGGAAAGACGAGCACCTGGTGGGCAAGAAAGGCGTCGTAGAGCGCACGAAACGCGGCGGGGGCGATGCCGCGCGCGAGGTCGAGCCCGGAGATCTCGGCGCCGAGGCGCGGCGTCAGCCGGCGGACGCCGAACTCGGGCGTGGAAGCGGCAAATGCATGCATGGCGAACCCCTCGCGAGGATTAGGGACAGATGAACCCCGAGCCGCCCGGCGCCTTGAAGCATCCCACCGATTCCGGCAGGAACTGCTTCGGTAGCCAGAGGACGATTTCCGGGAACAGGACGACGAAGGCGATCGTGATCAGGAAGACGACGTAGAGCGGCAACGAGCGCACGACCGCCTTGCCGAAGCCGACGCCGACGTACTTCGACGCCACCAGCAGCGACAGGCCGTAGGGCGGCGTGATCAGGCCGAAGACGAGCGTCGTGATGATGACCACGCCCATATGAAGCGGCTTGATGTCGCCGACCTGGGTGAGCTTGTTGATGATCGGCATGAAGATGATGATCGCCGGCACCGCGTCGATGAAATCGCCGACGATGATGAAGACGCAGACGAGCAGGAACATGATCATCGGGCCGTTCGTTCCGGCGAAGGCGGTGATGTGGCCGGCGACGATGTCCGGCCCGCGCAGGTAGGCGACCATCCAGCCGAACGCCGAGGCGCCGGCGACCGCGGCGAGCGGCAGCGAGTACAGCAGCCCGGCGTACATGAAGTCGCGCGGCAGCTCCCGGACGTGCCCGCGATTCATCGCCGGGATCAGGATCACGAGGATGTACATCGCCGCCATCATTCCCGCCTCGGTCGGCGTGAACCAGCCGGAGAGGATGCCGCCCATGATGATCACCGGGATCACCAGCGGCAGCGCCGAGCCGCGCGCGGCGACGAGCACCTCGCTCAGCGGCGCGCGCTTCTTGAGGACGCCGACGGGGCCCCAGATGTAGCTGTAGACCATCAAACCGACGCCGATCAGCACGCCCGGCACCACGCCGGCGAGAAACAGGCCGCCGATGGAGACGTTGCCGGTGGCGCCGTAGACGACCGCCATGATGCTCGGCGGGATCAGGTTGGCCATCGTCGACGCCGAGGCGATCAGCGCCGCGGTGAAGGCGCGGTCGTAGCCCTCCTTGTCCATGTCGCGCGCGATCGTCCGGCTCAGCACCGCGACGTCGGCGGTCGACGAGCCCGAGATGCCGGCGAAGAACATCGAGAACAGCGTCACCACCTGGGCCAGGCCGCCGCGCAGGTGGCCGACCAGCGTCTGCGAGAGCCGGATCATCCGGTGCGCCACGTCCGACGACGCCATCAGCTCGCCGACGAGCAGGAAGAACGGCACCGCGAGCAGCGTCTCGGAGTCGATGCCGTGAAACAGCTGGCCGACCATCGACTGCATGCTGATCGGCGTGAAGGCGGTCGCCACCAGCACGCCGGCGATGAGGGCGAACGAGACCGGCACGCCCATGTAGCCGAAGGCGAGGAACAGCACCGTCATCAGGATCAGGACCGCGGCCGGGCTCACAGGACGGCCTCCCGGGAGTCGTCGCGGTCCTCGGGACCCTCGAAGCCGTTCTTCCAGCCGCAGACGAGCTGCTCGAGCGTGAACAGGAAGATGAAGGCACCGGCAATCGGCACGATCGCCGTGTAGACCGTCAGCGGGATCAGCGACGGCATGCGGTAGCTGCCGAGGTCGAGCAGCGCGTTCTTGGTGCCGAACCAGACGAGCAGCACGGCGACGACGAGAACGACCAGGCGATTGGCGATCTCGATCGTCGAGCGCGGCGCGCCGGTCAACCGCTTGGTGATCTCGGTCAGGTAGAAGTGGTCGTTGCG
>JBDTPG010000288.1:0-3731 GCA_039932815.1 Caldimonas sp.
ATAAGGTAGCCGGTGTTCTTCCAGTACATGCCGCCCCGCACCTGGGCCGCTTCCGTGAGAGCCTCTTCGTGGGCCGTGAAGACGGCAACCGCATCGATGTACTGTCGCTGCGCTGCGGCTCGGAGCTCAAGCATTTCGGTACGTATGGCTGTTTTCTTAATTTATACCGAAATCCCAATAAATACAACAGCTTGGAGTCTCCTACCAAGCCGGCGCAGGTCGCTCGTGCGGCCAGGTGATGGCGGCGGAACTCGCGCCCTGAGACGACGCACCGGAACCCCGGCCGGGCTTCACATCGGCTTCTTCGCCGCTTCCTGCTCGCGTCACGCCTCGCAACGACAGTCGCTGACGCGGCGTCGCCGTGCCTTGGCGGAGGATCCGATGAAGACGTTCTTGCGCTCGCTGCTCGTCGCGGTCGCTTCGGTGGCGGCGATCGTCGCGGTCTCGATCGGCGCGTGCGGCGACGGCTCCCGGCCCGGCACATCGGTCGCGACGCCTGCGTCGTCAAGCGAGGATTGAAGCGCGCGGGAGGTCGCGGCCCGCTGGCGCACTGGCACACTGGCCGCGGTGTCGAACCCGCTCCTGCTGCTTCCCGATTTCCTGCTCATCCTCCTCGGCTGGGTGCTCTGCCGCCGCACGTCGCTGAACCGGCAGGTGTGGGACGCGGTCGAGCGGCTCGTGTATTACCTGCTCTTCCCGGTCCTGCTCTTCAACTCGATCGTCAGGAGCCCGCTGCACGCAGCGCAGGTGGCGAACCTCGCGGCGGCGACGGTCGGCGTGCTCGCGGTCGGCATCGCACTGGCGCTGGCGCTCGGCCGATGGCCCGGCATCGACAAGCGGCTGCATGCATCGGGCGCACAAACCGCGTACCGCTTCAACTCCTATATCGCGCTCGCGCTCTCCGAGCGACTCGGCGGCGCACAGGGCCTCGCCTGGATGGCGCTGCTGATCGCGATCAGCGTGCCGATCGCCAACGTGGCCGCGGTCTGGCCGCTCGCGCGCTACGGCGGCCGGTCGACGCTGCGCGAGCTCGCACGCAATCCGCTCGTCATCAGCACGCTCGCGGGTCTCGTCGCCAACGCCGTCGGCTTGTCGCTTCCCGAAGCGATGGCGACGACGCTGCAGCGGATCGGCCTGGCCGCGTTGCCGCTCGGCTTGATGGCGGTCGGCGCCGGGCTCGCGCTCGGCGCGCTCAAGGCGTCGCCGGGATTGGCGAGCGCGTTGCTCGCGATCCGCCACGCGGTCTTGCCGGTCGTTGCGATCGCCCTCACCGCCGCACTCGCCCTGCCGCTCGAGCAGCGCAGCATCGTCGTCCTGTTCGCGGCCCTGCCCACGTCTGCGGCCGCCTATGTGCTCGCGGCGCGCATGGGCGGCGACGGCAGCTTCGTCGCCGGAATCGTGACCGTCTCGACGCTGCTCGGCATGGTCAGCATCCCGCTTTGGCTCGCGCTGGCAAGCGCGGTGGGCTGACGCTGCTGAACGGCCCGGTCCGCCCTGCCAACGAGCGCGGGCGGAATCCAGCCCCAGCCGTCCGAGGCCCCCGCGACGCAATGGCGTGGAAGCCCGAGAGGACGTAGGACGCCGTCGACGCTGACGCCACCACAACGCCGATTCGCCGCCGGCGGCACGCGGATCGTGGCGGCCCGGCATCCGGATTGCCCCACCGCATGTTCCTAAACCCTGCAGGAGCTATCCATGCAAGCAAAACTGATCGTTGCCATCGCCGCGGCCGCCCTGGCCGGAGTCGCGCAAGCGCAGTCCACGGGCAACACCGCCGGAGACGCGGCCCGCGCCACCGGCGCCGCGGTCAAAGCCGCAGTGACCCCGGGCGACCAGAACATGGGCCGCACCCCCAACAACCGCAGCGGCGGCGTCATGGGGAACGACCAGCCCGCCGGCGCCGTGGGCCGCGCGGCCGAAGCCGCGGTGACGCCCGGCGACCAGAACATGGGCCGCAACCCGGACAACCGCAGCGGCGGTCTCATGGGCACCGACCGCACTGGAACGGATACGGGGACGACCAATCGTCGCCGCGCCGCCCGCGCCGACCGCGGCTGATAGAAGCGGCGCGAGCTGAACGGCGCGCGGGAAGCGCTGTCGGCTCGCGCCGGTGTTGACTTCTCTTGCCCGGCGAGGCGCCAAGCGGCGCGTCGTCGGGCCCCCACTCTTGGGGCCGCGCCGCTCACCGCTTCTTCTCGAGCAGCAACTGTCCCGCCCTCTGCAGGCGGCTCTTGAAGCCGCTCGCGATCAGGCCGAGCACGCCCGGAAGGTGGATCTCCATCGTCACCGCGGCTTCGCCGACGTCGACGAAGCCGGTGATCGTCTGAGCCAGCGCCGCGACGCTGAACACGAGCCGATCTCCTTCCCATCGTTCGCTGCAGTGGCCGGTGCCGCCCGGCAAGCCGCGCAGCATCTTTGCGAAGCCGGTCTCGATCCGACGGCGCGCCTCGGCGCGGCCGAGCTGGTGCGGGATGCTCACCGTGAGCGGTGTCGTCATGGGCGCGAGGGTGCCGCAATGCGCGGCGCGGTGCAAACCGTTGCCTTACCGATCGTGGGGCGAAATCGCTCGCCGGCCCAGGACGGCGTTCATGCCGGCGAAGTGGTGGCACGCGACGACCGCATCACGAGGACTACGCCGGCACCGGCGCCGCCACCGGCCGCTCCGACGGCAGCCACAGCACCGTGAGCGCGGTGCAGAGCGACACGCCCGCGAGGACGAGCAGCACCTTGTCGAAGCCCATGCCCTTGACCAGCGGCCCGAGCGCCCACACGGCGAGCGAGCTGATGCCGATCGACACCGCCAGCCGCACGCCCGCCACGCGCGAGCGCATGTGGTCGTCGACGTAGCGGACCATCATCGCGTCGGTGAACGGAATGGCGCCGAAGATGAAGATCATCATGCCCAGCAGGGCGGCGTAGAGCACCCAGCCCTGCCCTTGCGACGCGAGCAGCAGCACCGGCACCTGGAGCAAGGCGATGCCGAGGTAGAGCGGCTTGAGCGCGAACCGGTCGATGAGGCGGCCGACGACCACCTGGGCCACGGACGCGATCGCGTAGATGCTCGCCAGCAGCAGGCCGAGCATCGCCGGATCGCTCATCACGCCGCGGAAGCGCTCGGTCAGCAGCTGCGCGTTGCCGTTGGTGGTGAAGTTGAACAGGATGCCGCCGGTGGCCGAGGCGAGCGTCATCACCGCCAGCGCCCGCGCGACCTGCGCGCGCGAGAGCGGCACGGCACCGCGGCCCTTGCGCCGGGCCGGCGATTCGGTCTCGGGCGGCACGACGCGCATGAAGACGATCGCGAGCGCGAGGCAGGCGACACCGGGCACCGCGAACGCCGCGCGCCAGCCGAGCCATTGCATCAGCAAGCCCGTGAGCGCGGCGGCGACGGCGATGCCGAGGTTGCCCGACAGGCCGTTGACGCCGATCGTCGCGCCCGGCCGCGCCGCGCTCTGCAGCAGCATCGGGATGCCGACGGGGTGGTAGATCGACGCGAAGGTGCCGATCGCCGTGAGCGCGGCGGCCAGCTGCCACGGCCCCTGCGCCAGCGACGCCAGCAGCGACGACGCGCCCATGCCGAAGAAGAACACGATCATCATCGCGCGCCGACCCCAGAGGTCGCCGAGCCGGCCCGCGGGCAACGAGCCGAGGCCGAACATCACGAACGCGCCGGCGCCGAACGGCATCAGGTCTTCCCAGCGCGCGAAGCCGAACTCGGCGGCGATGCTCGCCAC
>JBDTPG010000289.1:0-3705 GCA_039932815.1 Caldimonas sp.
CGCCTTCGCCGTTGTGCGCCGGGCTCGTGCTGCTGGCGAAGCCGACGGCGCCGTGCGCCATCGCGTCGCGGACGATCGCCTGCATCTGCGCGATCTCGCCGGCGCTCGCTTCGCGACGCGCGGCATCCCCGCCCATGACGTAGGTACGCACCGACGAGTGGCCGACGTAGGCCGCGACGTTGGCGACGCTGCCGCGCGCGCGCAGCTGCGCCATGTACTCGGCGAACGTCTCGAAGCCCCAGTCGATGCCGGCGCGCAGCGCGTCGATCGACATGCCTTCGACCTGCGTCAGGTTCCTCATCGTGAGCTCGCGATCGGCCGGCCGGCACGGCGCGATCGTGAAGCCGCAGTTGCCGATCACCGCCGTCGTCACGCCGAGCGCCGGCGAGGGCGAGAGCGTCGGGTCCCAGGTGATCTGGGCGTCGAAATGGGTATGGCTGTCGATGATTCCCGGCATGATGGCCAGGCCGCTCGCGTCGATCGTCCGCGCGGCAGCGAGGTCGAGGCGCGGCCCGACCGCGACGATGCGGCCGCGGTCGACCGCGACGTCGCCTCGTAGCGGCTCGGCACCGCTGCCGTCGACGACCAGCGCGTCGCGAAAGACGAGGTCGATCATGCTGTCTTCAGACGCGGCGCCGCGAACAGCGACTCCATCTCGCGCCGAGTCTTGTAAGCGGGCGTGGTGGTGTCCATCGCGACGTCGGACCACGACAGGCTCTGTCCCTTCTTCACTGCGCGCGTGACCTTGACGTCGTGGGCCAGGCCGAGCGGCAGGCCGCCGAGGCGCATCGAGGTCTCGGCCGGGAGCAGCTTGCCCCAGACCGTGTAGCCGCCTTCGCCGTCGAGCAGCTCGCCCGGCTGGAGGTCGCGCTTCGCGGTCGCGACGACGTCGGCGTTCCAGCAGGTCGCGACGCCGGTCGCTTCGCCGCGCAACGCGACGCTCGCCACCGACATGCCGACTTCGAGGCCGATCAGGTGCCAGCGCTTGTAGAGCGTGAAGTAGCGGCCGCTCGGATCGGTGTGGGCGTTGTATTCCTCGAAGCAGTTGCGGATGTACTCGGTCTCGCCCTCGACCGTGACCCACACGCCCATGCGGATGTCGTACGGAATCTTGCGGCCGTCCGCCTCGAGCGAGGAGATCACCTCGACCATGCCCTTGCGTTCGAGGACGCCGCCTTCGGTGATCGGCCGCGTCACGAACGGGATGTCCTCGACGCTCGCCGGCGGATAGAGCAGGCCGTTGCTCGGCACCGTCAGGCCGGTGGCGTTGGCGACGGCGGTCGATTCGATCGACGGCTTGGAGCCGTCGAGGAAGCTGTTGAACATCTTCGGGTTGAGGCCGCCGCGCTCGGCCTGCTCGGGCGTCAGGCCGTAGTTGCCCCACACGGTCTCCGGCGTCGATTCGCTGAAGTGCGGCAGCCACTTGTGGCCGCGGCCTGCGGCGGTGACCGGAAAGCCGCAGGTGCGCGCCCAGTCGACCAGGTCGCAGATCAGCGCCGGCTGGTCGCCGAACGCGAGCGAATAGATCACCCCGGCTTCGGCGGCCTTTCGCGCCAGCAGCGGGCCGCAGAACGCGTCGGCCTCGACCGTGACGTTGACGACGTGCTTGCCGTTGGCGTACGCGAACAGGCAGTGCTCGACGGCCGCGATCGGATGACCCGTGCACTCGACGACGACGTCGATGGCCGGATGCGCGACGAGCGCTTTCCAGTCCTCGCCGATGTGCGTCGTGCCGTGTTTGATCGCTTCATCGAGGCTCGTCGCCCGTGTCCGCACATCGTCCCAGCCGACACGCGCGAGATTGCGGCGCGCGCCGTCGGGCGACAGGTCGGCGATGCCGACCAGGTGCACGCCCGGCGTGCGCGGAATCTGCGCCAGGTACATCGAGCCGAACTTGCCGGCGCCGATCAGGCCGATGCGGATCGGCTTGCCGTCGGCTTGGCGTTGCTGCAGTAGTGCGTGAAGGCTCATGTCGCTTCCTGGATGCGTTCTTGGTTTCTGAGATTTGTGTCGCGCCGGCCAAGGCTATCGGGTGGCCGACTCCGCGAATGTCCCCCGAGCCGCGGCGTTGCCGCGTCTCTCCTCCTAATATTTCGCTGCGTCGGCCACCCGACACCCTTGGCCCGAACCGAGTCTGTCGACCGTGCTGGAGCAGAGTGCCCCATCGCCCCCGCTCTCGCTCAATCAAGACTAAGCGGCCATCCTCAATTCCTCCGTCGACGTATCGAGCGCGCTCGCCGGCATGCCGTTCTTCCACGGCACCTCGACCGGATAGTCTTTGAGCAGGCAATCGTCCGGCAACGTCTCGATCGGCGCGAAGTCGCGGTGGGCGATGTACTCGGGCCGCTTGAAGCGGCGGATGTGGTTGCTGACCGCGCAAAGACTCAGGTAGACGCTGACCCGGTCCCACGGCGACAGGTTGGAGCCCGAAGCGTGCACGAGGCAGCCGTGGAACAGGATCATCGAACCGGCCGGGCCCTTGGGCGAGACGATGCCGCCGTTCTTGCCGCCGGCGCGTTCGACGAGCTGGGCGATCAGGGCGTTGTCGATCGTCCAGAGCGGGTAGCTCGTCGTCGTCAGGTCGTGTTTGGCGTCGATCACGCCGCGCTTGTGGCTCCCCGGGATGAACATCAGCGGGCCGTTGTAGTCGTTGACGTCGTCGAGGAAGATGGCGACGTTCATCGCCCGCTCGGCCGGCATCAGGTCGTCGTTCTTCCAGGTGCCGTAGTCCTGGTGCCATTGCCAGACGTCGCCGTCGAAGGCCTGCTTGCCGTTGATCTTGAACTGGTGCATGTAGAGCGCCTCGCCGAGCAGCTCCTGCACGGGCTCGACCATGCGCGGGTGGCGCGCGAGCCGGGCGAACGGCTCGCTGTAGAGGTGCGCCGCGAAGTTGGTGCGGACGGCATCCTTGCCTTTCTCGCGCACGTTGTAGGCCTCGCGCCGGCCGTAGAGCTCGGGCACGGCGGCGGTGAGCGACTTCGTTTCGTCGCGGCTGAAGAGGCCGGGGAAGAAGAGGTAGCCGTCGCGATCGAACTGCGCGAGCTGTTCCGGGGTGAGTTTCATGGAGGACCTTTCCTGGCTTGCGGGTCGAGGACGTCGGGGAGGCGGGCGAGCCGGTCCATCGCTCTTGCCGACTCGGCAATCATGCCTCTATCCGGTCCGGCCGACCCCGAAGACCCAGGCGATGGCGGAGAACGTGACGAACGCGAGCACCGTCGACGCCATGATGATCCGCGCGATGCGTCCGTTGTCGGCGCCGTAGCGCTCGGCGAGCAGCGAGACGTTGCTCGCGCTCGGCAACGCCGCGGTGAGCACGAGCACGGTCAGGCCGAACGGGGACACCGGCGCGCCGAGCGCGCGCGCCGCCCAGCCGATCGCGAACACCAGGGCGGGATGGACCAGCAGCTTGATGACCGCCACCGGAAGGTAGTGCGCTACCGGCGTCCGCGAGTGTGCGTGCTGGCCGGCGCGCCAGAGGACGGTGCCGATCGTGAACAGGGCCACCGGCGCCGCCGAGTCGCCGAGCATGCGGACGATCTGCGCGAGCGGCCCCGGCAGCTCGCGATTCGTCGCCGCGAATCCGGCGCCGAGGGCGATCGCCCACGGCAGCGGGTTGGTGAGCGCACCGCGCAGCGACAGGGCCGCGCCGATGAGCATCGAGCGCTCGTCGTCGGCCCGCGAGCGGCGGCTGTTCGACTGGGCGAG
>JBDTPG010000290.1:0-3687 GCA_039932815.1 Caldimonas sp.
GCCCACACCGGCCCGTTGCTGTACGTGCCGACCGGCCCGTAGGTGTTGGAAGGAACGTAGGTGTTGCCGGTGATGATCTGGAACGGATCGAACAGCCCGGCCGCCGCGTTGTTGCCGTTGTCGGACAGGCTGTCGCCGAAGACGACGAATTGATCAAACGGGCCGGCGCTGGCCGGCGCGCCGGCTAACGCGACGACGGCGAGGGCCAGGGCCGGCATCAGCCGGCGAAGCGAGACGTGTGTCATGAGGAACCTTGGTGGGACGAGGGGCGGAACAGCGGGCCAAGTTAGCACGCCGCTCCCGGGTTGCCAACGGGTGCGGACCCCCTGGCAGCGGCACGCCCGGCGTGCCGCCGCGCGATGCCGCGCGTCGCCGGCGCCGCGAGTCCGGCCGGTTCCCTACACTTCGTCGAGGGCGAATCGAGTGAACTTGGCGCAACTGCTGGTCCGCGCGGCACGGGTCCATCCGGACCGGCCGGCGCTGCTGCATGGCGCGCGCACGCTCTGGGACTACCGGCAGCTCGCCGATCGCGTCTCCCGCCTCGCCGGACATCTGCGCGGGCTCGGTCTTGCGCCCGGCGACCGGGTCGCGCTCGTGATGAAGAACCATCCTTGCTACCTCGAGGCGCTCTACGCCGCCTGGTGGGCCGGCCTGGCGGCGGTGCCGATCAACGCCAAGCTCCATCCGGAGGAGGTCGCGTACATCGTCGAGCACTCGGCCAGCTCGGCCCTGTTGACCTCCGACGATCTGGCCGACAACGTCGCGCCGGTGCGTGGCCGCCTGCGCGCGACGCTGGTGGCGGAAACGCCCGAGTACGACGCCGCCGTCGCCGCTGCGCCGATCGCCCCGACGACGCGCGCGCCCGACGATCTCGCCTGGCTCTTCTACACGTCGGGGACGACCGGACGCCCGAAAGGCGTGATGCTCAGCCACCGCAACCTGGCGACGATGACGGCGTGCTATTTCATCGACGTCGACGATGTCGATCCGGGCGACGCGATCGTCTACGCCGCGCCGATGTCGCACGGCGCCGGGCTCTACAACCTGCCCTTCGTCGCGCGCGCGGCGCGCCACGTGGTCCCGGCCTCGGGCGGCTTCGATCCGGCCGAGCTCGTCGCACTGGCGCAAGGCGTCGGCCGGCTTTGCCTGTTCGCCGCGCCGACGATGGTCCATCGCCTGGTCGAGCACGTCGCCGCGAGCGGCGCGCCGTGCGGCGGCTTCAAGACCATCGTCTACGGCGGCGGGCCGATGTACGGCCAGGACATCCGCCGCGCGCTGGCGACCATGGGCCCGCGCTTCGTCCAGATCTACGGCCAGGGCGAATCACCGATGACGATCACCGCGCTGTCGCGCGCGCATTTGGCCGACGACGCCGACCCGCGCTGGCCAAGGCGCATCGAATCGGTCGGCGTCGCGCAGGCGCTGGTCGAGGTGCGCATCGTCAACGCCGACGGCAACGATATCGCGCTCGGCGACACCGGCGAGGTCGTCGTCCGCGGCGACACCGTGATGTCCGGCTACTGGCGCAATCCGGAAGCGACCGCGCAGGCGCTGCGCGACGGCTGGCTCTGGACCGGCGACATCGGCGCGCTCGACGGCGACGGCTTCCTGACGCTGAAGGATCGCTCGAAGGACGTGATCATCAGCGGCGGCTCCAACATCTACCCGCGCGAGGTCGAGGAAGTCCTGCTGCGCCACCCCGGCGTTCGCGAGGCCTCGGTGGTCGGGCGCGCCGACGCGCGCTGGGGCGAGGTGGTGGTCGCGTTCGTCGCCGGCGACGGCGTCGATGCGGCCGCGCTCGACACGCTCTGCCTGACGCACATCGCGCGTTTCAAGCGGCCGCGCGAGTACCACTTCGTCGACAGCCTGCCCAAGAACCACTACGGCAAGATACTGAAGACCGAACTGCGCGACGCGCTCCGGAAAGAGAATCCACCGTGACCCACGAACGCACCGAGCCGACGCCGGCCCAGGTCCTCGCCATGCTCGAGCGCGCCCAGGCGCTGGCGCGCCGCACCATGGACGCCGGCCATCATCCCTTCGGCGCCCTGCTCGTCGGCGCCGACCACGAGACCGTGCTGATGGAACAGGGCAACGTCGACAGCGTCAACCACGCCGAGGCCGTGCTCGCGCGCGAGGCGGCGCGCCGGTACTCCCCCGCGGAGCTCTGGCCGTCCACCCTCGTCACGACGGTCGAGCCGTGCGCGATGTGCGCCGGCACGCAGTACTGGGCCAACATCGGCCGCACCGTGTTCGGCATCGAGGAGAAGGCGCTGCTCGCGATCACCGGCAATCACGCCGAGAACCCGACCCTCGACCTGCCCTGCCGCCACGTCTTCGCGCGCGGCCAGAAGGACGTCAAGGTGATCGGCCCGGTGGCCGTGGTCGAAGAGCCGATCGCCGCATTGCACCGGCGCTACTGGCGATCGCGCTAGCGCTGTTTCGAGGAGACCGCGATGACGACGCCGATCGACCTTCGTTCCGACACCGTCACGCGGCCGACGCCGGCGATGCGCGCGGCGATGGCCGCCGCGCCGGTCGGTGACGACCAGTACGGCGAGGATGCGCTCACCAACGAGCTGCAGGCGCGCGTCGCCGAGATGCTCGGCAAGGAGCAGGGCCTGTGGCTGCCCTCCGGCACGATGGCCAACCAGGTCGCGCTGCGCGTCCTCACTCGGCCCGGCGACGAGGTCGTCGTCAGCCGCGAAGCGCACGCCGGTTGGCACGAGACCGGCGGTTCAGCCGCGAACGCGGGCGTTCAGCTGGTCGAGATCGGCGCGCGCGGCGTCTTCGACGCGGCCGCGCTCGACGCGGCGATCAAGCCGCGCGGCCTGCCGGTCTACCCGCCGACGACGCTGGTCGAGATCGAGAACACGCACAACCGCAGCGGCGGCATCGTCTTCGCGCAGGACGAGGTCGTCAGCGTCTGCGCGCTCGCGCGTTCGCGCGGTCTGGCGACGTTTCTCGACGGCGCCCGCCTCTGGAACGCGAGCGTCGCGAGCGGCATCGCGGAAGGCGAGCTGGCGGCGCCGTTCGACCTCGTCGCCGTGTCGTTCTCGAAAGGCCTCGGCGCGCCGGGTGGCTCGCTCCTCGCCGGCTCGCGCGAGGTGATCGCCGCTGCGACGAGGCATCGACGCATGCTCGGCGGCGCCATGCGCCAGACCGGCTTCTTCGCGGCGGCGGCCTTGCACGGGCTCGACCATCACCGCGATCGTCTCGCCGAAGACCACGCGAATGCGCGCCGCTTCGCGGAGGCGCTCGCCACGAGCCGCCACGTCGGCATCGACCTGGCGACCGTGCAGACCAATATCGTTGTCTTCCGGCTCGAGCCCGGCGCCGTCGATGCGGCAACGCTGGTGCAACGGGCGCGCGCGAAAGGCGTCCTGCTCAACGCATTCGACGCGCGGACGATCCGCGCGGTGACGCATCTCGATGTCTCCGCCGCGCAGGTCGAGCGGGCCGCGTCGATGGTTGTCGACGTCCTGCCTTCGTAAGGAGGCGGCGCCACCGGAGCGCCCGATGCGGAAACGCCAACTGCTACGCGCGGCGTCGATCACTTCCGCCGAGCGTCTTCGCGCACTTCCCGTCGGAAGCGAAGTAATCGCAAAGAGGTCGCACCTGGAGAGCACACGGCAATGACCCGCGCTTCGGATCTCCGCCCGAATCGCGCATCGGCGATTTCGCCGC
>JBDTPG010000291.1:0-3676 GCA_039932815.1 Caldimonas sp.
CCCGGTCGACCTCGCTCGCCAGCGTCAGCTCGAAATGGCGCCGGTTCGCCAGGCCGGTGAGGGGGTCTCGGCTCGAGAGCTCGCAAAGCCCGTCGATGACCGCCTGCAGCCAGGCCGCATCGCCGGCACTGCGCCGCTCCGGCAAGGCGTGACCCGATTGCTGCAGCAATTGGAGCGCGCCGTCGAGCCTGAGCGTGCTTCGATCGCTGTGCGGAGGGTCGATCTTGGACGGCACGAAGGGGGTGTGAGCTTCGGGGCAGTCTAGCAGCGGGGTGTCGCGACAGCGGGCGTGGAATAGCCGTGCCCCGGCCAAGCGAGTCGAATGCACGGCGAACGGCGTATGGCCGCAACACGCGCCCGTCCCGGCACCGATTCAGCGCGGCTCGACGAGAAAGAGCTGCTGCAGGTCGTTGAGGAAATCGAAGCCGAGCGGCGTCGGCCGAACGTGCTTCAAATCGCGAAGGACGAGGCCGCGCCGCTCCGCTTCGGCGAGCGGCCGCTCGATCGCCGACAGCGGCAACCCGGTGCGTTCGCTGAAGCGGGCGATCTCGAAACCTTCCTTCAGGCGAAGCGCATTGAGCATGAACTCGAACGGCAGGTCGGCTCGCGCGACCTCGGCCTCGGAGGCGACCGCGGCACCGGCCTCGGCGCCGGCCATGTAGGCGGCCGGATCGCGCAGGCGCACCTGGCGCGCGATGCGATTCGGGAAACTGATCTTGCCGTGCGCGCCGGCACCGATGCCGAGGTAGTCGCCGAACTCCCAGTAGTTGAGGTTGTGGCGGGCGCGGTGGCCGGCGCGCGCGAACGCCGAGACCTCGTAGCGATCGAGCCCGGCGCCTTGGGCGCGGTCGACGATGTGATCGAGCATGGTCGATGCGAGGTCGTCGTCGGGCAGCGCCGGCGGGTGGACGGCGAAGAAGGTGTTCGGCTCGATCGTCAGGTGATAGAGCGACAGGTGCGGCGGCGCGAACGACAGCGCGGCCTCGACGTCGGCGGCGCACTCGGCGAGCGTCTGGCCCGGCAGGGCGTACATCAGGTCGAGGTTGAAGGTGGCGAATGCCGCCTTCGCTTCCTCGACGGCGGCGCGTGCCTGCACCGCGTCGTGGACACGGCCGAGGGCCGCAAGCTTGGCGTCGTCGAAGCTCTGCACGCCGATCGACAGGCGCGTGATGCCGGCCGCGGCATAGGCGTGGAATCGCTCGCGCTCGAAGGTGCCCGGATTCGCCTCGAGCGTGATCTCGCAGCCCGGCTCCAGCGGCAGTCGGGCCCGGATGGCGGCGACCAGCCTTTCGATCGACGCCGGCGCGAACAGGCTCGGCGTGCCGCCGCCGATGAACACGGTGTGGACACGCCGGCCCCACACGAACGGCAGCGAGGCTTCCAGGTCGAGCACCAGCGCGTCGATGTAGCGCGTCTCGGGAAGCGCACCCGCCCCATCGCGCCACGCGTGCGAGTTGAAGTCGCAATACGGGCACTTCTTCAGGCACCACGGCAGGTGGACGTAGAGCGAAAGCGGCGGCAGCGCCGGCAGCGTCAGCGCGCCCGGACGCATCAGGCGAGCGACGCGCTCCGTGACGTCGCCGGCCGGGCCCGGCGCCGCCGACGCGACGATCGGGATGGCGACCATTCGCTCAGCGCCGGCCGGCGCCACCCGCGGCAGGTATCGCCTCGGCCCAGGCTTCGCGCATCAGCGAAAGCATGCGTCGCGCGGCTTCGGCGCGATGGCTGACGTCATTCTTGGTCGCCGGGTCGAGCTCGGCGACGGTCTTGCCGAGCTCCGGGAGATAGAGCAGCGGGTCGTAGCCGAAGCCGCCGTTTCCGCGCGGTGCGTCGAGCACCTCGCCGTACCACCGGCCGACGGCGATCAGCGGTTCGGGGTCGGCCGCCGAACGCAAGGCGACGAGCGTGCTGACGAAGCGCGCGCGCCGGTCGGTCACGCCGCACAAGCGATCAAGCAGCCGGGCATTGTTGGCGGCGTCCTGGACGCGCCGGTGCCCTTCGCGATCGGCAACCCGTCGCTTCACCGGCGCGAAGTGCGCCGAGGCGACGCCGGGTGCGCCGCCGAGCGCATCGACGCAGAGACCCGAGTCATCGGCGATCGCCGCGCCGCCGGCGGCCTGCGCCGCGTGGCGAGCCTTCGCGAGCGCGTTCTCGACGAAGGTGCCGTGCGGCTCGTCGGCCTCGTCGATGGCGAGTGCGCCCTGGGCGACCAGCTCGACGCCGAGCGGTGCGAACAGGGCTGCGAGCTCGGCGAGCTTGCCGGCGTTGTTCGAGGCGAGGACCAGCCTCACGCCGCCGCCGGCAGCGGCGCGCCCAGGGCACTTCGCTGCGCCGCGAGCAGATCGCCTATGCCCTTGCCCGCCAGCGCGAGGAGCGCGTCCATCTCGGCTCGCGAGAAGGTCGCGCCTTCGGCAGTTCCCTGCAGCTCGACGAAACCGCCGCTGGCCGTCATGACGACGTTCATGTCGGTGTCGCAGGCCGAGTCCTCGACGTATTCGAGGTCGAGCAGCGGCGTTCCCTCGACGATGCCGACCGACACCGCGGCGACGAATTCGCGGATCGGCGACCGGGCCAGGCGACCTTGCGCCATCAACCAGGCGACGGCGTCGTGCGCGGCGACGAAAGCGCCGGTGATCGCCGCGGTGCGCGTACCGCCGTCGGCCTGCAGGACGTCGCAGTCGAGCGAGATCGTCCGCTCGCCCAGCGCCGCGAGATCGAAGACGCAGCGCAGCGACCGTCCGATCAGGCGCTGGATCTCCTGCGTGCGCCCGCTCTGCTTGCCGCGCGCCGCCTCGCGGTCAGAGCGTGTATGCGTCGAGCGCGGCAGCATCCCGTACTCCGCCGTCAGCCAACCTTCGCCGCTGCCCCGCTTGTGCGGCGGCACCTTCTCCTCGACCGAGGCGGTGCACAGCACCTTGGTATCGCCGAACGCGATCAGCACCGACCCTTCGGCGTGGCGCGTGTAGCCACGCGCAATGGAAATCGGCCGCAACGCATCCTGCGCACGACCCTGAGAGCGTTTGAAAGTCATCCCCGATTGTCGCCGCTCGAAAAGGGCGCAAGAGACAAGGGGCGCCAGCGGCGCCCGCCCCTCCCTCCCGGAGGGAGGGGCGCGCAAGCGGGGAGGGAGCAGCCCTGTCGAAGCGAAGCGAGAAAGAGCGAGTCCCGGCGCGAGAAGGGCGTCAGCCCTTCTTGTGCTGGGACGACCTCTTTATCGCTTCGTTGATTTCCTTGATCGAGCGCTCGATCTCGGCGTCGTCGAGCTCGTCCGGCGAGACGTCGGTGCCGAGCACGCTCGCCTGGATCGTCGAGGCGAACACCGCCTCGCCGAGCGCCGTGGTCTGGATGCCGGTGCCGCTGTCGTTCTCGATGCCTTCCCACTCCATCGCCAGGACGGAGACGTTGTCGCACTTCGGGCCGCCGTTGCGCAGCGCCTGCTCGACCAGCTCGGGCACCGAGTCGGAGAGCGGCAGCGCCGCCAGCTGGTCGGTGATCTCGCTGTCGCTCACGGTGCCCCAGAGGCCGTCGGAGCAGAGCAGGAGCCGGTCGCCGGCCTGCATGAGGAGCGGGCCGACGGTGTCGACGACCGGCTTGCCGGGGCTGCCGAGGCAGGTGAAGAGAACGTTGCGATTGAAGCGGTCGCCCATCGGCACGACCTGGCTCATCGTCTGCTGCA
>JBDTPG010000292.1:0-3674 GCA_039932815.1 Caldimonas sp.
TGGCCGCCGAACAGCTTGTCGGAGAGGAACACGATGACGCCGACGCAGGCGACGGCGACGCCGGCGACCGAGCCGCGGGTCAGCGCCTCATGACCGTGCCAGTGCAGGATCAGGAGCGTGAAGACCGGCCCGCAGGCGAGGATCAGCGAGCTCGAGAACGCCGTCGACCAGTGGATGCCGTAGGTGACCAGGCCGACGTGGAGCAGGTGGCCGATCAGGCCGAGGCGCAGCAGCGCGAAGGCGTCGCCGCGCGACAGGCGCGGCCAGCGCGTGCCGAAGCGAAGGCAGAGCAGCGCCGCCGCCGCGACCGGCATGATCAGGTAGCGGACGAACAGGAAGCCGCCCGGCGACAAGGCCAGGAAGACGGCCTTCTGGACGCTGAAGTTCGCGCCCCAGAGAACGATCAGGCCGAGCGCCGCCCAGAGCGCCTGGCGCGAGCGGTCGGCCGGGTCGGTGCGGGCGGAGGCCGTCGTCGCGGCGGTCATCGCCGGATCACGCCGGCACGGCCGGCGCGCCGCCGCCGTCGGCCCCGGGCCGCGGCGCGCCGAGCGGCATCTGCGCGTCGTCGAGGCGCCAGCCGTCGACCGGGGTCGCGCGGGCCAGTGCCATCCAGAGGGCGAAGCCGATCCGCGTCGGCCGCTTCGGCGCCGGCCGCGCGACCTCGAGGCCGCGCTCGCTCGCGACCAGCACGCCGCATTCGACGGGGATCTCGTCGATGCGGGCGATGCCTTCCTTGATCACGTACCAGCACTCGCCGCCGAGATCGAGGTACGCCTCGCGCTTGCAGGCGCGGCGCAGATCGGCGAGCAGGTCGGCGCGCTGCACCTTCACCTCGTGGACGATCGGCTCGGCGTACGCCTCGACCGTGGTGTGGCGGATCGAAAACACGTCGGGCATCGCCATCGCCCAGCCCGATTCGATGCGTGCGCGAACGGCCAGGCCGCGCCAGGCGAGCCGGCCGGCGCGCGTCATCTCGCGGGCGACGCGCTCGACCAGCAGCTCGTGGGCATCGCGGCGCGAGCGGTTCTTCGCCAGCGACTCGGCGAGCACGGCGATGCCGGCGTCGGTGAGGCGGATCGTCTCGTGGCCGTGCGGCCCGCGCTCGCGCTGCAGGAGGCCGGCGGCGAGCAGCTCGACCTCGATCCCGTCCTGGCACGGCCAGCCGGCCGAGCGGTAGACCTCGCGCAGCCGACGCTTGTGGACGATGCCGAGGGCAACCACGCCAACCGCGGCGCGAGGAGAAACGTTGTGGGCGTCGAGCATGGAAAAAAGCCGCGGCAGGCGCCGGATCGAGCGTTGAACCATACCGCGATTCGCGATTCGTGGCGCTCTTGCGCAGGTACGATTCGCGCCCACATCCGCCGACGACACGACGAGGACCCGACCCGATGACACACCGCACCGGCCTGCACCGTTCCGGCCTCTTCGCCTTCGGCCTGTCGCTGGCGCGCCGCCTCGCCGCGGTCGCCGCGATCGCCCTGGCGGCGAGCCCGCTCGCCCGCGCCGCCGACCCCAAGGTGCTCAACATCTACAACTGGTCCGACTACATCGCCGACGACACGATCAAAAACTTCGAGAAAGAGACCGGCATCAAGGTCAACTACGACAACTACGACAGCAACGAGGTGCTGCTCGCCAAGCTCGTCGCCGGCAACACCGGCTACGACATCGTCGTGCCGGGCGCGCACTTCGCGAAGACGCAGATCGAGGGCGGCCTGCTGCAAAAGCTCGACCGCTCCAGGCTCGGCAACTGGGGCAACCTCGACCCCACGCTGCTGAAGCAACTGGCCGCGGTGGACCCGGGCAACCAGTACCTCGTCGACTGGCTCTGGGGCTACGTCACGATCGGCATCAACGTGCCCAAGGTGAAGGCCGCGCTCGCTGCCTTGCCGAACGCGCTGCCGATGCCCGAGAACGCCTGGAGCCTGATCTTCGATCCGAAGTACGCAGCCAAGCTCAAGGGTTGCGGCGTCAACTTTCTCGACTCGGCGTCGGAGGTGCTGCCGGTCGCGCTCCTCTACGTCGGCAAGCCGCCCTACAGCACCAACGCCGGCGACTACGACGCCGCTGCCAGGATGCTGCAGGCGGTGCGCCCCTACGTGACGCGCTTCTCGTCGTCCGGCTACATCAACGACCTGGCGGGCGGGTCGCTCTGCGCGGTGATGGGCTACTCGGGCGACATCAACATCGCCCGCGCGCGCGCGCTCGAAGCCAGCCCGAAGCAGCCGGCCGCCATCGAGGCGCTGATCCCCAAGGGCGGCGCGACGCTGTTCTTCGATTCGATGGCGATCCCGAAGGATGCAAAGAACGTCGCCAACGCGCACCTGTTCATCAACTACATCCTGCGCCCCGACGTCGCGGCCGCGCTCACCAACAAGGTGTTCTACGCCAACCCGAACGCGGCGTCGCTCAAGTTCGTGAAGAAGGACGTCGCCGAGAACAAGACGATCTTCCTGTCGGCCGCCGACCAGGCGCGCATGACGCCGCCCGATGCCGTGCCGCAGGCGATCCGGCGCGTGCAGACGCGCATCTTCACGAATTTCAAGGCCGGCAGGTAAGTCGGGTCGCCGAGCCGGCGCCGGCTCAAGAGACCTTCACGCCTTTCCAAAAGGCGACGCGTCCCTTGATCTCGCTGGCGGCCTCGCTCGGCTCGGGGTAGTACCAGACCGCGTTCTCGTTCATCTCGCCGTTCACCATCAGGCTGTAGTAGTGCGCCTGGCCCTTCCACGGACAGGAGGAACGGTGATTGCTGAAGGTGACGAGATCGCGCTTCAGGCTCGACTCGGGGAAGTAGTGGTTGCCTTCGACGACGACGGTGTCGTCGCTCTCGGCGATGGTCGCGCCGTTCCAGGTGGCCTTCATTGATGCATCCTCTGTAAGAAGCCGGAATACTAGGCGACCCGAAAGCACACGATGACGACCAAGATCCGCAAAGGCCAGGCACCCGGCACCCTCGAACGCGGCGAATTCACGGTGCGCTTTCGCGCCTCGTTCGTCGACCCCGCGTTTCGGGCCGAGGACGGCGCGATCGACCGCCTCGAGGCGATCGCCTGGGATGCGTACACCGACGGCCGCAAGGCGCCGATCACGAAGAAGGCCGGCCCCGGCTATGCCGACCCCGACTACGACCTGGCGGTCGAGTGGATCGAGACCAGGGCGCGGCTCGAGCGCGCGCAGAAGGTCTGGGCCGACCCGAAGACGAAGACGCGCGCACTCGTCATCTGCGGCTCGCCGCGCAACGACGGCACCTGTCCCGGCGAGATCTCGAAGACGTTTCGTCTCGCCGGGCTCGTCAGCGGAGAGCTGAAGAAGTCCAAGGTCGAGGTCGATTTCCTCGACCTCAGCCTGCTCACCTCGGAGTACGGCCGCAAGATCCACCCGTGCAAGGCCTGCGTCTCGACGGCGATGCCGCTCTGCCACTGGCCGTGCAGCTGCTATCCCAACCACTCGCTCGACCAGGTCCACGACTGGATGAACGAGATCTACGAGCGCTGGGTCGCCGCGCACGCGATCGTCATCGTCACGCCGACGCACTGGTACAGCACGTCGAGCGCGCTCAAGCTGATGATCGACCGGCTGGTCTGCGCCGACGGCGGCAATCCCGACCCGACGTCGACGCACGGCAAGAAGCCCGCGGAAGCGAAGGCGCTCGAGCTGAAGGGCTGGGACTACCC
>JBDTPG010000293.1:0-3673 GCA_039932815.1 Caldimonas sp.
TCCATCAGCTCGTACTCGTCGAAGTTGGTGTCGGAGACCTCGGGCACCTGCGGCACTTCCCACTCGGCCTCGAGCGCTTCCTGCGCCGCGCGAGCCTCGGCGGCGACCTTGATCTCGCGCAGCGTCGCGACGATCGTCGCGAGCACCTCCGACGGCTCGTCGGTGGCGAGGATCTCGGCTTCGGTCAGGCCGCGCGCGATCACCTTCACCGGCAGCGTCTCGACGCCGGGCCACCCGTTGGCGCGAAGCTCGTCGTGGACGATGAAGAGGTTGCGGACGATCTGCGTCGCCGGGTCGTGGACGAGCAGGCGCGCGCCGAGCTCGGCGCGCTGCTGCATCAGCGGCGACATCGGCTCTTCGGTGTCGCGGCGCGGGTCGACGAGGGCGACGTGAAACTGGTTCTTGCGCTGCTCGAGCCGGATCGAACGGCCGAGGACGTCGCGCACCCAGCGCAGCGAGCCCCGCTTGGCGGCGGCGACGGGCGGCGCGCGACGGTCTTCGGTCGGCGCCTCGGTCGGCGCCTGGCGTGTCGGCAGTTTGGCGGACATGCGGCGAGCCTTTCGGTCGAGCTTCGGAGGTAGACATACCTCGTTTCGACCGGCGTCGCGATTTCTGAAGGCGGCGCCGCCCGCCGAACCCCTCGTGGCGGCCCCGTTCGTGCAATGCTTGGCGCCGTGCCCGCGCGACAATCGAACATGACCCCGCGGCAAGACGTCCGCTTCTGCACCGCCGCCGACGGCACCCGCATCGCGGTGGCGTCGATCGGCAGCGGCCCGCCGCTGGTGCGCGCGTCGCACTGGCTGAGCCACGTCCAGTACGACCTCGAGAGCCCCGTCTGGCAGCCGTGGCTGCGCGAGCTGTCGCGCGACCACACGTACGTGCGCTTCGACCAGCGCGGCTCGGGTCTGTCCGATCGCGCCATCGGCGACCTCTCGCTCGACGTCTGGGTGAGCGACCTCGAGACCGTGGTCGATGCGCTCGGCCTGACCCGCTTCCCGCTGCTCGGGATGTCGCAGGGCGGCGCGATCGCGATCGAATACATCCGCCGCCATCCTGAGCGCGTGTCGCATCTGGTGCTGGTGGGCGCGTACGGGCGCGGTGCGCTGCAGCGCGATCCGACGCCGCCACAGCGGCTCGAGGCGGCGACGCTCGTCAACATGATCCGGGTCGGCTGGGGCGGCGACAACGCGGCCTTTCGCGAGGTGTTCACGAACCGCTTCATCCCGGGCGGCACGCCGACCCAGCTGCGCTGGTGGACCGACCTGCAGCGGCTGACCGCCAGCGCCGAGGGAGCGGCGCGCACGCTCGAAGTGTTCCAGCAGGTCGATGTCATGGACATCGCCGCGAGCCTGCGCGTGCCGACGCTGGTCATGCACTGCCGCGACGACATCGCCGTGCCGTTCGACGAGGGCCGCCGCCTCGCCGCGGCGATCCCGGGGGCCCGCTTCGTCGCTCTGGAAAGCGCCAACCACGTGCTGCTCGCGGGCGAGCCCGCCTGGCCGGTGTTTCTCGACGCGCTGCGCACCTTCGTCGCGCCTGACGCGGCGAAGGTGGCGGCTGACGGAAGCGGCGCCGATCTCGCAGCGCTGACGCAGGCGGAATCGGCCGTGCTCGAGCTGCTCGCGCGCGGCCTCGACAACCACGCCATCGCCCGGCAGCTCGGCAAGAGCGAGAAGACGGTCCGTAACCAGGTCTCGACCATCTTCGACAAGCTCGGCGTGCGCACGCGCGCCGAGGCGATCGTGCGCGCGATCGGCAACCGCGCGCCGCACTGATCGCCCCGCCGGCGAAGGACCGCGGTCCCAAGCGCGCGCCGAGCGCTGCGCGCTGTTTCGGGACAACCGCCTCATGCGACCCGGCCGCGCGCGCCGAATCATGCGTCACGTCAACGAGACGGATCTTCCCCGAAAGGCCACGTCATGCAAGCCACTCTCTCCGCGCCGGCCGACAGCCAGCGCTACGCCAAGACGATCGAAGCCTCCAAGCGCGTTCGCTGGGACATCGACCGCGACGTCCTGCGCGGCCGCACGTTCGACCTTGGCGAGGCGTTCATGCCGGACAGGCTGTCCCTCGTCAGCGAGCTCGACTTCCTGAGCCCCGATCAGGCGCGCTTCCTCGGCCAGGTGCAGGGCCGGACCTACGCCAACATGTTCGGGCTGGTCGAGCGCTTCATCGGCGCCAAGATGACCGAGGTTTGCCGCGACCACGCGCTCGGCGACCAGACCGCGTTCGAAGCGGTGGTCCGCTTCACCGACGAAGAGCTCAAGCACCAGGAGCTGTTCCGGCGCGTCGAGCTGCTCGTCGGCGCCGGCATGCCGCCGGGTTATCGCTTCGACGTCCCCGCCAACGACGTCGCCTCGTTCGTGCTCGGCAAGAGCACCTGGGCGGTGCTCGGGCTGATCTGCCACATCGAGCTGTTCTCGCAGGCCCACTATCGCGCCAGCATCGCCTCCGGCGACGGGCTCTCGCCGCTGTTCAAGGACATCTTCCTGTTCCACTGGAAGGAGGAATCGCAGCACGCGATCATCGACGAGCTGGAATGGATTCGCGAGGACGCCAAGCTCGCTTCGCCCGCGGCGCGCGACTTCGCCGTCGACGACCTGATCGCGCTCGTAGGCGGCGTCGACGGCATCCTGCAGGGTCAGGCGTCGGCGGATGCCGAGTACTTTCTGCGCGTCGTCGGCATGAGCGCGGACCCGACGCGCGCCGCCGAGGTCGCGGCGACGGTGCTGAAGGCGTACCGATGGCAGTACATCGTCTCCGGGGCGATCCATCCGCACTTCCAGAAGGTGCTCGCCGGCCTCGTCAGCGCGGAGCAGTTGGCGCGCATCCAGGCCGCCCTGGGGCCGCTGACGTACGCGATGCCGAAGCACCCCGAAGCGGCGGCAGCGATGACGCACTGATCGACGGCGGCGGCGCCGAAGCTGGCGGATGCCGCGCGACGCGACCGAGGCTCACGTATGCTGACTGCTTCCCGGAGAAGCACGCATGTCGAAGCTCAAGGTCAGTTGTTTCGGACTCTCGCTCGATGGCTTCGGCGCCGGCCCGGCGCAGAGCCTGGAGCACCCGCTCGGCCGCGGCGGCGAGGCGCTCCACACCTGGGTCTTTCCGACGCGCACTTTCCAACACATGCTGTTCGGCAAGGAGGGCGGAAGCACCGGCCCGGACGACGACTTCGCGGCGAGCGGCTTCGACAACGTCGGCGCCTGGATCCTCGGCCGCAACATGTTCGGGCCGATTCGCGGCCCGTGGCCCGACGACGCGTGGAAGGGTTGGTGGGGCGACACCCCGCCGTACCACGTGCCGGTGTTCGTGCTCACGCATCACGCGCGTGCGCGCCTCGAGATGGAGGGCGGCACGACCTTCCATTTCGTCACCGACGGCATCGAGGCCGCGCTGGCGCGCGCCCGCGCGGCCGCGCAGGGCCGCGACGTGCGCGTCGGCGGCGGCGTCGCCGTCATCCGCCAGTACCTCGAGGCCGGCCTCGTCGACGAGATGCACCTGGCGCTCACGCCGGCCGTGCTCGGCGCCGGCGAGGCGCTGCTCGCCGGCATCGACCTGCGCAGGCTCGGCTTCGAGCCGACTCGCCACGTCGGCACGGCGAACGCGATGCACGTCGTCCTGACCCGACCGGCGCGACCGGCCGGCTGACGCGGCTCGGCGCGAAAGCGCA
>JBDTPG010000294.1:0-3654 GCA_039932815.1 Caldimonas sp.
GCTACACGGGCCGCATCCTCAGGGGGGAGAAGCCCTCAGAAATGCCAGTGCAGCAGGCTACGAAAGCCCAGCTGATCCTCAACGTCAAAACCGCCAAGAAGCTCGGCGTTACTTTCCCACGCTCCATGTTCGAGCGCGCCGACGCGGTGATTGAATAGCGAAAGCAGACGCTCGCCGCCGACCGCTTATGGCCGACACCTGCCCTTTCCTCAAGAGCGATCCTCGCACGAAGGATCTTCGCAAAGGCGTGACCGGCAGCGGGCGCAGCGCCTCTGCGGCGCCGAGGAGCGCAGGGCTCGGGGCCCGCGCGCGCAGCGCGCCACCACCTCTGACTACAGCCGGGGGTGTTCGAGCACAGTGAGCGAAGCGAACGGAGCGAGTTACCCGGCGGGCCCCGAGACCGAGCACCGCAGGGGAGTCACCGCGCAGCGGTGACCGCCGCATCGAAGCGAAGCCCGCTGCCCGGTCACGCCTTGCGCGCTCGGTGGCCGCGATCCCGCCGATTCATCACCGCCGTTCAGCCCATCGAACGGAATACGTTCCCCTAAACTTTGCGTCGATCGCTCGCCGCTCGGGCGGCCGCAAAACAGGGAGCTTCACCATGTCGTTCATCACCCACTTCGCCGGCGCGCGCCGCTCGCTGCTCGGCGTCGCCGCGATCGCCGCGCTCGCTTCGCCGCTGGCCATCGCGCAGGGCAAGGGCGAGATCCGCATCGCCCACGTCTACAGCAAGACCGGCCCGCTCGAGGCCTACGGCAAGCAGACGCAGACCGGCTTCATGATGGGCCTCGACTACGCCACCGGCGGGACGATGACGGTCGCGGGCAAGAAGATCACCGTGATCGAGAAGGACGACCAGGGCAAGCCCGACGTGGGCAAGAGCCTGCTCGCCACCGCCTATGGCGACGACAAGGCCGACATCGCCGTCGGGCCGACGTCGTCGGGCGTCGCGCTGGCGCTGCTGCCGGTCGCCGAGGAGTACAAGAAGATCCTGCTGGTCGAGCCGGCGGTCGCCGACGCGATCACCGGCGACAAGTGGAACCGCTACATCTTCCGCACCGGCCGCAACAGCTCGCAGGACGCGATCTCGAACGCGGTGGCGCTCGACAAGGACGGCGTCACGATCGCGACGCTGGCGCAGGACTACGCCTTCGGCCGCGACGGCATCAAGGCGTTCAAGGAGGCAATCAAGCGCGCCAAGATCGTCCACGAGGAATACCTGCCGGCGACGACGAGCGACTTCACCGCGGGCACGCAGCGCCTCATCGACGCGCTGAAAGACAAGCCGGGGCGCAAGGTGGTGTTCATCGTCTGGGCCGGGGCGACCAACCCGTTCAAGATCGCCGAAGACCTGAAGCGCAACAACATCGAGATCGCGACCGGCGGCAACATCCTGCCGGCGATGGTGGCGTACAAGCAGCTGCCGGGAATGGAAGGCGCCGCCTACTACTACTTCGGCATGCCGAAGAACGCGGTCAACGAATGGCTCGTGGCCAACCACTACAGCAAGTTCAAGGCACCGCCCGATTTCTTCACCGCCGGCGGCATGAGCGCGGCGATCGCGCTGGTCGAGGCGCTGAAGAAGACCGGTGGCGACACCAACACCGAGAAGCTCATCAAGACCATGGAAGGCATGAGCTTCGAGACGCCCAAGGGCAAGATGACCTTCCGCAAGGAAGACCACCAGGCGATGCAGTCGATGTACCACTTCCGGATCAAGAACGATCCCGCGTTCGCCTGGGGCGTGCCGGAGCTCGTTCACGAGATCAAGCCGGAAGAGATGAACGTCCCGATCAGGAACAAGCGCTGACCGCCGGCCCGTCGCGCGGCAGCATGCCGCCGTCATGCTCGAGACCCGGGACCTCACGATCCGCTTCGGCGGCCACGTCGCGGTCGACCGCGTCTCGTGCGCGTTCGCGCCGGGCACGCTGACCGCGATCGTCGGGCCCAACGGCGCCGGCAAGACGACCTACTTCAACCTGATCTCCGGACAGCTGCGCGCGAGCGCCGGCTCGGTCTGGCTGAACGGCACCGACATCACCGGCGAGTCGGTGCCGGCGCGCACCCACCGGGGCCTCGGCCGCGCGTTCCAGCTGACGCAGCTGTTCCCGAACCTCAGCGTGCTCGAGAACGTGCGCCTCGCGGTGCAGTCGAAGCGACACGAGGGCCTCAGCCTCTTCACGGTCTGGCTCGATCGCGAGGAGACGCTCGAGCGGGCGCGCGCCCTGGTCGACCAGGTGCGCCTGGGCGACCGCGTCGACGCCGCCGCGAGCAGCCTGCCGCACGGCGACCAGCGAAAGCTCGAGGTCGCGATGCTGATGGCGCTCGAGCCGAGCGTCTACATGTTCGACGAGCCGACCGCCGGCATGAGCGTCGACGACGTGCCGGTGATCCTCGACCTGATCCGCCAGCTGAAAGGCGCGCGCGACAAGACGATCCTGCTCGTCGAGCACAAGATGGACGTCGTTCGCGAGCTCGCCGACCGGATCGTCGTGCTGCACAACGGCCAGCTCGTCGCCGATGGCGAGCCTGCGGCCGTCATCGCTTCCCCGATCGTGCAGCAAGCGTATCTCGGGCTCGCGCCCGAGGCCGAAGCGGCATGAGCGCCGCCACCCCGCTCTTGCAGCTCGCCGGTGTGCACACGCACATCGGCGCGTATCACATCCTGCACGGCGTCGACTTCGAGGTGCCCGCCGGCGAAGTGACGATGCTGCTCGGCCGCAACGGCGCCGGCAAGACGACGACGCTGCGCACGATCATGGGCTTGTGGGCGGCGTCGCAGGGTTCGGTGGTCTTCGACGGCAAGCAGATCGGCGGCCCGGCGGCCACCCCCGAGACCAGCGCGCCGGCCCAGCTCCTGACGCCGGCGATCGCCGCCCAGGGAATCGCCTACGTTCCCGAGAACATGGGCATCTTCGCCGACCTCAGCGTCGCCGAGAACATGCTGCTCGCGGCGCGTTCTGCGCGCCGCCTCGACCAGCTCGACAGCGCCCGGCTCGAGTGGCTGTTCGGCCTGTTCCCGGCACTGAAGAAGTTCTGGCTCTATCCGGCCGGCAAGCTCTCGGGCGGGCAGAAGCAGATGCTCGCCATCGCCCGGGCGATGGTCGAGCCGCGCCGCCTCCTCCTCATCGACGAGCCGAGCAAGGGCCTGGCACCGGCGATCGTGCAGAACCTGATCGCGGCGCTGCGCGAGCTGAAGCGGACCGCCACGACCGTGCTGCTCGTCGAGCAGAACTTCGCCGTCGCCAAGGCGCTCGGCGACCGCGTCGCCGTGATGGACGACGGGCGCATCGTCCACCGTGGCGCGATGGCCGAGCTCGCCGGCGACGAAGCGCTGCAGCACCGCCTGCTCGGCCTGTCGCTGGCGGCGCACCAGTGAGCGCGGGAGCACACCGCCGATGACGACCGTCGCCATCACGCCTGCCGCGCCGGCCGCCACCGAGGCGATCCCGAAGAGCCGCTTCGACCTCCGGCCGCTGCTGCTGATGGCGGTCGTCGCGCTCGCCGCGTGGCCGGCCGTCGGCTCGTCGTCGACCTGGCTGACGCTGACGATCGCCGGCCTGGCGATGGGCATGATCGTCTTCATCGCCGCCTCGGGTCTGACGCTCGTCTTCGGCCTGATGGACGTGCTCAACTTCGGCCACAGCCTGTTCA
>JBDTPG010000295.1:0-3650 GCA_039932815.1 Caldimonas sp.
TTCCTCGCGGATCAGGCCGTGGAAGCGGACGCTGACGACCTGGCGATCGCCTTCGCTGGCGACGTCGAGCACCTCGGCGTCGACGCGGACGACGTCGGTGCGCTGCGCGGCGGCGCCGCGATCCTGCAGGTCGAGCTTGATCGCGGCGAACATCTCCGGCGTCGTGAAGGCGCGCAGGTCGTTCAGGTCGGCGCTGTCGTTCGCGGCCTGCATGCGGATGAAGATCATCTTGGCGATGCGCTCGAAGGCGGGAACGTCGAAGCCGGCGGGAAGGCTCGCTGCGGCGGTCGGCGACACGATCGGCGCCACGAGCGGCGCGCTGCCGGAAGCGGGCTCGCGCGCCGCGCCGTCAGCGGCCTGAAGGCCGCGGTACTGCGCCGGCCGCTCGTCGGGAAACGACACCGGCGTCCGCGCCGCCGGCGCGCCCGCGCCGGCGAGCTGCATGCCGCCGTTCGTGGCCGCGGCATTCGCCGGCATGAACCTGCGCATCAGGAAGCGCACCAGCACGAAGGCCGCCACCGCCAGCAGCGCCATCATGATGAAGTTGCCGAACTCCGCGCCCATGCCGAGGTGGCTCATGAGCGCGGCGATGCCCAGGCCGGCGGCGAGGCCGGCGATGGGCCCCATCCACGAGCGGCGCGGTGCGGCCGCGGCGGCTGCGCCCGCGGTTGCCGGTGCGGCGGCCTGCGCGACGGGCGCGGCCGGGCGGGCGGGCACTGCGTCGGGCGTTCGCGCGGGCATGCTGCGCTGCATGCCGACGGCGCCGCCGCCGCCGATGCGGCGCGCTTCGGCGACGCCCGGAACGGTCGCGCCAGCGGCGACGACGAGGGCGAGTGCCAAGGCCATTGATCTCATTCGATGTCTCCTTCGAGAACCGGTCGCAAGGGCCGGGGTCGCGGCGATGATACGGGTCGGGAATGACCTTGATGCCCATGTGCGGCGCATCGGATCGGATGCAAGGCCGCTCGCCGCGCACCGCGACGCGCCGGCGCGACGATCGCGTTGACCGGAGCTGCCTGCTCGTGCCAGACTCGCGCCCCGGCGTCGATCGCGCCGACCTTCGGCGACATCGTCGCCCCGCGAATCAACCCACCAGGAGGAAGAAGATGAAAAAGCAGACTGCCTCCCAGGTCCCTGTCGCCGCCCCGCGCGCGCTCGCCTGATTCGCCGCTAGACCTGCCGACGCGCTCGCCGTCGGCCGATTCCAGAGCTCCGAAAGCCAGCGCCGGCCGCGCGCCGCTTCGCTTCGTCACGCCCGCGCGTCAGCGCTTCGGCGTGCCCGCGCCTCGCCGGCCCGTGCCGGAGATGCGCCCTGCATTTCGGATTCCCATGATCAACTTCGATTTCGAACTTCTCTCCGGCATCGGTCTGAGCGAGACGCTGGCGCAGCGTGCTCGGGATGCGGCCGACGCCGAATCCTCATCCGAGGGCGAAGCGGCCGCGGCGCTCGCGCTGATGCGCGTCACCGCGGTCCATCGCGCGACCGTGCAGCTGCACGACGGTCGGGCCGAGCGCGCCGGTCGCGTCCTGCCGCGCCTGCTGCGCGGCGACGAAGGCGCCGACGCGCTAGCCGTCGGCGACTGGGTGCTGGTCGGCCGCGACGCGGCGGCCGACCCGTGGGTGCGCGCGCGCGTCGAGCCGACGTCGCACATCGCCCGGCGCGACGGCGACGGCAGCCGGCACGCGATCGTCAGCAACGTCGATCGCGCGCTCGTCGTCATGGGTCTGGACGACGACTTCAACCTGCGTCGTCTCGAGCGCTACCTGTCTCTCGTCAAGGCGAGCGGAGTCGCCCCGGTCGTCGTGCTAAGCAAAGCCGATCTCGCCGCCGAGGATCCGGCGCGGCGCGACGAGCAGGTGGCCCGGCTGCGCCAGCGGCTGCCCGCGGGAGTCGAAGTGCTGATCGTCGACGGCACCGATCCGGACAGCGCCGCATCGTTTGCGCACCTCACCGGATTCGGGCAGACGCTCGTCGTCCTCGGCTCGTCGGGCGCCGGCAAGTCGACCCTCACCAACACCCTGCTCGGCGCCGCGGTGCAGGACACCGGCGCGGTCCGCTCGAACGACGGCCGCGGCATGCACACGACGACGGCGCGCACGCTGCACCGGTTGCCGGGCGGCGCCTGCATCGTCGACACGCCCGGGTTGCGAACGCTCCGTCCCGATGCCGACGCCGACGCGCTGCTGGCCAGCTTCGCCGACGTCGCCACGCTGTCGTCGCAGTGCCGCTTCCGCGATTGCTCGCACGGCGGCGAGCCGGGCTGCGCGGTGCGCGCCGGCGTCGATCCGGACCGGCTCAACAACTTCCAGAAGATGCTGCGCGAGAACCGGCGCGACAGCCTGACCTGGGTCGAGCGACGGCAGCAGCTCTCGGCATGGAAGTCGCGCGGCCGGGAAGCGCGCGTGCGGATGAAGGCCAAGCGCGGCGACGACCCCGGCCGCTGAGGCGTCGGCGAGGGTGGGCGCTCAGCCGCGGCCGAGCCGCTGCAGATCCGCCGACGACAGCACGCGCGTTCCGGGTGTCGATTGCTCGAGCGCGGCGACCAGCGCCGCCGCGACGGTCGAGGCCTCGATCGGCCGCACGCCGGTGGGAAGCAGCGGCAGGAGCGGGCCGAGCACGTTCGCCGCGAAAGCCTCGACGCGGCGCGTCGGCTGACCGAGCGACGCGCGGTCGCCGAGCAGGAGCGAGGGACGCGCAAACACCACCGAGGCGTAGCCCATCGCGGCGACCGTCTCTTCCATCTCGCCCTTGACGCGGTTGTAGAAGACGCGCGATCGCCGATCGGCGCCCAGCGCCGAGACGACCGCGAGACGGCGCGCGCCCGCCGCGCGGGCGGCGCGGGCGATGGCGACGACGAGGTCGAGGTCGACGGCGCGAAAGGCCGCCTTCGAGCCGGCGACCTTGATCGTCGTGCCGAGGGCGATGTAGACGTCGTCGATGGGACCCGCCTCGCTGGCGAGCGCCGCCATGTCGCCGACCAGGATCGTCAGGCGCGCATCGCGCGCCAACGTCGTCGCCGTCGGCTTGCGCGCGAGCACCGTCACCCGGTGCCGGCGATCGGATGCGAGCAGCCGGTCGAGCAGGGCGCGGCCGACGAGGCCGGTCGCGCCGGCGAGGAGGGCGGTCGTTGCCTTCGCGTCGGCGCCTGAATCCATGGCCGGAGTGTCGCCGCCCTGGCGCGCCGTTGTCAGCGCTTGGGCGTGGTCGAGCGCGGCGCGCTGCCGGCCGGGCGCGGGCCGTCGCGTCGCGGCGCATTGCCGCCGCGGCCGGCATTGGCGCCGCGATGCGCATTGCCACTGCCGCCGCCGTTGCCGCCCCCACTGCCGCCGCCACCGCCGTGGCCGCGCGCGCCGTTGTGCGAGGACCGTCCGGAATCGCCGCGACCCGGGCCGGGGCCGTCGCGGCGCGGCCGTGCGCCGCCGCGGCCCGCGCCTTCGCCGATCACCATCCGGCCGAGAACGATCGGCTCGGGGCGCTCGTGCGAGGGCGGCGCGAAACCGGGAATGATCTCTTTCGGAATCTCGTGCCTGATCAGCCGCTCGATGTCGCGCAGGAAGCCGTTCTCGTCGACCGAGACGAGCGAGATCGCCTCGCCGGGCGAGCCGGCGCGGCCGGTGCGGCCGATGCGGTGCACGTAGTCCTCGGGGAC
>JBDTPG010000296.1:0-3647 GCA_039932815.1 Caldimonas sp.
CGTTGTCGGCGAAGGCCAGGCTGATGGTGCCGGTGGGCGCGATCGAGAGCAGGTGCGAATTGCGCAGGCCGTGGCTGCGGATGCGGTCGCGCATCGCTTCGGGCAACCGCGACGCGAAGGTCGTGCCGGTCAGGAAGAGATCCGCGTTGAACAGCGGGAACGCGCCACGCTCGCGCGCCAGCTCGACCGACGCGGCATAGGCCGAATCGCGAAGCAGCTCGGCGATTCGCGCCGCCGCCGCCCGCGCCGGCGCGTCGTCGTAGCGAAGGTTGAGCATCACCAGCGCATCGCCGAGGCCGGTGAAGCCGAGGCCGATGCGGCGCTTGCAGCGCGCCTCCTCCTGCTGCTGCGGCAGCGGCCACACCGTGACGTCGAGGACGTTGTCGAGCATCCGCGTCGCGACCTTCGCGACCTGCGCGAAGGCGTCTTCGTCGAAGCGCGCTCCGTCTTCGAACGGCTCGCGCACGAATCGCGTCAGGTCGATCGACCCCAGGCAACAGCATCCGTACGGCGGCAGCGGCTGCTCGGCGCACGGATTGGTGGCGGCGATGCTTTCGCAGTACGACAGGTTGTTGTCGCGATTGATGTGGTCGAGGAAGAGCACGCCCGGCTCGGCATGGTCGTAGGTCGACCGCATGATCCGGTCCCACAGCTCGCGTGCCGGGCGCTTGCCGTACACCCAGAGCCCGCCGGCCTCGTTCATCTCGAGGTACGCGCCCGCCGCCTTCTGGGCCGCGCCCGGCTCGGCCCGGTGCACGAGCTCGACCACGCTGTCGGCGCGCACGGCTTCCATGAACGCGTCGGTGACGCCGACCGAGGTGTTGAAGTTGCGCAAGTCGCCGCCGTCCTTGGCGGCGATGAATTCCTCGAGGTCGGGATGGTCGCAGCGGAGCACGGCCATCTGCGCGCCGCGCCGCGCGCCGGCGGATTCGACCGTCTCGCACGAGCGATCGAAGACGCGCATGTAGCTGACCGGGCCCGAGGCGCTGCTGCGCGTGCTGCCGACCCAGGCGCCGCGCGGGCGGATGCGCGAGAAGTCGTAGCCGACGCCGCCGCCGCGCCGCATCGTCTCGGCCGCCTCGGTGAGCGCGGTGTAGATGCCGGGATGGCCGTCGTCGACCTGCGCGATCGAATCGCCGACCGGCTGGACGAAGCAGTTGATGAGCGTCGCGGCCAATCCCGCCCCCGCCGCCGACTGGATCCGGCCCGCGGGCACGAAGCCGTTCGCCAGCGCCTCGGCGAATCGCGCCTCCCAATGGTCGCGCTGCTCCGCAGGTTCGGCCTGCGCGAGCGCACGGGCCACGCGCCGGTAGACGGCGTCGATCGAGGTCTCGTCGTCCTTGGCGTACTTCTCGATCAAGACCTCGGCGCTGATGTCCTGCGCCGGGAGGTTGTGAAGCGTCGGTGCGGCTGCTTGCGTTTCGTGGATCGTCGTCATGGTGTCTCGAATGGAAGTCCCATCGCGGCGGCTGGCTGCGGGCCGGTGATCATCCTGGTCACGAGCTCGCCGACGCTGCGGATTTCCCGGCCGAACGGCAGCGCGCCGGCGCCGCGGAAGAAAAGCCCCTTCTTCACGTCGCCGCGCAGCGCTGCCGCGAGCTGCTTGTCGATGCAGAACTGGCCCCAGGTGGCCAGCCCGTCGCGCAACCCGCATTGGGCCAGACAATCGAATGCCAGGGTGCAGCGAGGTTTGACGTGAGCCACCTGTTGCAGGCGGCCCTCGGCCTTCAGGTAGTTCATCAGCCAGGGCGTGTTCACGGCCCTTGCCGGCAGGCCCGCCACGCTGGTGAACTCGACGAGATCGTCCTCGCCGGCATCGGCCAGCACACGTTTGAACTCGGCGTGGGCGTCGCATTCGTGGGTGACCGCGAAGGGCGTGCCGAGCTGGACGGCGGCGGCGCCGAGCGACTGCAATCGAGCGATGTCGGCATGGCAGCGGATGCCGCCGGCGGCGATCACCGGAACCGTGGCTTCCAGGCCGGCATCGCGAAGGAGGGCCACGACCTGCGGGATGACGTTCTCGAAATCGAACCGTGGATCGCGAAGGTCGGCGACCTTCGCCGCGCCGAGGTGGCCGCCGGCGAGGCCGGGATGCTCGATGACGATCGCATCCGGCGCGCGCTTCTTGCGCTCCCACTTGCGCAGGACCAGCTGCACGCCGCGCGCGTCCGAGAGGATCGGCACGAGCAAGGCGTTCGGATGGTCCTTGGCGAGATCCGGGAGATCGAGCGGCAGGCCGGCGCCGACGACCACCGCGTCGATGCCGCACTCGAGCGCGCGCGCGACCGAAGGTGCGTACTCGCCGACCGCGCGCATGACGTTGACCGCGAGCAGGCCGCGACCGCCGGCAAGGTGGCGCGCGGCGACGATTTCGCGCTCGAGTGCCTGAAGATTGGCCTTGTCGATGGCGGCTTTCGCGGCCTGGGTCGCCGCCGCGCCCGGTTCGAGGTGGCCCGTCGATTCCATCAGATCGGGATGGTGACGGCGCAGGTCCACCGACGAGATCGTGCCGACGGCGCCCAGGGCGGCGACGCTTCCGGCCAGCCGGTGCGCCGAGACGCCGACGCCCATGCCGCCCTGCACGATCGGCAGAAGGGCCTTGCCGCCGAAACGAAGCGGGCGCAGCCCGCCGATGTCCAGCAAGCTCATCAGGGCCGCGGCCGGGTCGGCAAGCACGGAGGGAGCTGCGTTCATGATGGGGCGCTCTCGTGGCGCTTCGGATCGAGGCGTCGACGCGCGCAGGAATGCCACGGTAGCCGATGCTATGGACGAGGAGCCGACCGGGCCTTGAAGCAGATCAATAACGGGCGCCTGCCCGTCGCCCGCGACCGGCTATCACCGTTGCCCGGCAGCGCCCGGACGCTCAACGTGGCGCCGTCGGCTTCTGTGCGGTCCCGTGCGATCGACAGGCCAAGGCCCAGGCCGGACTTGTCAATGCTTCGCTGACGGGCGCGCAACTCGCATCGGGTTCGACGGTTCAAACATCCGACCTGTACCGAGTGGGGCCTGGTGGCCCTCGCCAGTCTGGTCGCTTTGCGACACCGCACCGAAGGCACGGCGGGCCGTTGACTGCCACACCGGCGCATCGGCCGAGCCGCCGCACCAGACGAGTAGGATCGGGGTGCGAACACGGAAAGCGGGAGAAACGACCATGAGCGACTACGCGACAGCCACCGGTCACGACAGCACCGTCGTCGAGCTCCGAGAAGGGCAACAGGTGCGCTACTGGTGCGAGTCCCTCGGCTGCACGGAAGCCCAACTGCGCGAATCGGTGACAGCCGTCGGCAGTTCCCCCGACAACGTGCGCGAATTCCTGAAGACGCTCAGCGCCCGCGGCGCTTTCTAGCGCGGCGCCGCTCAGCGCCCGGGGCGTGGCCACGGGATCGGCAATCTTGATCTGGGGCCGTTGCACGAAGAGCAGGCCGATCGCCTGGGCTTTCGAGCTGCACAGCGCTTCGAAACGAAGGCGACAGGAGATGAAGACTCCTCCACGACGCGACGTTAGGCAATGGAGATTCGCGTCGAATGACGCAGCCGTCAGCCAGCCGGAATCGCCGCGGCTGGCGTCACCAGCGCGCGGGAAATCGGGGACTCGGCAACTCACTCCACCAGAACGATCGGCTCGAGCGCATCGCCCTGCGGCAGGA
>JBDTPG010000297.1:0-3640 GCA_039932815.1 Caldimonas sp.
TCACCCGCGCGAACCGCAGCGCGACGCCGCCGGGGTACTGCGGGCTCTCCTGCAGATCGTTGAAGGCGATCTCGACGACGAGCTCGGGCGTCACCCACACCGTGTAGCCGTCGCGCCTCGCTTCGCGCGCCAGCAGCTCCTTCGTCTGCCAGTCGAGCAGCGCGTCGGTCATTCCCTTGAAGGTCTTGCCGAGCATCACCCAGCCGCTCGTCGAGAACTGGCGCTCCGGGTCGCGCGCGCCGAGGTGCAGGTTGGAGAGCCAGCCGTGGCGCCGGCCGTGGCCCCACTCGGCGGCGAGGACGACGAGGTCGAGCGTGTGCGCGCGCTTGACCTTGAGCCAGCTCGCGCCGCGCCGCCCCGCCTCGTAAGGCGCGTCGAGCGCCTTGGCCATCACGCCCTCGTGGCCGCGCGCCAGCGCGTCGGCGTAGAAGTTCTCGGCGGTGCCGACGTCGGCGGTGACGATGCGCGGGATCACCAGCGTCGCCGGCAGTGCGGCGGCCAAGGCGTCGAAGCGCTCCTGCGCGGGCGCGTCGAGCAGCGATCGGCCGTCGACGTGCAGGCAATCGAAGAAGAACGCCGCGAGCGGCAGCTCGGCGCGCATGCGATCGACGTCGAGCTTGCGTCCGAAGCGGCGCATCGTCACCTGGAACGGCAGCGGCGCGCCGTCGGGTGCGAGCGCGATAGCCTCGCCGTCGAGGATCAGCTCCTGCGCGGGCAGGGCGTGCAGCGCCTCGACGATCTCGGGCGCGGAGGCGGTCACGTCCTTCAGCGCACGCGTGTAGATCCTGACCTCGCCGCCGGCCTTGTGCACCTGCACGCGCGCACCGTCGACCTTCCATTCCAGCGCCGCCGTGCCGAGCCTGGCCATTGCGGTGGCGATGTCGTCGGCCGGAGTCGCCAGCATCGGCTGCACCGGCCGGTGCAGCGCGACGGCCAGGCCGGCGAGGCCGGCGGCGCCTTCGGCCATCGCCTTCTTCGCGACCTCGCCAAGGCGGCCGGTGATCATCGCCGCTCGGCGGACGTCGGCCGGCGCGACACCGGCAGCGGCGGCGACCGCGTCGAGCATCACGCCCTCGAGCGCGCCCTGGCGCAGCTCGCCGACGAGCAGGCGGACGAGGAAGTCCTGCTCGGCCGCGGTGGCGCGTGCGAAGAGGGCCCGCAGGATGGCGCTGCGGGCGGCGGCCGATCCCTTGCCGGCGGTGGCGGCGACTTGCGCGAGCGCGGCGTCCGCCTCGCGCAGGGTCAGCTGCGGTTCGCCGGCGGGCGTGCCGCGCAACGCCGCCCAGCCGACGCCGACCCGGCCCTGGCGCGTCTCGCCGGCGAGCCACGCCACCGCGATCTCGACGTCTTCGGGCGCCGCGCCGCGCAGCACCTCGGCGATCGCGTCGCGCTTGGCGAGCCGGCTCGAGGTCCCGGCGGCTCGGTCCGAGGCGGCGACGAGGGCGGCGAGCAGGGTCGTCATGGCGTCATTTTCGGGCGCCCACCGTTCGCCGCCGGGAGCGGGCCGGCACCTCGCTTCGTCGATTCGTCGCAATGGGCTCGTCTTCCGGCGCCGGTCCTGTCAGGATGCCGGCTCGCACACCGGAGCCATCCCCTTGGACGCAGGACTCGCGACAGCACCATCGCCCTCGCCCGGGCCGCGTCCGTTCGCGCCGCTTGCCGGCAACCAGCGCATCGAGGCGCTCGACGTGGTGCGCGGCTTCGCGCTGCTCGGCATCTTCCTGATGAACATCGAGTTCTTCAACCGCCCCGTGGCCGCCCTCAACGAAGGCATGCCGCGCGGCCTGACCGGCCTCGACTGGCTGGCGAGCTACTTCGTCGCCTACTTCGTGCAGGGCAAGTTCTGGACGATCTTCGCGCTGCTGTTCGGCATGGGCTTCGCGGTGATGCTGGTGCGCGCCGAGCGTGCCGGCCGCGAGTTCATCAAGGTCTACCTGCGCCGCATCCTCGCCCTCGCGGTCGTCGGCGCGGTCCACTTCATCTACCTCTGGGAGGGCGACATCCTCTTCAGCTACGCCGTCGGCGCGCTCGGCCTCCTGATCGTGCTGTACGGCCGGGCGCGGCCGATCGCGGCCGCGATCGCGGCGCTGATCGGGCTCGCGTTCGTCGCCGATGCCGACCCGTTGTTTGCCCTCGCCGGCGGCCTCGGCGGCGTCGGCCTGCTCGCCCTCTACCTGCGCGGCGAGAGGACGCTGCGCTGGCGCGGTGTTTCGATGCCTGTCGCTTGCTTCCTCCTCCTGCTCGCTGGCGTTGGCGTGTCGATGGCCGCGCTCGTGTTCTGGTTGCTGCCCGACGGCCCGATCGAGCCGCGCTTGCCGATGTCGGTGCTCGGCCCGCTGCTGCTCGTCGCCGGCTGGCTCGCGTGGAAGTATCACGAGCCCGCCGGCAAGCGCGCCCTGCGGATGGCCGTCGGCCTCTACCTTTTCGGCGCCGTCACGGCGACGTCGATGGGTTTGGCGCAGTACTTCGCGCCCGACCCCGAGGCCGTGCTGGCCACGGTCGCCGTCCAGCCCGCCACGCCCGAAGCCGGGAAGGCGAGGCTTGCCGCCGTCGAGCGCGCCACCAAGATGAAGTCGGACCGCGAGAAGCGTGTGCGCGAGGGGGCTGCGCGCAAGGCGGAGGAGGTCCAGGCCGTCACCACCGGCACCTATCTGGACACGGTGGCGTTTCGCGGCCGGCTGTTCCTCGAGAAGGCGGCCGACGACGGCGTCTTCGCGATGGTCCTGGTGAGCATGTTCCTGCTCGGCACCTGGTTCGTGCGTTCGGGTGTGATGGACAACACCGCCGGGCACCTGCCGTTCTTTCGCAAGCTCGCGCTCTACGGCCTGCCGATCGGCATCGGCCTCGGCGTGCTCGGCAGCCTGATCGCGGTATCGCACACGCCGGGCGATCGCCACGACGGCTGGGTCATCAACCGCGGCCTCCTCATCCTGGGCAACCTGCCCGCCTGCCTGGGCTATGTCGGCCTGGTGGTGACGATGCTGCACAGCCGCGGCGCGGCCTCGCGCATCCGCGTGCTGGCGCCGGCCGGCCGGATGGCGCTCACCAATTACCTGATGCAGTCGGTGATCTGCATGTTCGTCTTCTACGGCTTCGGTCTCGGGCGATGGGGCATGCCGCGCGCCGAGCAGGTGCTCTTCGTGATCGCGGTGTACGCGGCGCAGATCGCCTTCAGCGGGTGGTGGCTGGCGCGCTTTCGCTACGGGCCGATGGAGTGGCTGTGGCGCAGCTTCACCTACCGGCAGGTGCCGCCGCTGCGCATCGCCGGTGCCTTCTAGAATTCGCAGTCCAGCTCCCGTTGCCCAGGACACCGCCATGCCACTCGTCTCGATGCGCCAGCTCCTCGACCATGCCGCTGAAAACGGCTATGGCATCCCCGCCTTCAACGTCAACAACCTCGAGCAGGTGCAGGCGGTGATGACCGCCGCCGACGAGGTCGGCGCGCCGGTCATCCTGCAGGCCAGCGCCGGCGCCCGCAAGTACGCCGGCGAGCCCTTCATCAAGCACCTGATCCAGGCCGCCCTCGAGAGCTGGCCCAAGGTGCCGCTGGTCATGCACCAGGACCACGGCCAGAGCCCCGACGTCTGCAAGAGCGCGATCGACCTCGGCTTCTCGTCGGTGATGATGGACGGCTCGCTCG
>JBDTPG010000298.1:0-3618 GCA_039932815.1 Caldimonas sp.
TGAAGACGATCGACGGCAAGCCGATCTACGGCCACATGGACTACGGCAAGAAGGATCCGTCGCTCGGCTGGCGCTTCACCGACGCCTGGTTGTCGATGGCGGGCACCGCGGACATCGGCATCCCCAACGGGCTGCCGGTCGACGAGTGGGGCATCCGTGTCGCCGCCGACAAGTGCACGCCGGTCGGCGCCTCGGTGTCACGCGGCGGCGCGACCAACTCGCCGGCCGCCGTCTACGCGCTCACCAAGTACGTCGACTGGATGAAGAAGTACGCGCCCAAGGAAGCGACCGGCATGACCTTCGGCGAGGCCGGACCGGTGCCTGCGCAAGGGCAGATCGCGCAGCAGATCTTCTGGTACACCGCGTTCACTGCCGACATGATCAAGGCCGGCCTGCCGGTGGTCAACGCCGACGGCACGCCGAAGTGGCGCATGGCGCCCGGCCCGAACGGCCCGTACTGGAAGCAGGGCATGCAGAACGGCTACCAGGACGTCGGCTCGTGGACCTTCTTCAAGAACCACGACGCCAACAAGACCGCGGCCGCCTGGCTATACGCGCAGTTCATCACCTCGAAGACGGTGTCGGCGAAGAAGTCGGTCGTCGGCCTCACGTTCATCCGCGACAGCGACATCCGGCACGACTACTTCACCCAGAACGCGGCCAAGTACGGTGGCCTGATCGAGTTCTATCGCAGCCCGGCGCGGGTGGCGTGGACGCCGACCGGCAACAACGTCCCCGACTACCCGAAGCTGGCCCAGCTCTGGTGGAAGAACGTCGCGGTCGCCGTCACCGGCGAGAAGACGCCGCAGGCGGCGATGGACACGCTGGCCGACGAGATGGACCAGGTCATGAGCCGGCTCGAGCGCGCCGGCATGGCGCACTGCGCGCCGAAGCTCAACCCCAAGGGCGACCCGAACAAGTACCTGAGCGACAAGGGAGCGCCGTGGAAGAAGCTGGCCAACGAGAAGCCCAAGGGCGAGACCATCGCCTACGAGACGCTGCTGAACGCGTGGAAGGCCGGCAAGGCACGCTAGCCTGAGCAGGCCCTCGGGGCGCGGCGCGGCTCGACAGGGCCGCGTCGCGCCCTTTTCGTTTCACTGCCTCGTGGCCGTCCGGCGAGCGCTGAACTCGACCGGCACGTGCGCCGAGCTCCCGCCTTCGGTCTGCATCACGAAGCGGATCTCGTCGCCGGCCAGCCGGCCGCTGTAGCGGTGCACGATCTCTGCATTGCCGCCGCCGCCCGTCTCGCTGGTGCGCGTGACGAAGCGCAGCGTGCCCGGGCCGGTCGCGCCTTCGAGGATGCCGCGATCGACGCCGAGGAAGGACGCGCTGCCGTGCAGCGAGTCGCCTTCGCCCGAGAAGACGAAGCGCTCGACGAAACGCGCGTTCGGCCAGTCGTATCCGACCTCGGCACGCCATGAACCGTCGATGCGCGGGCGATCGCTCGCGTTGGCCGCCGAGGCCGGCGTCGCGCCTTGGCTTGCGGCGCCGCCGTGACGCGACTGCATCCACCAGAACGCCGCCAGCACGAGGACGATAGCGGCGACCGCCGCACCCACCGCCAGCAAGGCCCGCGACGACGACGCCGGCGGCGACGACCGAGCCGGCACCGGCGGCGACGGCGGCTCGCCGAGCGCGTCGCGCAGCACGCGCACGAGCCGATCCATGTCGGCGGCGAAGCGCGTGTTGCCGAGCTCGAGCGCGTTGCGTTCGCTCAGCGCACGCAAGCTCTCGGGCAGCTGCGCCGGCGTCGGCATGGTCGTGCCGTCGAGCAGGAGCGGGATGACGCGCATACCCTTGGCGAGACCGGCAGCGACCTCCATGGCGACGAAATCGCCCGGCTCGGAGATCTTCGACGACCCGTCGTCGCGCTCGCCGAGCCAGCGCTTGCCGATCAGCACCAGCAGCACCTTCGAGTCGCCGACCGCGCGCCGGATCGCATCGGTGAACGACTGCCCGGCCACGATGTCGTCGACGTCGATGAAGACGCGCTGTTCGCTGAAGTGGCGCACCAGCTCGTCGTAGGCGGCACGCGCATAGCCGGCCGCGTCGTCGCGCCGGTAGCTGATGAAGATCTGCGCTCCGGTCACGCGGAAGCGAATGGCCTGCGTTCTAGCGAACGACCGGCGCGTCCGGCAGCTCGTTGACGTCGACGTCGCCCGCCCGGGCGGCAAAGTGGCGCACCAGCAGCGCGTCGACGGCGTCGACCGCGCGCAGCAGGCCGCCCTCGAAGTCGCGGCTCTGGAAGGCGTTCTGCATCGACGCCGCGATCTCGGCCCATTCGGCGGCCGGCACGGCGCGGCTCAGGCCGCGGTCGGCGACGATCTCGATCGCCCGCTCGGCGAGCAGGAGGTAGACGAGGACGCCGTTGTTGCGCTCGGTGTCCCAGACGCCGAGCTTGCCGAACATCGCGACCGCGCGTTCGCGCGGTGTCGCGTTGCGGCGCAGGTAGCTGAGCGGCAGCCCGGCCTCGACGACGACGCGGATCTCGCCGCTGTGGCGCTTCTCGCTCGCGGCGACGCGCGCCTCGATCCGCGCCAGCGCGTCCTTGCCGAGGAGGCGACGGGCATCGTCCTCGTCGACGAGGCGATGCTTGACGAGGCGAGACAGCCAGTGCGCCATCACCACCGCCCCGAAGCGCCGCCGCCGTCGAAATTGCCGCCGCCACCGGAGCCGAAGCCGCCGCCGCCACCACCGAAGCCACCGCCGCCGAAACCGCCGCCCCCCCCGCCCCAGATCACCGGACCGAAGCCGCCGCCGCGCGAGCTGCCCATTCCCATCACGCCGACGAGAAAGAGCGCGACGATGCCGGCGCCCGCGGCGACGAGCAGGCTCGCGGTCAGGAACCAGCCGAGCGCGCCGACCGCGCCACCGGTGGCGAGCGCGCCGAGCTTTCGCCCCATCACGCCGCTCAGGATGCGGCCGAGGATCGGCACGCCGACGAACAGGAAAATGGCCATGTCCTGCCAATCGAAGCCGATGCGGCCGCTCGGCCTCGATCGGGTCTCGGCGCGCGGCGGCGGCAACTGCTCGCCGGCGACCAGCGCGCCGAGCCGGTCGACCGCGGCGTTGAGGCCGCCGGCGAAATCGCCGGCCTTGAATGCCGGCGTGATCTGCTCGCGAATGATTCGGCCGACGGCGACATCGGGTATCGCGCCTTGCAGCGTCGCTGCGACGCGCATGTCGACGTCGCGGTCGTTCTTGGCGACGGTCAGCAGCAGACCGTCGCCGACTTCCTTTCGACCCAGCTTCCAGGTCGAGGCGACGCGTTGCGCGAACGAGGCGATGTCTTCCGGCCGCGCCGTCGGCACGATCAGGACGACGATCTGCGCACCGCGCTCCTTCTCGATCGCCTCCAGCTTGGCGCTCAGCGCCTGCGCCTGTGCGGGCGTCAGCGTCGACGTCTGGTCGATGACGCGGGCGGTGAGGACGGGCACCGGCACCACGTCCTCGGCCCAGGCCGGGCCGAAGGCGACGGCGGTGAGCAACGCCGCCGCGGCAAGGACAGCGCGCATCGGGCGCCCCGGACCTGTTGACGCCGCCGGAACGCTCAGCGCGACGCCGGCTTCTCGAAGCTCACCGGCGGCGGCGTCGAGATCTGCGCTTCGTTGGCGACCG
>JBDTPG010000299.1:0-3608 GCA_039932815.1 Caldimonas sp.
TCGCCCAGGCCGATGCCGGGGACGCCTGCTTCGAATCGAAGTACTTCTTCCAGGCGTGGCGGCCGGTGTCGGCGATCACGCTCGCCGACACCGACGGCAATGCGGCGACGGACGTCGACGCCGCATGGACGCCGAGCCAGCCCACGCCGAACCATCCCGAGTACCCGGCCGCGCACAGCTGCATCAGCGGCGCGATGGCCGAAATCCTGAACAGCTACTACGGCACGGCCAACATTACCTTCGACCTGGTCGGTGCCGGCGCCGCGACCGGGATCACGCGCCATTACACGTCGACGACGGCGATGCTGCAGGAGATCCAGGTCGCGCGCATCGCCGGAGGGATGCACTTTCGCACCTCGACGGTCGATGGAGAAGCGCTCGGCAGGAACGTCGCGCGCTGGATCGTCGCGCACAAGTTCCAGGCGCGCTGAACGGCGGCCGCGCCGCCGAGGCGCCGCTCAGGCGGAGCGCGACACGTCGCGCTCCGCCTCCCGTTCCATCTCCTTCAGCATCCGGTCGAGCCGGTCCTTGAGCTTTTCGGTGCTCAGCTTCTCGCGAAATCGCTCGACCATCAGCGGCAGCGCGAACGGGCTCGGCATCTCCAGCTCGCAGAAGACGACGCGCTGCTCGCGCATCCGCTTCAGCACCTCGCGCAGGCGCTTGATGTCGAGCTCCTGGCTGAGCACCTCGCTCTCGGCCTGGCTCAAGAGCATGTTGCTTCCGTCGTACTTGCGGAACACCTCGTAGAACAGCGAGCTCGACGCCTGCAGCTGGCGCGTCGACTTCGGCTGCCCCGGGAAGCCCTGGCTGATGAGCCCCGAGACGCGCGCGATCTCGCGGAAGCGCCGGCGCGCGAGCTCGCTCGAGTTGAGGCTGGCGAGCACGTCGTGCAGCAGGTCGCCGTCGTCGAACAGGCTCTGGTCGACGAGCGGCGTGGGATCGACCGGCCGCGCTGAGAGCAGCTCGAGGCCGTAGTCGTTGATGACGATGGAGAACGTGTTCGGCGAATCCTTCGAGAGCCGCCAGGCCAGCAGGCTGCCCAGGCCGATGTGGGCGTTGCGGCCCGCGAACGGATAGAGGAACAGGTGCTGGCCCTCGCGCGACTCGAGCCGCTCGATCAGCAGCGTCTTCGGCGTCGGGATGCGCGAGAGCTGCATCTGCGTCTCGAGCATCGGCCGCGCCGCCTCCAGCTCGGGGTCGAAGAAGTCGCCCTGGGCAACACCGGCCAGCACCTCGAGCACGGCGTCGGCGAGCTCGCTCGACAGCGGCATCTTGGCGCCGGCCCAGCTGATCATCGCCGCCTTCTTGCCGTCGGCGCGCCTGACGTAGGCCGTCATCTCCTCGGCGCGCACGAACTCGAGCGTTCGCCCGGCGAAGACAAAGCAGTCGCCCTTCTTCAGGCGTGCGACGAAGCTTTCCTCGACGACGCCGATCCGGCCGCCCGACAGGTACTTCACCTGCATCGACGAATCGCTGACGATGGTGCCGACGTTGAGCTTGTGACGGCGCGCGATCGCCCGGTTCGGTACCCGGTAGACGCCGTCGGCGTCGGCGACGACGCGGTGGTACTCGGGATACGCGTGCAGGCTGTCGCCGCCCTGGACGACGAAATCGAGCGCCCACTGGAACTCGGCGCGCGTCAGCTTGCGGTACGCCCACGCGCCCTTCACTTCCTCGTACATCGCCTCGGCCGTGAAGCCGCCGCCGATGCCGACCGTCACCAGGTGCTGGACGAGCACGTCGAACGGCTTGTCGTGGGTCGCGCGCTTCTCGATCCGGCCGGCTAGCGCGGCGCGCCGTGCCGCGACCGCCTCCACCAGCTCGAGGGTGTTGGTCGGCACGAGCGTGATGCGGCTGGCCCGGCCGGGCGCGTGGCCGCTCCGGCCGGCGCGCTGCAGCAGTCGGGCGACGCCTTTGGCCGAGCCGATCTGCAGCACCCGCTCGACCGGCAGGAAGTCGACGCCGAGGTCGAGCGACGAGGTCGCGACGACTGCCTTCAGCCGCCCTTCCTTCAGGCCGAGCTCGACCCAGTCGCGCACTTCCTTGTCGAGCGAGCCGTGATGGAGCGCGACGACGCCGGCCCAGTCGGGCCGCGCGTCGAGGATGAACTGGTACCAGGCCTCGGCCTGCGAGCGCATGTTGACGAAGACGAGCGTCGTCGCCGAACGCTCGATCTCCTCGACGACCGGCAGCTGCATCTGCTTGCCGAGGTGGCCGCCCCACGAGAAGCGCCCCGGCTGCGCCGGCAGCAGCGTGTCGATGATCAGGTTCTTCTCGACCCGGCCGCGAACGCTGACGCCGCTGTCGTCGCCGAGCAGCACCTGCATCGCCTCGTCGAGGTTGCCGAGCGTCGCCGACAGGCCCCAGACGACGAGGTCCGGGTTCCAGCGCTTGAGCCGGGCGATCGCCAGCTGCACCTGGACGCCGCGCTTGCTGCCCATCAGCTCGTGCCACTCGTCGACGATGACGGTGTGGATCGTCGCGAGCTCGTCCTTCGCGGCCTCGCGCGTCAGCATCAGGCTGAGCGATTCCGGCGTCGTCACCAGCGCGGTCGGGAAGCGCCGGTCCTGCCGGGCGCGTTCGGCCGGCGGCGTGTCGCCGGTGCGGATGCCGATCGACCAGGGCAGGCCGAGCTCGTCGAGCGGCGCCCGCATCGCCCGCGCCGAATCCGCGGCGAGCGCGCGCATCGGTGTCAGCCAGAGGACGCCGAGCGGCGCGACGTTGGCCGGCTTCGCGCCTGCACCCGCGCGACGCGACCCCTTGTCCCCGGCGGCGAGCGCGGCCGCGCGCGCGATGGCGCCGAACCAGACCGCATAGGTCTTGCCCGACCCGGTGGTGGCGTGCAGCAGGCCGCTTCGCCCCGCCGCCATCGCCGCCCACACCTCGCGCTGGAACGCGAACGGCTGCCAGCCGCGCGACGCGAACCACGCCCCGGCCGGCGCCGAAATTTCCTCCACCGCGCCACGGTAGCAGACCGCGGCGCGGGCATCAGCCGATCAGTCGGCGATCTCGCAGAGCCCGCTCACCAGCGAAGAGCCCGCCGGACAGGTCGCCGTCTCCGTCGGCTTCCTGGCCCTTCCGAGCGTGTTGACACCGATCGAGCCGAGCGATCCCTTGCCGAACAGGTAGTCATAGTTGCCGTTGGCGTAAGGCCCCTGCACGCCGAGGTTGACGAGCGGTGCCTGGCTCGCGAACGAGAAGCCGACGCCGGCCTCGCCCTGCGCCGAGCGGCTGCCGTTGAGGTACTTGAGGCGAGCCTCGGCCAGGCCGCTCGGTGCCCCGCTCAGGACATAGCCAATCTCGGCCTTGAAGCCGTCGACATGCCCCCCGGACGAGACCTTCGCGCCGCGATAGCCGACCACGACCGTCGCGCCGTCGCGAACGCCGAAGTTCCAGTTGATGCCGGCGTAGAAGCGATTGTCGTGGCGGCCGGTGCGGGTGATCGTCGGATCGGTGCCCGCCGGCGGCAGGGTCGCCCCCGCGTGGGCTTGGACAACGGCGGCAGAAGCTGCCAGCGCGAGCACGCCCAGGATCGAACGGTTCATGTTTCACTCCTTGTGGTTGTGCGTCGATGGTGTCACGCACGGCGCGTTCGCGACAGTCATTTC
>JBDTPG010000300.1:0-3606 GCA_039932815.1 Caldimonas sp.
GCTGCGTGTCGGCGAACTTCATCACCTCGAAGCGGACGCACGGGCTGATCGGCTCGGACGGCGGTGCGCCCAGGCCGATCACGCCGCTGCCATGCAGCGTGCAGGCGCCGCGCCTGAGGCTGATGATCTCCGGATCGTTGTCGAAGCGGACGTAGGTGCCGTTGTAGCTCAGGTCGACTAGCTGGAAGGTGCCGCCGTGCCAGTCGATGCGCGCATGCGAGCGCGACACGCGGGTGTCGTCGATGATGTAGGTCGCCTGCGGGCTGCGGCCGAGGATCACGGGCAGGCTGGTTCCGGCGTAGATGCGGTTGAGGTCGAGCCAGACCAGGCGGATGCCCTCGGGCTCGGAGACCGGGATCAGCATGTCGCCGTAGGCGGTCGCGGCGGTGTCGCCGAAACGGCGCACGGCTTCCTGCAGGTGGACGTGGACCGGCTCGACGCGGCCGCGCAGCTGCATCTTGTCGAGACTGCGAAAGCGCGATCGCTCCCACTCGCCGAGCTGCTCGACGACGCTGGCGGTGGCGAGGGTCTCGTTGTCGCCGGCATGGTCGAGGAGCCGGGCGGCGACGTTGACGGCGTCGCCGAAGACGTCGCCCGACATCTCGACCACCTCGCCCTGGGCCAGGCCGACCTGGAGCTTGAGCGGGACGGTCGGACGCGGCGGCAGCGTCGGCGTGCCGCCTTCGTCGACGACGTCGGCGTCGTTGTCGGTGTCGGTGTCGGCATCGGCCTGCTCGTCGTTGGCCGCTTCGGCCTGCGCTTCCTCGGCCATGCCGATGCGTGCCATCGAATCGTGCATGTCGTCGGCGGCGGCGACGCTTTCGGCCGGCGTCTCGAACACCGCCATCAGGCCGTCGCCGAGCGTCTTGACGACGTGGCCGCCGTGCGCGGCGACGATGCGGGCGAGCAGGGCGACGCTGCGGGTGACCACCGCGGTGGCGTCGGCATTGCCGAGCGTCTCGTACATCGACGTGCTGCCGCGCAGGTCGGCGAACAGCACGGTGCGCTGCAGAACCTGGGTCATGCCGGTGCGGACGAGCGGGCCATCGATCGCGAGTTTATAGCCAGCCCGCCAAGCAAAAGAGGTTCCGGCCTCGCGGCGGGAACCCCCTGTTGCGCGGAGCGAACGTCAGAGCGTGTCGAGATAGGTGCGCAGCTTGTCCGAGCGGCTCGGGTGCTTGAGCTTCCGGATCGCCTTGGCCTCGATCTGGCGGATGCGCTCGCGCGTGACGTCGAACTGCTTGCCGACTTCCTCGAGCGTGTGGTCCGTGCTCATCTCGATGCCGAAGCGCATGCGCAGCACCTTGGCTTCGCGCGGCGTCAGCGAATCGAGGATGTCCTTCACCACGTCGCGCAAGCCCGCCTGCATCGCCGCCTCGATCGGCGCGGTGTTGTTGGTGTCCTCGATGAAGTCGCCCAGGTGCGAATCGTCGTCGTCGCCGATCGGCGTCTCCATGGAGATCGGCTCCTTGGCGATCTTCATGATCTTTCGGATCTTGTCCTCGGGGATCTCCATCTTCTCGGCGAGCGTCGGCGCGTCCGGCTCGAAGCCGAACTCCTGCAGATGCTGGCGGGAGAGCCGGTTCATCTTGTTGATCGTCTCGATCATGTGCACCGGGATGCGGATCGTGCGCGCCTGGTCGGCGATCGAGCGCGTGATCGCCTGGCGGATCCACCACGTCGCGTAGGTCGAGAACTTGTAGCCGCGGCGGTATTCGAACTTGTCGACCGCCTTCATCAGGCCGATGTTGCCTTCCTGGATCAGGTCGAGGAACTGCAGGCCGCGATTGGTGTACTTCTTGGCGATCGAGATCACGAGGCGCAGGTTGGCCTCGATCATTTCCTTCTTCGCGTCGCGCGACGAGCGCTCGCCTTCGTTCATGCGCTTGTTGATGCGCTTCAGGTCCTCGAGCGGCACGACGGCGCGCGCCTGCTGCTCGGTGAGCTTCTTCTGCAGCTCCTGCACCGGCGGCAGGTTGCGCACGAGGATCGTGCTGTAGGGCTTGCCTGCCGCCACTTCCTTCTCCGCCCACTTCAGGTTGAGGATGTTGGGCGGGAAGTTCTTGATGAAGTATTCCTGCGGCATGCCGCACTTGTCGACCAGGATCTTCCTCAGCTCGCGCTCGTAGCGGCGCACGTCGTCGACCTGCGAGCGCAGGATCGCGCAGAGCTTCTCGATCGTCTTGACGGTGAAGCGGATCGTCATCAGCTCGGAGCTGATCGCCTGCTGGGCGCGGTTGTAGGCGGGCGACTGGTAGCCCTCCTTCTCGAACGCCCGGCGCATCTTCTCGAAGTTGACGCGCAGCGAGTCGAACTTGACCAGCGCCGCCGCTTTCAGCTCCTCGAGCTTCTTGGTGAGCGCCTTGGAGCCGCCGTTGCCGTCGTCGTCGTCTTCCTCGTCGAAGAAGTCGACGTCTTCCTCGGCGACGTAGTCGTCGGCTTCGCCCTCGGAGACGAAGCCGTCGACGGCCTCGGAGATCTTCATCTCGCCCGAGCCGATGCGATCGGCGTAGACGAGGATCTCGGCGATCGTCGTCGGCGAGGCGCTGATCGCCAGCATCATCGCCTGCAGGCCGCCTTCGATGCGCTTGGCGATCTCGATCTCGCCTTCGCGCGTGAGCAGCTCGACCGTGCCCATCTCGCGCATGTACATGCGAACCGGGTCGGTGGTGCGGCCGAACTCGGAGTCGACCGTCGAGAGCGCCGCCTCGGCGGCTTCCTCGGCTTCCTCCTCGGTCGCGGTCGTGGCACCGCCACCGGCGATCAGGAGCGTCGCCGCGTCCGGCGCCTGCTCGTAGACGGCGATGCCCATGTCGTTGAGCATCGAGACGATCGCCTCGAGGATCTCGTGGTCGACGAGCTTCTCGGGCAGGTGGTCGTTGATCTCCTGGTGCGTCAGGAAGCCGCGCGTCTTGCCCATCTTGATGAGCGTCTTCAGCTCCTGGCGGCGCTTGGCGACCTCTTCTTCGGTGAGCTGGGTCTCGTCGAGGCCGAACTCGCGCATCAGCGCGCGCTCCTTGGCGCGGCTGACCTTCATCCGCAGCGGCTTGGCCTTGGCGACCTCGGCCGAGACCGGCTCGCCCTCGAGATCGGACTCCAGGTCCGACAGGTCGACGTCCGACGCCTCGGGCTTGGCGGCCTTGTCGTCGCCCTTGCCCTTCTTCGCCGCGACGCCCTTGGCCGCGACGGCGCCCTTGCCCTTGGCAAGGGGCTCGGCGGCCTTCGCCACCGGCGCCGCCTTCTTCTTCTTCGTCTCGACGACAGCGGCGGCTGGCTTGGCTTTGGCAGCCGGGCTGGCGGCTTTCGACGGGGTGGGCTTCTTGGCGGTCATGCGGTTCCTCGAATGGTCTTGGGCTCCACGGCGGCGAGCCCCTCTGTCGAACTGCGCACTTTCGTGCGGAATTCAAGGTCGTGTCGTTGGTGACGAAGCGGCGCGCTCGGCGCGACCCCATGGGTCAAACGCCGGCGGAGCCGGTGCGGGGTGACTGACGACGCAACCGCGAGGGGTTCGACCGTCCGATGCTGCAGCCCTTGCGGGGAAGGTGGCCTTGGGGGATGACCCTCGATCAAGAGGGTGGCCGGGGCCGGAGGTACTGCCGTCACGCT
>JBDTPG010000301.1:0-3592 GCA_039932815.1 Caldimonas sp.
ACATGATCGCGCGCACCGGCGTCGACATCGGCGCCGAGGAGCGCTTCGGCCTGCACGCGCGCATCAACCAGATGATCGCGTCGCGCCTGTCGGTGGCGATCCGACTGCGCCATGCCGCCAGGCGGAGCGCCGTCGACACGTACTACCTGGCGATGCGCCTGCGCGGCCTCGGCTACGAGAAGCTGCTGCCGGTGCCGCTCGCGACGCTGGCCTCGGAGGCGATGGTCGAATTCGTGCTGCGCGACAGCGCCGTCCATCGCGACGTCCGCCAACTGATCTGCGTCGGCAAGACGCCGCGCGGAGAGCGCGATTACCTGACCCGCGAGGCGAAGGTGCCGGTCGAGTACCTGGCCGACCTGCAGCGCTGCGAGCACCTCTCGGACGCCGTGCTCTTCGTCCGCGACGACGCCGTCGCGGCGCAGCGGCTCGACAGCGTGCCGGCGGCGGCGCGCAACGTGCGCATCGTCCGCGAGCGCGACCTGGCGGCGAAGTTCGGCCTCTGACGCGGCCGCCGCCACGCGGCAGCGCTAGGCGGCGAGCTCGGCCGGCAGGTGCGCCGGCGCCTGGCCGGCGACGGCGCGCGCCCACATGCGCCGGTACAACGCCTCGATGTCGCGCGCGAAGGCCGCGCCGTCGAACAGGACACCGCCCCTGCCCTGGGCGAGCAGGTGCTCGCGCAGGCCGGCGCGCCGTGCCGGATCGCCCGCCAGCGCGATCGCCTGGGCCGTGTAGGCCTCGGCGTCCGTGCAGACGAGCTCGTCGAGGCCGACCGTGTGCAGCAGGCTGGCGGCGACGCGTTGCGCGAAAGTCGCGCCCTTCAGCGTGATCACCGGAACGCCGACCCACAGCGCCTCGCCAGCGGTGGTGTGGGCGTTGCAGGGCCAGGCGTCGAGGTAGAGGTCGGCGCAGGCGAGCCGGCTCAGGTGCTGCTGCAGCGGCAGGAGGGGCGCGAAGACGAGGCGCGCGGCGTCGATGCCGCGCTCCAGCGCCGCCGCCGTCAGCGTCTCTCGCACATTGCTGTTCCATTGCAGCAGCCAGAGCACCGCGGTCGGCAGCCGATGCAGCAGATCGCACCATCGGTCGAAGACCTCGGCCGAGATTTTGTACGACTGGTGGAAGGCGCAGAGCACGAGCGCATCGTCGGCCACGCCCCAGTCGGCACGCGCCGAGGGCAGGGGCTGCGCCCGATGCGCGTCGTTGGGCTGGTAGCAGTGCGGCATCTGGGCGATCTTCTCGCTGAAGTCGCCGGCGTCGGCGAGCGGCGTGACGATCGCGTCGCCGATCAGGTAGTCGATGTAGGGCGCGCCGGTCGTGCCGGGAAAGCCGAGCCAGCCGACCTGCAGCGGCGCCGGCCGCTGCGCCAGCACCGGCAGCAGCGTGTCGTGCGTCACGCCCTTCAGGTCGACCAGGATGTCGATCCCGAGCTCGCGGATGCGCCTGGCGATCGCCTCGAACGACTTGCCGCGCACGTTCTCGAAGCGTTCGCCGGCGCCGACCATGCGTTGCCGAGTCGCGCTCTTGTCGTCGGCGCCGCTCGACACCAGCGTCACCTCGAAGGCGCTGCGGTCATGGCATTCCAGCATCTGCGCCATCAGCTGGCTGGTCGCGTGGACGTGGAAGTCGGCCGAGAGGTAGCCGATGCGCAACCGGCCGCCGTGAGCCCGGGCGACGCGGCGCGGCAACGGCCGGTACATCTGGGCGACGTGGAGCGCGTAGTGGCGCGCCACCTTGAGCTGCTCGCGCGGATCGTCGACGAGCACCGCATGCGGGAACGGCCCGGTCTCGGCCGGCGTGTCGTCGGGCAAGGCGCGGACGGCGGCGCGCAGGCTGGCCAGGGTCTCCTCGGCGGGCGCCCAGCGGCAGGCCTCGCGATCGAGGAAAGCCAGCTGCGCGCGCGCCGCGAGGTCGCTGGTGTCGAGGCCGAGCACAACGGCAGTGCGCACGCATTCGGCGGCCTCGGCCTTCATGCCGAGCTCCTTGAACGACATGCCGAGGCGAAAGTGCGACAGCGCGTCGTCCATCTTCAGCGCCAGGGCATCGAAGAACGAGCGGAGCGCCTCTTCGTGGCGCTGGCTGCGCTGCAGCGAGACGGCGAGCGAGACGTGATACGCGAAATCGCGGCCGACGTCGCCCGGCAAGGTGCGCAGCATCTCGACCGACTCCTCGGGGCGGCCGAGGCCCAGCAGCGCCTGCGACTCGAGCGTGTAGGCCAGGCCGGCACGGGGATCGGCGGCGCGGATGGCGCGCGCCCGGCTGACGGCCTCGACGGACCGGCCGGCCTTGATCAGCGCATGGGTTGCCGCCAGCGCATAGGCGGTGTCGCCGTGCAACGCCGCCGCCTCCTCGAACGATCGCGCGGCGAGCGGCCAGCGCTCGCGCTGCGCGTGCGACTGACCCGCCTGCCACAGCTTGTGCGCGCGCACCTGGGCCTGCGATGCACCGTGCGGGGCCGGAGGGGGAAGCTGCAGGCTCATGGGCGACGGGGGCACCGACAGATGGCGGTGCTGAACAGGAAAGCGGTATCGCAGCGTAGGCGGCGCCAGCGCCGTGCGATGCAACGAAATGGCGGGCGGCGCCGGGCCAATTCGGTGTCGCCGGGTCAGCGCGCCGCCGCCGCGCCCGGCGGACCGCGGCGATCGCGCATCGCACCGGCCTGGTCGCGCCAGTGGCGCGCCTTCGCGGCATCGCCCTGCCCTTCGTAGAACGCCGCCAGGTTGTGGGCGGCGAGAAAGCTGCCGCGCCCGCGCACGGTGTCGTGGAGGTCCGGCCGCTCGCCGATCTCGAGCGCGCGCAGCCAGCTCGACTCGATCGCCGGCAACAAGGCGCCGGCGCCCTGCGGCGTGCCGATCGCGAAGTCGAGGAGGACGTCGCCGAGCGTGAAGAAGAAGTCGGGCGATTCCTGCCAGCGCGGCATCTCGGCCTCGGCCAGCGCCAGCGCGGCCTCGAAGCGGGTGAGCTTCTTCAGCGTGAAGAGAAGGCGCAAGACCAGGTCGTGGCGCCAGGCGGCACGCGCGTCGACGCCGGCGAGCGCGCGCTCGAAGTGCGGCAATGCCGCGTCGAAGCGGGAGCGGACCTCGAGGTCCTTGCCGAGCTGGTAGTGCAGGTAGGCGTCGTCGGGTTCGGCGGCGAGGGCCAGCTCGAGCAGGCGTTCGTTGCGGCCCGCCTTCTTCGCCCGATGCACGTCGAGATAGCCGTCGTGGGCGACGACCATCGGCAGGCGCCGCCGCGGCAGCGCCGAATCCGGCTGCTCGTGGACGCGGCCGACGTAGCCGACGCCGCGCGGCAGCACCCGCGGCAGCCAGCTCGGCGCGTTGCCGACGGTGCCGCCGGCCTCGTCGAACAGGCTGGCGACGCTGATCTCGCCGATGTGGTCGGGCGCGTGGCCGCGCAGCGCGGCGAGCGAGTCGGCGCCGTAGCCCAGCCATTCGTCGGCGTCGAGGACGAGGCGCCAGGGCGCTTCGGTCAGGGCGAGCGCGGCGTTCCTCGCCGCGGCGAAGTCGTCGCTCCATTCGAACGAGGAGACGCGAGCGCCGAGACGGCGGGCGATGTCCCGAGTCGCGTCGCGCGATCCGGTGTCGAGCACCACCATCTC
>JBDTPG010000302.1:0-3590 GCA_039932815.1 Caldimonas sp.
CCGAGCAGCTCGCGCACGCGCGCGGCCAGCTCGTGGGTCGAGAACGGCTTGGTGACGTACGCGTCGGCGCCGAGGGCGGTGCCTTTGGCGAGATCGGTGTCGCGGCCCTTCGCGGTCAGCATCACGATCCTGACGCCCGCGAGGTCGGGATCGGCGCGCACCGCCTGGCAGACGTCGAAGCCGCTCTTGCCGGGCATCATGACGTCGAGAAGCACGAGATCGGGGCGCTCCTTGCGGATCGCCGCCAGCGCCTCGTCGCCGTCGCGCGCGACACTGACCGAGTGGCCTTCGCGCTGCATCAGGAACTCGAGCGAGATCAGGATGTTCGGCTCGTCGTCGGCGATCAGGACTTTCTTGCTCATGTCTTCTCCTTGCCGCGTTCAAGGCAGCGTGACGACGGCCACGCGCGCGGCTGCCGCCTGACCGCGGTTGTCCGGGATATCCGCATCGTCGTGACGCCAGGGCAGGTCGAAGCCGAAGCAGGCACCGCGGCCCGGCTCCGAACGCAGCCACATGCGCCCACCGAAGTGCTCGACGATGCGGCGGCTGATCGGCAGGCCGAGGCCGGTGCCCTGCGGGCGGTTGCCCCCATCGCCGCCCTGGCGGAACTTCTCGAACACCAGTTGCTGCTGCTGCTCCGGCACCCCAGGCCCGTTGTCCTCGACCTCGATGCTCGCCCGCTCCGCGTCGGCACGCAGGCGGATGCGCACCCGCCCCTGCCCGGCCGGGACGAACTTCGCGGCATTCGAGAGCAGATTCAGCATCACCTGGAGCAGCCGGTCGGGATCGGCGTGCAGCGGCGGCATGTGCTCGGGCATGTCGAGCTCGACGCTGCTGCCGCGCTCGCGGAACACCTCCGCCGTCGTCTGCACCGCCTGCGTCAGGAGCGCGCGAAGGTCGACCTCGGCGGCGCGCCATTCGGCATGACCCGCCTCGATCTTGGCCATGTCGAGCACCTGGTTGACGAGCCGCGTCAGCCGCTCGGTCTCGGCGACCACGAGGCCGAGGAAGCGCTGGCGCTGCGCCGAGTCCATCGACGGGTCGTCGACCATCAGCTCGGCGAAGGCGCGGATCGACGTGAGCGGCGTGCGCAGCTCGTGCGTCACCGACGACATGAAGTCGTCCTTCAGATGGTCCAGGCTCTTCAGCTGCGCGTTCGCGTCGCGCAGCTCGGCGGTCGCGCGCTCGAGCGATTGCGACTTCTCCTCGAGGGCATGCGAATAGGCGCGCAGCTGCGACGCCTCGTCGAGGATGCGCATCACGTCGTCGAGGTCGAGCGGCTCCTCCTCGACGACCGAGGCGACCATCACGCGCGCCGACGCGCCGCCGATCGCGCCGGCAAGCTCGCGCTCGACGAACTGCACGAGCGGCGCGTCGGCCTGGATCGCGCCGATGCCGTCGACGCCACGACGCCGCGCGTAGTCGTTGAACAGGCGGTGCGCCGACGCGTCCCCCAGAAAGCGCGAGGCGAGCGCGAGCAGGTCGCCGACCTGCGCGCGGCCGCGCCAGAACACCGGGCCGGCGACGCCGACACCGGCAGGCCGCTCGAAGACGTCGACGAACAGCACCGCCTGGCTGGTCTCGCGCGCCGACGGCGCGCGCCAGAGCGAGACGCCGACATAGAGCCCGGCGTTCGCCAGCAGGCTCCACAGCAACGAATGCGTCAGGCTGTCAAGGCCGGCGAGGCCGAACAGGTGCTCGGGCCGCAGCAGCGCGATGCCGAGCGGCCCGTCGGTCATGAAGCCGGCCGGCATCCAGCCCGACTTCGCGATCGACGGCAGCATCAACGTATAGGCCCAGAGGGCGAAGCCGGCACCGAGGCCGGCGAGCGCGCCGGCGCGCGTGCCGCCCTTCCAGTACATGCCGCCGAGCAACGCCGGTGCGAACTGCGCGACCGCGGCGAAGCTGATCAGGCCGATGCTGACGAGCGCGTAGGCCTCGCCGGCGATCCTGAAGTAGAGGTAGCCGAGCAGCAGCAGCGCGACGATCACGCCGCGGCGGATGCCGAGCAGCGTGCCGGTCAGGTCGCGCGCCGTTTCCCGCCCGCCGCGCAGCAGCAGCGGAATCACGAGGTCGTTGCAGACCATCGTCGAGACCGCGATCGCCTCGACGATGATCATTCCGGTCGCCGCCGACAGCCCGCCGATGAAGGCGGCGAGCGCGAGCCCGAACTGGCCTGCCGCGAGCGGCAGCGACAGCACGAACGTCTCGGCATCGCTGCTGCCGCTCGCCGGGTGCAGCAGGCCGCCGAGCGCGATCGGCAGCACGAACACGTTGATCAGCAGCAGGTAGAGCGGAAACGCCCAAGCCGCGCGCCGGACATGGCCCTCGTCGACGTTCTCGACGACCATCATCTGGAACTGGCGCGGCAGGAAGAACAGCGAGAGCATCGCCAGCAGGGTCAGCGCGAACCACTGGCCGCCGGCGAATCGGGTCTCGGCGCCTAGGCCGAGCAGCGGCTGCAGGTCGGGCCGTGCCGAGGCCCGCGTGAAGATGTCGCCCGGGCCATCGAACAGGCCCCAGGTGACGAACGCGCCGACCGCCAGGAACGCGAGCAGCTTGACGACCGACTCGACCGCGATCGCCGCGACCATGCCCTCGTGACGCTCGGTCGTGTCGAGACGGCGCGTGCCGAAGGCGATCGTGAAGCCGGCGAGCACCAGCGCCATGTAGAGGGTGCTGTCCTGCCACCAGGCGGTGCCGGCGACGCTGCCGCCGGCCGGCGCGTGGCCGCTCGTCAGCATCGAGTAGCCGGTGGCGATCGCCTTCAGCTGCAAGGCGACGTAAGGAACGATGCCGACGACGGCGATCAGCGTGACGAGCGCGGCCAGCAGCCGGCTCTTGCCGTAGCGGCTGCTGATGAAGTCGGCGATCGACGTGATGCGATGGACGCGGGCGATGCGGATCATCTTGCGCAGCAGCATCCACGCGAGCAGCATTCCGAGCGTCGGGCCAAGGTAGATCGGCAGGAACCACAAGCCGGCCGAGGCGGCCCGGCCGACGCTGCCGAAGTAGGTCCAGGCGGTGCAATAGACCCCCATCGACAGCGCGTAGACCCAGGCGTTGCCGATGATCGAGCGCCCTTCGCGGGCGCGCCTGTCGCCGAGGTGGGCCACCGCGAACAGCAGCATCAGGTACGCGAATGAGGCGGCGATGACGAGCGGTGTCGACAGCATGGCGTCAGTCCGGCTCGTCCTCGGTCTCGCTGATCCACGCGGCGGCGCCGATCAGCGCCGCCCAGCCGACGAACAGCGCGAGGGGCAACAAAGGCAGCCCGGCGACGAGCACGCCGCGATCCCACAGCGTCAGCAGCGGGAAGTTCAGCAGCAGCCAGCCGAGCGCGAACAGCGCGAGCAGGCGTTGGGCGCGCAGGCGTTGGATCACGGCTACAGCTGGTCGAGCCGGAATTCGAGGACCAGGAACGTGCGCAGTCGCTTGACGATCGCCAGCGCGTCGCGCAGCGTGTCGCGCTCGAGGGTGCCGAGGTCGGCCGGGCGGACCAGGTTGTCCGGCACCTGGCCGGCGGCACGCTGGCGCAGCTGGTTCGCGAGCTTCAGGCCCATCAGGCAGTGCAGCGCATCGACCAGGTC
>JBDTPG010000303.1:0-3580 GCA_039932815.1 Caldimonas sp.
CGCACGCCGCAGGCCGCCGCGAAGATCCAGCCGGTCGCGGGATTCAGCCCGTGCAGTGCACCGATCCCCGCGACGGCCAGCCAGGGCCAGAGGTCGGCCATGGCGACACGCCGCGTTCTTGCCGCGCCTGCTTCAGGCGGGCGACTCGCAGCACGAAGCGGTCGCCGGCGTCGCCGCCTGCGCCGGCTCGTAGCGGTCGTGGTGGCGCAGCCATTCCATCTTGTAGGGCACGTCGTTCTCGTCGCGGCCCTTCGGCGTCAGGTCCATCAGCCGGTACGCGCCCATCATCACCTCGACGCCGCGCCCATAGGTCGAGTAGGTGTGGAAGACGGCGCCGTCGTCGTCCTTGCAGAACACGCTGATGCCGGGTGCCTCTTCCTGCGGGGAGGGCATCCGGTGGTAGTTGTAGTAGACCGCGCCGGCGGCGCGCTCCTCGGGCGTGAAGCTGACGGCGAAGTCGTGGTTGAAGTCGCTGTCGTGCGACGACACCCACGGGAAGCGCCAGCCCATGCGCTGGCGAAAGCGCAAGAGGTCGGCGAGCGGCGCGCGCGAGACGGCGACCATCGTGATGTCGCGCTGGGCGAGGTGCACGGTCATGCCGTCGGTGTGGTCGGCCATGAAGGAGCAGCTCTGGCAACCCTGCTCCCACTGCGGCCCGAACATGAAATGCTGCACGAGCAGCTGGCGGCGGCCCTCGAACAGGTCGGCGAGGGTGACGCGCCCGAGGGGCGCGTCGAAGACGTAGTCCTTCTCGATGCGCAGCCACGGCAGCGCGCGGCGCTCGCGGGCAACCTGGTCGCGCAGGTGCGTCAGCTCCTTCTCGCGCGCCAGCAGGGCCTTGCGCTCGGCGAGCCAGCGCTCGGCGGAGACGACGGGATGGTCGACGGTGTTCGATTCGATCGGGGTGGTGTTCATGAAGAGCTCCTCGGGTTCCAGGATCAGGCTGACTTCGAGCGCCGCACGGCGCGAACGGTGCCGCTGCCGCCGCCGCCGGCGTAGAAGAGATCGGCGCCGTCCGACTCGAGCCCGCTGACGCCGGCGCCGCGCGGCATCTCGATGCGATCGAGCAGGTCGCCGCTGTCGGGGTCGATGCGCCGGATGTCGCTGTCGTCGCCTTCCCACGTGCCGTGCCACAGCTCGCCGTCGACCCACGTCACGCCGGTGACGAAGCGGTTCGACTGAATCGTGCGCAGCACCTTGCCCGTCTTCGGATCGAGCTGGTGGATCTGCTTGTCGCGGTACTGCCCGACCCACAGGCTCCCCTCCGCCCAGGCGAGGCCCGAGTCGCCGCCCTGGCCCGGCGCGGGAATCGACGCCAGCACGTCGCCGGTCGCCGGGTCGATCTTGTCGATCCGCGTTTCGGCGATCTGCCACAGGTGCTTGCCGTCGAAGGCGGTGCCGGCGTCGGCGGCCCGATCGAGCGTGCGCACCGGCTCGCCGCTCGCCGGATCGAAGGCGACCAGCGTCGCGCCGAGGGCGGCCCACACGCTGCGGCCGTCATGGCTGACCCCGGCCACCTTGCTCGACCCGGCGAAGGGGCCGTACTCGCGCACGATCTCGGCGGCGCGCGCCGGCGCCTCGGTACGTTCGTTGCTGCTGCTCTTGCGGTTCATCGCCGACTCCTTGTCCGTCACATGCGCTGATCGCGCGGTGAAGGCAATCTAGTCGAGCGGCAGCGAAGCGGGGAGTAACAAGATCGTCGTGAATCCGACCAGCGGCGGCGCCAGCCAGCGCTGTGCGCGCGTCCGCCCGATCGAGCGCACGCGGCCTTGCGCCTCGAGCTCGGCGAGCGCGCGCTGCACGGTGCGCTGGCTCGCGTCGAGCGCCAGCGCGAGCGCCGAGGTCGACCAGGCCGCGCCGTCGGCGAGCAGCGCCAGCAGCGAGGCCTGTTCGCCGTCGATCGGCGGTGCGAGGACGACGACGTCGCGGCCATCGTGCGGGCGAAGGACGAAGCCGCGCGCCGTCGCCTCGATGGCGGCGAGGCCGGCGACGAGCTTGCGCAGCCGGCCGATCTCGACGCGCAGGCGGGCGCGATGCGTCTCGTCGGGCCGGCGCGTGCGGAACGCGGCGGCGATCAGGGCGTCGCGGTCGACGTCGCCCGGCCACGCCTCGGCGAGCGCGCGCGCCAGGGTGAACAGGATCGGCCGGCGTGCCAGCGGCCGCCAGGCATCGCCGGCGCGCAGGCCGCGGCGGCAGGCGTCGACGACGAGCGCATCGGAGGCGAGGAGCGCGGCGACCTCGTCGAGGCGAAGCGGCTGTTCGCTGCCGGCGGCGATCCGTCGCGCGGCGGGGCGCTCGAACGCCGCGCGCGCTTCCTCGACCTCGGCGAGCAGCGCCGGCACGCCGGCGCGCCGGGCCGCGTCGCGTGCGCGCGCGAGCGCCTCGCGGGCCGGCCCGATCCGCAGCGATCGCAGGGCCAGCTCGGCGGCGGTCAGCGCGGCGACGGCGGCCAGCGACGCGGGCACGTCGGCAGCATCGAGCCGCACGCTCGAGGTCGGTCGGCCGTCCGCAGCGTGCTGAATGCTCGAGGTCGACGGGCGGCGCGCAACGGGCGGCGTGCTCGAGGCCGAGGGGCCGTTCGCGTCGAGCGACGCGAGCGCGGCGCCGGCGAGGTCGAGGCGGCCGAGCAGCAGCAGGCGGCGCGCCGCGATGAGCCGCGCCTGCAGCGCATTGGCGCGGTCGGCGCGCGCATCGAGCGCGGCCGCCGCGGCAAGCAGCGTTCGCGGCGAGCCGCCGAGATCGCGCATGGCGAGCGCCACCTCGGCTTCGGCGACGACGCAGCGGGCGCGCGCCAGCTCCTCGTGCGCACCGAATCCCCGTGCGGCGCGCTTCAACAGCTCGCGCGCGCGCGGATGCTCGCCGAGCTGCGCCATCGCGATGCCGCGCAACGCCAGCGCCGGCGGATCCTCGCGCAAGGCGACGCGCTTCAACGCGCCGAGCGCATCGCCGGCGGCAAGGGCGCGCGAGGCGGCGGCGATCAGCGAGTCCATGCGGCGAGGCTACCCCGAGCGACGCCCGGATCACGAGGCTATCCTGCCGACGAAACTCCTTCGACGCCGAGAACCCCAAGCTCAAGGGCATTCTCGACAAGCGCTTCGCCCGCGCGCAATTGCCCGACGGCAAGCTGGGCGAGCTGGTGGACCTGGTATCGACCATCGGCTTCGGCGCGTCGGCACGAGAAGCGCGCGACGTGCTCGGCGCGGCCGACGTCGTGGAAGTGATGATCGCGCTGCCGGGGCAGTGTTCTTCAACACGCAGATTCCGGCATGACCGCTGCCGCCGATTGGCTTGCAGCGAAGTTCCTCCTCGGTCTTGGCCACCCTGGACGGCCGTATCGATCTATTGCGCGAAACCAACGTGACCCTCGAAGCGATCGCGCAGGCGCTGTTCAAGTCGTGGTTCGTCGATTTCGATCCCGTTCGCGCCAAGCAGCAAGGTCTGGCGCCGGGCATGGACGAAGCCACGGCAGCCTTGTTTCCGGACAGCTTCGAGGAGTCGGCGATGGGGGTTGCTTCCCCGTGGCTGGCGGGCCGCTGTCTTGTCGGACGCACTCGAGATCAATCCGGTGCGGGCGCTGAAG
>JBDTPG010000304.1:0-3567 GCA_039932815.1 Caldimonas sp.
ACCGGCATGTAGATGTCGGCCGCGGCCTTCACCGATTCGACGACGCCGGCGACCTCGCCCTTCTTGAACGAGCTTCCCACCGACGGCAGGTCGACGAAGACGACGTCGCCGAGCGCATCCTGCGCGTGCGTCGTGATGCCGATCGTCGCCGCGGCGGCGTCGCCGGTGTCGATCCATTCGTGGTCGGACGTGTAGAGAACGGGCATGGCGGCTCCTGGTGGACGGATGGGTTGCGGCCGGGATCAGCCGCGGAAGTAGCGATGCGGGGCGAAAGGCAGCGGCGCGACCTGCATCGGCTGGCGCTTGCCGCGCACTTCGGCGTCGACGGCCGTCCCCGGCACCGCGAGAGCGGTCGGCACGTAGGCGAGGGCGACCGGCTTGCCGACGCTCGGGCCGATCGTGCCGCTCGTGACGCGGCCGATCGCGATGCCGGCGGCGTCGACGATGGCGCTGCCTTCGCGCACCGGCGCGCGCTCGCGGCCGATCAGCCCGACGCGCTTTCGTTCCGTGCCGTGAGCGAGCTGGCGTTCGATGACCGCCGCGCCAGGGTAGCCGCCGGCACGCTCGCCGCCCGGGCGGCGCACCTTCTGGATCGCCCACGTCAGGCCGGCTTCGATCGGCGTGGTCGTGGTGTCGATCTCGTGGCCGTACAGGCACAGGCCCGCTTCCAGGCGCAGCGTGTCGCGTGCGCCCAGGCCGACGGGCGCGACTTCGGGCTCGGCGAGGAGGGCGCGGGCGAGCGCTTCCGCACTGCCGGCCGCCACCGAGATCTCGAAGCCGTCTTCACCGGTGTAGCCAGAACGCGTCGCGAAGCAGTCGATGCCGGCGATTCGGGCGTCGGCGCCGGTCATGAACGTCAGTCTGGCGAGCGACGGCGCGAGTCGGCTCATCACCGCCGCGGCCGACGGCCCCTGCAGCGCGAGCAGCGCGTGATCGGGCATCGGCTCGATGCGGCAGCGCGACGCGATGGTCGCGCGAAGGTGGGCGATGTCGGCGGCCTTGCAGCCCGCGTTGACGACGAGCAGGAGGTGATCGGCCCGGCGCGTCACCATCAGGTCGTCGAGGATGCCGCCGGCATCGTTGGTGAAGAGCGCGTAGCGCTGCTTGCCTTCGGCGAGGCCGACGATGTCGACCGGCACCAGCGTCTCGAGCGCGGCGGCGGCGTCGGCGCCGACGAGGCGCACCTGGCCCATGTGCGAGACGTCGAAGAGCGCGGCCGCCTCGCGGCAGTGACGATGCTCGGCCATGATGCCGGCCGGGTAGGAGACCGGCATGTCGTAGCCGGCGAACGGCACCATCTTCGCGCCGAGCTCGACATGGAGCGAGTGCAGCGGCGTCTTCAGCAGCGCGGCGGCGGGGTTCGAATCGGCCATCGGTCCAGCTCCGGAGCATGTTCGGTGCCCGCAGAAGCTCGTGCTTCGGCGGGGAAACTACTCCTGCTGTCCGCTCTACCTGAGAGATTGGCAGCGCCGCGAGCGACGCTGCTTGCCCCTTCGGTGGGCCCGCTCGGGGCGGGCCTCTCTCCAGCGAGGACGCTTGCAAGCAAGCGTTTGCCAGTCCCTGTTGCCTGAGCGTTCGACCGCAGCATCGCTCCGGTCTGCGCCTTCGGCGGCCCCGCGAACGGGGCTCTCTCCTGGCGCATGCAGTCTAGCAGCGCGAGTCCTCGGCGACGAGGCCCGGATAATCGCCGCATGACGAGCGCCGACGAATGGCTGCGGATCGAGTCGCTCGATCTCGACGCGCAAGGCGTCGCTCACAACAGCGAAGGCAAGGTCGTCTTCGTCGAGGACGCATTGCCGGGCGAAGAGGTCCGCGTCGCCGTCAAGCGCAGGAAGAACAACTGGGAGCAGGCGGCGCTGGTCGAAATGCGGCGCGAAAGCGCGCAGCGGGTGGCGCCGCGCTGCCCGCACTTCGGCGTCTGCGGCGGCTGCAAGATGCAGCACCTCGACGTCGGTGCCCAGGTCGCGACCAAGCAGCGCGCCCTCGAGGATGCGTTGTGGCATCTCGGCAAGGTGCGCCCGGATCGCATGCTGCGGCCGATGCGCGGCCCCGATTGGAACTACCGGCAGCGGGCACGCCTGTCGGTGCGCCACGTCGTCAAGAAATCCGCGGTCCTGGTCGGCTTCCACGAGCGCAAGTCGAGCTTCGTCGCCGAGATCGCGAGCTGCGACGTCGTGCCGGCCAACGTCAGCGCGCTGATCGTGCCGTTGCGCGCCTTGATCGCGGCCATGGCGGCGCGCGATCGGCTGCCGCAGATCGAGCTGGCTGCCGGCGACGGGGTGACCGCGCTCGTCCTGCGCCATCTCGAGCCGCTCGGGGATGGCGATCTGGCGCTGCTGCGCGAGTTCGGCCACCGCCATGGCGTCGAGTGGTGGCTGCAGCCGAAAGGTCCGGAGACCGCCCATCGGCTCGACGGCGCGGCTTCCGCGCTCGCCTACCGCCTGCCCGAGTTCGGCCTGCACATGCCGTTTCGGCCGACCGACTTCACCCAGGTCAACCACGAGATCAACGAGGCCCTGGTTTCGCGCGCGCTGCGCCTGCTGGCGCCGTCGGCCGACGAGTTCGTCATCGACTGGTTCTGCGGGCTGGGCAACTTCACCCTGCCGCTGGCGACGCGTGCCGGGCGCGCCCTGGGCATCGAAGGCAGCGGCGCGCTGATCGAGCGCGCCGCGGCGGCGGCGGCGCTGAACGGGCTCGCGGCGAAGACGAGCTTCGCTGTGCGCAACCTGTTCGAAGTCACGGCCGACGACCTCGTCGCCTTCGGCAGCGCCGCGAAGTGGCTGATCGACCCGCCGCGCGAAGGCGCGTTCGCGATCGCCAAGGCGCTCGCCGATCGCTGCGAAGCCGGCGCTGCCGACACGTCGTGGCGGCCGCCTGCGCGGATCGTCTACGTCAGCTGCAATCCGGCGACGCTGGCGCGCGATGCCGGCCTGTTCGTCCATCGCGCCGGCTACCGCTGCTCGGCCGCCGGCGTCATCAACATGTTCCCGCATACGGCGCACGTCGAGAGCATCGCCGTCTTCGATCGCGTGGAAGCGGCGGCGCGATGACCCAGCCGATCGCCGTTCCGCTCTGGCTGCTCGTCGTGCTGGTCGGCCTGGCGCTGTTCGCGGCGCTCGAATGGTTCCTGCTGCCGGGCGTGCGCTGGTACTTTCGCCGCAAGGTGCGTCGCGTGATGACCGAGATCAGCACGCGCTTCAAGATCGAGCTGCCGGAGTTCAAGCTGACGCGACGGCGCGCCTTGCTCGACCGGCTGACGACCGACGCTCGCGTCATGGCGGCTGTCCAGCAGCATGGCGCCGAGAGCGGCGTCCCGCGCGACGTGCTCGTCCAGCGCGTGCACCGCTATGCCGGCGAGATTGTCCCGGCGTTCAACGCGTACGTCTACTTCCGCGTCGGCTACTGGCTCGCCAAGACCTTCGCCAAGATGACCTACCGCGTCCGCCTCGGCTACACCGACTCGGCGGCGCTGGCGGCGATCGATCCGAGCTCGACGGTGGTCTTCGTCATGAACCACCGCAGCAACATGGACTACGTGCTGGTCTCGTTCCTCGCCGCGGAGCGCGT
>JBDTPG010000305.1:0-3557 GCA_039932815.1 Caldimonas sp.
TGCAGTCCTCGACGATCTTGCCGGCGTCCATGAAGATGACGCGGTGGCTGACCTTCTTGGCGAAGCCCATCTCGTGGGTGACGCACATCATCGTCATGCCTTCCTCCGCGAGCAGGACCATGACGTCGAGCACCTCGCCGACCATCTCGGGGTCGAGCGCCGACGTCGGCTCGTCGAACAGCATGACGATCGGATCCATGCTGAGAGCGCGCGCGATCGCGACGCGCTGCTGCTGGCCGCCCGAGAGCTGCCCGGGGTACTTGTCCTTGTGCACCGTCAGGCCGACTCGGTCGAGCATCTTCATGCCGCGGGCGAGCGCGTCGGACTGCGAGCGGCCGAGAACCTTGATCTGCGCCAACGTCAGGTTCTCGGTGACGGTGAGGTGGGGGAACAGTTCGAAGTGCTGGAACACCATGCCGACGCGCGAGCGCAGCTTGGGCAGGTCGGTCTTCGGGTCGGACAGCGAGATGCCGTCGACGACGATGTCGCCCTTCTGGAACGGCTCGAGCGCGTTGACGGTCTTGATCAGCGTCGACTTGCCCGACCCCGACGGGCCGCAGACGACGACGACCTCGCCCTTCTTGATCGTCGTGGTGTTGTCGGTCAGGACCTGGAAGGCGCCGTACCACTTGGAGACGTTCTTGATGTCGATCATCTGAGGAGTCTCGTTCAAAATTTCAGCGGATGATGGCGATCTTCTTCTGCAGCTGGCGAACCGTCATCGACAGGCTGAAGCAGATGACGAAGTAGACGACTGCGGCGGCGAGGTAGGTCTCGACCGGACGGTTGAAGTTCTTGCCCGCAACCTCGAACCCCTTGAGCAGGTCGTAGGCGCCGATGGCGTAGACCAGCGAGGTGTCCTGGAACAGGATGATGGTCTGCGTCAGCAGCACCGGCAGCATGTTGCGAAATGCCTGCGGCAGGACGATCAGCTTCATGCACTGCGCGTAGGTCATGCCCACCGCGTAGCCGGCGGCCACCTGCCCCTTCGACACCGACTGGATGCCGGCGCGCATGATCTCCGAGTAGTAGGCCGCCTCGAAGACGGTGAACGTGACGATCGCCGAGACCTCGGCGCCGAGCGGCCGGCCGAGCAGGAGCGGGATCAGCAGGAAGAACCACAGGATCACCATCACCAGGGGGATCGAGCGCAGCACGTTCACGTAGGCGGCAGCCGGCATCACCAGCCAGGGCTTGCCGGACAGGCGCATCAGGGCGAGGACCGTGCCGAGGGCGATGCCGCCGACCATGGCGATGAGGGTCAACTGGACCGAGAACACCAGCCCTTTGAGGATGAAGCTCTGGACCAGCTGCCAGTTGAAGAAGCCGAAGTCGAGGTTCATGACCGCGTCTGCGTCACTTGGCGCCGAGCAGGCCGGGGACCTGGACGCGCCGCTCGATCAGGGCCGCGAGACGGTTGACCGCGAACGCCGAGACGAAATAGAGCGCGGTCACCGCCAGGTAGATCTCGACGCCGCGCGAAGTCTCTTCCTGCGCCTGCATCGCGAACATCGTCAGCTCGGCGATCGACACCGCGAACGCCACCGAGGTGTTCTTGATGATGTTCATCGACTCGCTCGTCAGCGGCGGGATGATGATCCGGTACGCCATCGGCAGCAGCACGTAGCGGTAGGTCTGGACCCGCGTCAGGCCGGTCGCGAGGCCGGCATAGGTCTGCCCCTTCGGCAACGACTGGATGCCGGCGCGCACCTGCTCGGCGATCCGCGCCGAGGTGAAGAAGCCGAGCGCGAAAACGACCAGCACGAAGCTCGGCACGTTGCGCAGCGAGAGGAAGATCGACGGGATGACGTGGTACCAGAGGAAGATCTGGACCAGCAGCGGAATGTTGCGAAACAGCTCGGTCCAGGCGTCGCCGATGAAGACGAGCAGCTTGCTCGGGGTCGTGCGCAAGATCCCCATCAGCGACCCCATGACGAGGGCGACGATGAGCGCGAGGACCGCAACCGACATGGTCCAGCCCCAGGCCGACATCATCCATTGCAGGTAGGTCTGGCCGCCGCCGGTGTCCTGCAGGAAGACCTGCCAATCCCACTTGCCCACGCGTTCTCCCTCTGCCGGGTCGTCGCGGCGGATGCCGGTGCCCCAAGACGAAACAGCGCGACGCGAATGGCTTCGCGCCGCGCTGCTCGCAATGTAAGCAAACTCCGGGCCGGTGGGCGCTAGGGCTTACCTCAAGCGAAGAACGGTGAACCGACGGATCACTTGTCGGCGTAGTCCTCGGCCGGCTTGTCGTTGGGGTTCGCCCAAGCGGCCTTGGTCAGATCGGAGGCGGGCAGGCCGACCTTCGTATTGCTCGGCGGGATGGCCTGCATGAACCACTTGTCGTACAGCTTCGCGACCTCGCCGCTCTTGGCCAGATTGCGCACGCTGTCGTCGACCGCCTTCTTGAAGGCCGGATCGTCCTTGCGATACATGATCGCGATCGGCTCGACCGAGAGCACCTCGCCGACGATGGCGTAGTCGTTCGGGCTCTTCGACTTCGAGATCAGGCCGGCCAGGATCTGGCCATCCATGACGAACGCGTCGGCGCGGCCCGACTCGAGCAGCAGGAAGCTGTCGGAGTGGTCCTTGCCGTTGAGCTCCTTGAAGTCCATGCCGGCGGCGCGCTTGTTCTTGCGCAGCAGCTGCACCGAGGTCGTGCCGGTCGTCGTCGCGACGGTCTTGCCGTTCAGGTCGGCGATGCCCTTGATGCCGGACGACTTCTTGGTCGCGATGCGAACCTCCTCGACGTAGAGCGTCGGCGCGAAGGCGACGTCCTTCTGGCGCGTCGCGTTGTTGGTCGTCGAGCCGCACTCGAGGTCGACCGTGCCGTTCTGCACCAGCGGGATGCGGTTCTGCGAAGTCACCGGCTGGTACTTGACGTCGAGCTTGGCGAGGCCGAGCTGCTTCTGGATGTCGGCGATGATCCGCGCGCACACGTCATAGTGGAAACCGGTGTACTTGCCGTCGCCGAGCGTGAACGCGAGCGCGCCGGACGACTCGCGGACGCCCTCGGTGATGGTGCCGCTGTCCTTGATCTTCTTCAGCGTGTCTTCGGCGTGCGCGGTGCCGGCGACGGCGAACGCCGCCGCGACGATCGCGGCGCCGCTCAGAAACGATTTCTTCATGGGTACTCCTGATGGTTGAAAGCTGAGGCCGACCTCGTCGACTACAACGAAATTCTAGGCACTGCCGCCGACCTGGCCCGCCGTGTTTGCGCGCGACCGAGGGTTTTGCCGGAGGAGGCCGGTCGCAACCTCCGTGCCATGGCGGGCATCAGGCTTCGAGCGCTTCGACGCTGCTCTGCTGCAGCTGCCACATCTCCGCGTAGCGGCCGCCGCGTCCGACCAGCTCGGCATGCGTTCCGCGCTCGACGATGCGGCCCTCTTCCATGACCAGGATCTGGTGCGCGTCGACCACCGTCGACAGGCGGTGGGCGATGACCAGCGCGGTGCGGTTCCTCGCCGCGCTCTGCAGCTCGGCCTGGATCGCCCGCTCGTTGGCCGAGTCGAGCGCCGACGTGGCCTCGTCGAAGATCATGATCGGCGGGTTCTTGA
>JBDTPG010000306.1:0-3540 GCA_039932815.1 Caldimonas sp.
CTCGTCGTCGACCGCTACGGCGACGTGCTCTCGGCGCAGTTCCTCTCGGCCGGCGTCGAGCGCTGGAAGGCGACGATCGCCGACGCCTTGCTGAAGAAAACCGGCGCGAGTGTTCTCTACGAACGCAGCGACACGTCGGCGCGCGAGCGCGAGGGGCTTCGGCCGGCGGCGGGGTGGTTGCGCCCGGCCGAGACGACGGCGGCGATAGCGACCGAGGTCGAGATCCGCGAGCACGGCTGGCGCTTCGCGGTCGACGTCGCCGGCGGCCACAAGACCGGCTTCTATCTCGACCAGCGCGACAACCGCAAGCTCTTCGCCGACAGCGTTCGCCGGTTTGGCTTCGAGCGCGTCCTCAACTGCTATTGCTACACGGGAGGCTTCAGCGTCGCAGCGCTCGCCGGCGGGGCAACCCACGTGACCGCGATCGATTCCTCGGCGCCGGCGCTGGCGCGCGCGGTCGACAACGTCGCCCGCAACGGCTTCGATGCAGCGCGGCACGAGCCGCTCGACGCCGACGTCAACCAGCGGCTGCGCGCCTTCCTCGACGAGCGCCGTTCGTTCGACGCGATCGTGCTCGATCCGCCGAAGCTCGCGCCGACGGTCGCGCACGCAGAGCGCGCCGCGCGCGCCTACAAGGACATCAATCGCCTCGCGCTGATGCTGCTGCGCCCGGGCGGCGCGCTGTTCACGTTCTCGTGCTCGGGCGGCATCGACGCCGGCCTGTTCCACAAGATCGTCGCCGGCGCCGGCATCGATGCCGGCGTCGACGGCTTCATCCACGCCCGCCTCGGCGCGGCGCCGGACCATCCGGCGACGCTGAGTTTTCCGGAGGGCGAGTACCTGAAGGGACTCGTGATCCTCAGGCGCTGATCGGCGCCGCGGGCAAGGGGATTCGCGTCTCGAACTTGGCGCGGCGGACGCTGAAGAACGCCTTGACGTTGCGGACGTTGGCGTCCTGGGTGAAGAGCCGCTCGACGAGTGCGTGATATCCGGCCATGTCGGCCACCAGGACGATCAGCACGAAGTCCGGCCCGGGCGAGACGCGATGGCATTGCTGGACTGCGCTCTCGGCGACGGCACGGGCCTCGAAGTCGGCGAGCGACTCGGCGGACTGACGGTCGAGCGACACCTCGACGATCGCGGTCAGGCCATGGCCGAGCGCCTCCTGGGAGAGCAGCGCGACCCGGCGCTCGATGACGCCCGAATCGACCAGCGCCCTGACGCGTCGCAGGCACGTCGCGGGCGAGGTGTGCACCCGCGCCGCAAGGTCCTGATTGCTCGACGACGCGTCCTCTTGAAGCGCATCGAGGATTTTCACGTCGATTGAATCTAGCACCACAACTAGAATTATGAACTAAACCGCCAAATGCAATCTGGCGAGAAATGACCACGCTTTATTTCGATGATTTTGCAACCATATTTCATCTTGAGCGGCGCACAGTCTTCCTTCGACTTCGAGGACATCTTCATGTGCGGAATCGTCGCTGCCGTCAGTGCACGCAACATCGTTTCGGTCCTCGTCGAGGGGCTGAGGCGGCTCGAGTACCGCGGCTACGACTCGTGCGGCGTCGCGGTGCACCAGGCGGGCGGCCTGCGCCGGGCGCGCAGCACCTCGCGCGTCGCCGAGCTGGCGGCGAACGTCACCGCCGACGGCCTCGAGAGCGGCACCGGTATCGCCCACACGCGCTGGGCGACCCACGGCGCGCCGGTCGTCCACAACGCCCATCCGCACTTCTCGTACGGCCCCAAGGCGACCGCCGCTGCCGGCGCCGCGGACCCCGACATCGGCGAAGCCTCGGGCCTCGCGGCGACGGGACGGATCGGCCTCGTCCACAACGGGATCATCGAGAACCACGACGAGCTGCGCGCCGAGCTGGAGGGCAAGGGCTATGCGTTCGTGACCCAGACCGACACCGAGGTCATCGCCCACCTCGTCGACCACCTCAACGACGGCGACCTGCTCGACGCCGTGCAGCGCGCGCTGCCGCGCCTGCGCGGCGCCTACGCCATCGCCGTGATCAGCCGCGACGAGCCGCAGCGTGTGATCGGCGCGCGCCACGGCTCGCCGCTCGTCCTCGGTGCCGGCACGATGACCGGCGCGAGCGAGAACTTCCTCGCCTCCGACGCCATGGCGCTCGCCGGCGTCACCGACCAGATCGTCTACCTCGAGGAAGGCGACGTCGTCGACCTGCAGCTCGGCAAGTACTGGATCAGCCACGCCGACGCGAAGGGAGATTTCCGGCGCGTCGAGCGCGCCGTGCGGACCGTCGTCGCCCACACCGGCGCGGCCGAGCTCGGCCCGTATCGGCACTACATGCAGAAGGAGATCTTCGAGCAGCCGAAGGCGATCGCCGACACCCTCGACGCCGTCCCCGGCGTCTCGCCCGAGCTGTTCGGCGACGGCGCGTACCGGGTCTTCAAGGAGATCGATTCGGTCCTGATCCTCGCCTGCGGCACGAGCTTCTACAGCGGCTCGGTCGCCAAGTACTGGCTCGAGTCGATGGCAAAGATCCCGACGTCGGTCGAAGTCGCGAGCGAGTACCGCTATCGCGACAGCGTGCCGAATCCGCGCACGCTCGTCGTCACCATCTCGCAGAGCGGCGAGACCGCCGACACGCTGGCGGCGCTCAAGCACGCGCGCTCGCTCGGCATGGCGCACACGCTCACCGTCTGCAACGTCGCGACCAGCGCGATGGTGCGCGAGTGCGCGATGGCCTACATCACGCGCGCCGGCGTCGAGATCGGCGTCGCCTCGACGAAGGCGTTCACGACCCAGCTGGTCGGCCTGTTCCTGCTCACCCTGGCCCTCGCGCAGGTGCGCGGCCGGCTCGACGACGCGCAGGAGGCGCAGCACCTGAAGTCGTTGCGCCACCTGCCGGTCGCGGTGCAGGCGGTGCTCGCCCTCGAGCCGCAGATCATCGCCTGGAGCGAGGAGTTCGCGTCGAAGGAGAACGCGCTTTTCCTCGGCCGCGGCATGCATTACCCGGTCGCGCTGGAAGGCGCCCTCAAGCTGAAGGAGATCAGCTACATCCACGCCGAGGCGTATCCGGCCGGCGAGCTGAAGCACGGGCCGCTCGCGCTCGTCACCGCGCAGATGCCGGTGGTGGCGATCGCCCCCAACGACGCGCTGCTCGAGAAGCTCGAGAGCAACCTGCACGAGGTGCGCGCGCGCGGCGGCGAGCTGTTCGTCTTCGCCGACAACGACACGCGCATCCGCTCGGGCGAAGGCGTTCGCGTCATCCGCATGCCCGAGCACTACGGTGCGCTTTCGCCGATCCTGCACGTCGTGCCGCTGCAGCTGCTCGCTTATCACACGGCGGTGGCGCGCGGTACCGACGTCGACAAGCCGAGGAACCTGGCCAAGAGCGTGACGGTCGAGTGATCCCGGCCAGCGGTCGCCGATGACGGGCGAACCAGGGGGCGCGGCGTCGTCTCGACGAATGACGTGCCGCGCCCGAGCCGGGCCCCGCGTGCGCCCGGCGGCCGCATAGTAGCGACCTGCCTTGCGTCTTGCCTTGCATCGCGAACCGGCCGGCGGGC
>JBDTPG010000307.1:0-3532 GCA_039932815.1 Caldimonas sp.
CGGCATCGCATGAGCATGCTGTTCATCAGCCACGACCTCGGCGTCGTCGGCGAGATCGCCGATCACGTCGTCGTGATGAGGAACGGCATCGTCCGCGAGCAGGGCGCCGTCGCCGACATCTTCGCCGCGCCCCAGGACGCGTACACCAAGGCCTTGCTGGCGTGCCGGCCGAGCCTCGACCAGCGCTCGCCGCGCCTGCTCGTCGTCGACGATCACATCGCCGGGCGCAGCGGCGCCGGGGTCGCCAAGAAAAAGGACCCGGGCGCGCGCGTGATGATCGATGCGACCGACATCACGAAGAGCTTCTGGATCCGGAGCGGCGTCTTCGGCCGCAAGGAATTCAAGGCGGTGCGCGGCGCGACGTTCAAGCTTCGCGCCGGCCACACGCTCGGCGTCGTCGGCGAGTCGGGTTCGGGCAAGACGACGCTCGGCCTAACCCTGCTGCGCCTGCACGAGCCGAGCGGCGGCCCGGCGGGCGGCAAGGCCATCTTCGACGGCCGCGACCTGCTGGCGCTGTCGAAGGCCGAGCTGCTGCCGATGCGAAAGCGCATCCAGGTCGTGTTCCAGAACCCGTACGCCTCGCTCAACCCGCGCTTCACGATCGGCCAGACGCTGGTCGAGCCGATGACGATCCACGGCATCGGCGCCGACGACGCGGCGCGGCGCGAGCGCGCCGCCGCGCTGCTCATCAAGGTCGGCCTCGACGAGAGCGCGCTGCACAAGTATCCGCACGAGTTCTCGGGCGGGCAGCGCCAGCGCGTCGCGATCGCGCGTTGCCTGACCCTCGATCCGGAAGTGCTGGTGCTCGACGAAGCGGTGAGCGCGCTCGATGTCTCGGTGCAGGCGCAGGTGCTCAACCTCCTCAAGGACCTGCAGGACGAGTTGGGCCTGTCCTATATCTTCATCAGCCACGATCTCGCGGTGGTCCGTTTCATGGCCGATGAAGTGCTGGTCATGAAGGACGGCGAGGTGGTCGAGCAGGCGAGCGTCGAGCAGATCCTCGACCACCCGCAGCAGGACTACACGCGCCGGTTGCTCACCGCGATCCCGCGCGGCTACGTGCCGGCCGCCTGATTCCGTGGCGCCTGGCGCCGGGCGGAACCCGACGCGCGGCGCAGCTCGATCGCGAGCAAGAGTGCTACCGACGCCGTGAAGGCGCCGACGCCGAAGGCGTTGTCGATCACCATGCCGGCCGCCTGCTGCACCGCTTCCGGGCTGACCTGCTCGACGAAGCGCGCCAGCTCGGCGACCTGCTCCTTCGAGAACTGGGCGACGTCGGCCATCGCGAGGCCCAGACCGCCGGCGCCGTGGCGCGAGACGACCACCGTGAACGCTCCGGCCGCGACCGCGGCGACGCCGAGCGATCCGAGCGGGCGGAGCAGGCACGCGACGAGCCGGGTGCGCAACGCCAGGTTGGCCGAGCCATAGAGCCGCGCGAGCAACCGTGGCACGCGGCCGATGGCACGCGCAGTCGCCACGGCGCCCGCGCCGCTCGCGGCGATCGGGTCGAGCGCATCATCGAATTCGTCGGACATCGCAGCTCCTGTTCGTTCGACGGTGGGACCGGGCACCCGTGCGGGCGTTCCGTGTTCCTGATCTTTACGTCGTATCAAGTCATGGCGGTGACGGCCGCCTCGTAACACCTGCTTGCGACTCCGACGCGAGCCGTCGCGCCGACGCCCGTCTTGTCAGCGCCGGCGCGGTCGCGGCGCCAGCGCGCCGGGCGTGGCGCGACGCGGTTCACGCGACGGCCCTGGCACATTCGTTGCGCTTCACTCGACACGCGCGAAGTCCTGCAACGAGATGTTGAACTCGCGTCGACCGTCGAAAGCCCGCTCCATGCCCTCTTCGCGCCGTTCTTTCTCGCTCTCAGCGCCGCTGCGTCGCCCGGCCGGCCCGCGCTGCCACGGCGGCGCCTCGTCGCTGCTTCGCCTCGGCTTCGGCGCCGTGCCCCAGAGCGTCGCCGCGGCGCGCGCGAGCGGCTGGTGCGAAACGAGCCACGCGGGAAGCGCTGGCGTCGACCACGTCGTCGGCATGCCGCGGTGCGCCGAACGCCCCGCGCCCCTGTGGTCCTGATCCGGCATCCCCGTCGATCGCCATGGCCGTTTCCACCTTCATCACCATCTCGCTGATCAGCCGCAGCGGCGGTCCGCGCACGTCGCCGGCGCCGCTGGCCGCGGTCGCGCAGCGGCCGCGCGTGCTGACGCGGCCGCCGCATGTGGCGCAACAGCTTTCCTTGTTCGGGCCGCCGGGAGGTCGCCGCTGAGAAACCGGTTTCAGGACGCCGCGCCGGACGCGAGCCAGTGAATCCCACTCGCTCGCGCCTGGCGTCGGTCTGACGGGTTCACCTCCGTCGACCGACGCCGCGTCCAGGAGGAGCGGGCAATCGGGGCTTTTCGAGAGCGAGCCCCGGCCTGTTGTCCCGCTCCTCCTTCTTTGTTTCTCCCTTCGGCAAGGCCCCGGGCAAGCCCTCTGTCTAAGGCTGATCGGCGTCGCCCACACTGCGCCGAAGCGCCCGCGTCCGGGCGCGGATCGCCGCCCATGTCGCTTCGTCGCCGTTCGCTCGTCGGCCTCGGCCTCGCCGCCGCTGCATCGCCCTGGGGCCGCGCGCAGGGCGCGTGGCCGACCAAGCCGGTCCGAATCGTCGTTCCCTTCGCCCCGGGCGGGACGACCGACATCCTGGCGCGCGCGATCGCGCCCGAGCTCGCCAAGGCGTTCGGCCAGAGCTTCATCGTCGAGAACAAGGCCGGCGCCGGCGGCAATCTCGGCGCCGATCTGGTCGCCAAGTCGCCGCCCGACGGCTACACGCTGCTGATGGGAACGGTCGGCACGCAGTCGATCAATCCCGCGCTCTATCCGAAGATGCCGTACGACGCGGTCAAGGATTTCGCGCCGATCACGCTCATCGCCGGCGTGCCGAACGTGCTCGTCATGAACCCGGCGAAAGCTACCGCTTACGGCATCACCGACGTGCGCTCGCTGATCGTCTACGCACGCGCCCATCCGGGCAAGCTGAACATGGCGTCGAGCGGCAACGGCACCTCGATCCACCTGTCGGGCGAACTGTTCAAGTCGATGACCGGCACCTTCATGCTCCACTTCCCGTACCGCGGCTCGGGGCCGGCGCTGCTCGACCTGATCGGCGGCACGATGGACCTGATGTTCGACAACCTGCCGTCGGCGCTGCCGCAGGTCAAGGCCGGCAAGCTGATTGCGCTCGCGGTGACGAGCGGCGCGCGCAGCGCGGCGCTCCCCGACGTGCCGACCATCGCCGAAGCCGGCCCGGTCAAGGGCTTCGAGGCGAGCTCGTGGTTCGGCCTGCTCGCGCCGGCGGGAACGCCGACGGAGATCGTCAACCGCGTCCAGCAGGAATCGGCCAAGGCGCTCGCCTCGCCTGCGCTCAAGGAACGGCTGCTCTCCCAAGGCGCCATCCCCGGCGGCACGTCGCCCGCCGATTTCGGCCGCTTCATCGCCGCCGAGGCGAAAAAGTGGGCAGCGGTGGTGAAGGCTTCGGGCGCGAAAGTCGACTAGG
>JBDTPG010000308.1:0-3527 GCA_039932815.1 Caldimonas sp.
GCGCCGCGATCGAAGCGGACGACGTCGGGCACCGGCTTGATGCCGTGGCCGACCAGGCGCGCCAGGATGCGCCACTCGCGCTCGGTCCATTCGCTGAAGTCGCCGGCGGCGGTGGCGAGGAAGCGCTTGGTGTAGCGGCGCCGCTCGCCCGGTTGCGAGGGCTCGCGGAAGACCTCGACGTGGTCGCCGGTCACCATGCGCAGGCGGCCGCGGCCGAAGACGCGGTCGATGTCGGCGGGCGTCATCGCTCGCTCCTTTCGATGTCGAGGGGCTCCGCGCCGCGGCCGCTGCCGCGCGCGTGCGTTGCGGGACCGGAGCGGTGCAGCAGGAGCGCGGTCGCGTCGTCGACGCTGCCGTGCGCGCGCGCCGTGCGGACGAGAGCCTGGCCGCGCTGCGCCAGCGACACCGGCGCAGCGAGGATGCGGCACCAGTCGGCACCGTCGAGGTGCTTGTGCACGCCGTCGCTGCAGAGCACCAGCACGTCGCCGCAACCGAGCTCGTGCACGAGCGCGTTCGCGCCGGTGGTCGCGCCGTTGCCGACCATGCGCGCCGGATCGTGCGCCGAGCCGCCCGGCGGCGGCGTCTCGCCGAGGTGGCCGAAGGTGTCGTCGCGCGTCAGCAGGTCGAGCTGGCCGGCGCCGCGCGCCGCCCAGCGGTAGACGCGGCAGTCGCCGACCCAGGCGACGAGCCAGCGCGCCGCCGAAGCGTCGAGCGGCGCGCACAGCACGACCGTCGCCGCGCCGGGCCGCTCCGTGACGCGCGCGATCGCCTCGGCGATGGTGCGGTCGGCGGCGAGCATCGCGCTGGCGACGCGCTCGCCGTCGAGCAGCCCTCCTTCGAGCGCCGCGTGCAGCTCGGCGACGAGCAGGCGGCTCGCGGTCTGCGCCATCGCGCCGCCGCCGACACCGTCGGCGACGACGAACAGGCGCCCGCTGCCGTCGAGCGCGCTGTGCGCGTCCTCGTTGACGGCGTGCTGGCTGCCGCACGACGATGCGACCGCGGCTTCGAGGCGGCCCGCGGCGTTCGCGTAGACGGCGTGCATCGGCGCCTGCGCGCGGGTCGCCGCCGTGCCGGGGCGGGCGGCGCGGCCGGGATCGATCGGCGTTATCAGGCCGGTGGTGAGTGCGCTCATCTCAGTGCTCGCTGTCTCGCGCCAGCACGAGCGTGCAGGTCGGCTCGCCCGGCAGCGATCCGCCCAGCACCATCGTCTGGCCGGGTTGCCAGTCGAAGCGCGCGCCCGGGCCGTGGGCGACGCCGTCGATGACGACGCCGTTGTCGCCGTGGACGACGCCGTGCGCGCCGTTCTCGTCGATGCCGTCGATGGCGACGTGCTGGCCGGAGACGCCCTGATGGCGGCGGTCGATCACCAGCGTCTGGTCGCGCGAGCGGCCGATGGTGAGCGGAAGCGCTTCGCTCGCGAGGCGATGGCGGCGTTCGCCGCTTGCCTGCCGGGCGGCGATCGCGAAACGCGCCGGCGCCGGCTTCACGGCGAGGACCGAAGTCAGCGGTGTCTTCGGCGCGGCCGCGCCGATCACGATCGCTGGGGCCGCGCTCGCGGACGACGCGCCGGCCGGCGCCGGAGGCCCCGGCCGCAAGGCGATCGACGGATAGTCGCCCGACGCGCCCTGGGCCTCTGCGGAGAGGACGATGCGCATCCCTTCGCCCATGCGGATCGGCGCCGCCTCGCTCGTCGCCGCGGTCGCGACGACGAGCGGCGCGCCATCGGCGCCGACGGATTCGACGCGCAGGCCGTTGGTCGAGCCGGCATCGGCGACGCGCCAGCCGTCGTGGTCGAGCCAGATCTCGGCATGGCGCCGGCTGGTGTACGTGCCGTCGACTCGCAGGTCGCAGCCGTCGTCCTTGCCGACGACGTAGCGGCGCCCGGGAACGACGGCGTGCAGGGCGGCGCGGCGCGTGCCGGCGCCGTCGTCGATGTCGAACTCGACGCGACGGCCGGCGAGCGGCGTCGTCGGCGTGTCGAGCCGGCGCGGCCGGGCCGGCGCCGCGCTCGCCGTGTCGGCTTCGCTCCAGCGGCCGAGCACGTCGACCTCGTAGGCCCGAACCGGCGGCGCCGGCGTCGTCCGCAGCGCGGCGAGCAGCTCGCGGTACTCGTCGTCGTCGCCGGGGCGCTCGCCCGCGTCGAGGTCCGACAGTCCGGCGAACTGCGAGAGGTCGATGACGGCCGCGTTCGGCAGCCGGCCGATCACCTCGCGTGCCAGGTAGCGCTTGACCTGCTCGGGCCGGAACTCGTCCATGAACTGCCGCAGCAGCTGGCGTGCCTCGGCACCGCCCGGCGAGCGCACGCCGATCGTCGTGAGCAGGAAGCGGTCGCGCTCGGCGATGACGACGTGCAGGCGGACGTGGCTGGCGACGAAGTGCTCGAGCTCGTCGCGCACGGCGCCGATCAGGGGCGAATAGGCACCGAGGTCGGCGCCGGCGCGCAGCGGATCGGCGGCGGCATCGGTGCTCGCGCGCGGCCCGGCGTCGACGTCGAGGTCGGGCTCGTGCAGGTGGCGCGAGTCGCGCGCCGGCAGGTCGCTCCGGCCGGCGGCGCCGCCGATGCCCTGGACGCGATGGAGAACCCACGATTTCATGGACATGGAAGGCTTTCGATGATCAGGAGCGATAGGCGACGACGAGCGTCGCCAGCGGGCCGTGCGTGCGCAGGTGGCGCACGCGCGGAAAGGTGGGCAGGCCGTAGCCGGCGATGCGTTCGGCGAAGCGGCCCCAGGCCGGCTGGACCCGGTCGCCGGCGCGAACGCGGCCGAGCAGCGCCGGCAGCGACAGGTCGATCAGCAGCGCCACGCGCGAGACGTCGCCGATCAGGACGATGGCGCGGCGCAGGCTGTCGTCGAGGTCGTCGAGGCAGCGCTCGAACGGGCCGTCGAAGGTCCACACGAGCGGTGCCGGCAGCGACTCGATCTCGCGATCTCGATTCCGCTCGAGATCTCGATAGCGACGCGACGAGGGCAGCGGGGTCGCGGTGCGGCTCATCGCGTCGCCTCCGTGCCGGGCGAAGCGCTGCCCGCCCTGGCGATGGCCGATCGATTCGTCGCGACGGCGTCGTCGAGCGCGCCGGTCCTGCGGCCGACGATCTGCAGCGCGATCTCGGCGGCCGGGTTCGGGCCGTGGTCGCCGGTGCCGTGGATGCGGCCGCTCGAGCGCAGCCAGTTGCGCTCGGCGAGGACGGCGATCGCCTTCGTCCACGGGCCGGTCTTCGCGCCGTCGCCGCGCCAGGTCGCGACGTACCACTTGTACGGGCGCAGCGAGCTGCAGGCGCCGCGCCGGGCCTCGGCCGACGGCGGCGCGCCGTCGCGGCAGAGCTTGACCAGCGCGTCGAGCGTGAGGCCGTCGCTCGGAAAGCTCGGCGTCCCGGTCTTGCCGGCGAGCCAGTCGATGTCGCGGCAGCGCCTGGCATCGAAGACCTGCTCGCACGCGGTGCGCGCGGTGCCGGCGCGATGGCTGTACGACAGGCCGCTCAGGATGACCTCGGCGGCGTCGGCGCGCAGCGGGCTCGGCAGCGACGT
>JBDTPG010000309.1:0-3524 GCA_039932815.1 Caldimonas sp.
CGGGCGACGCGGTGTTCGCCGGCCACGAGGTCCATCTCGTCGCGACGCCGCAGCAATCGCTGGATGCGGCGGCAGCACTGGCGCGAACGGCGGGCCTCGGCGCGCATATCCTCGGCGACGAGATCGAAGGCGAATCGCGCGAGGTCGGCAAGGTGCACGCGGCGCTCGCGCGCCAGGTCGCGCGCCGGAATCAGCCGTTCTCGACGCCGTGCGTGGTCCTGTCAGGCGGCGAGACGACGGTGACGGTGAGGAGCAAGGGCGGCCGCGGTGGCCGGGCGAGCGAGTTCGCGCTCGGCTGCGCGATCGCCCTGCAGGGGCTGGAGAACGTCTGGCTGCTGGCCGCGGACACCGACGGCATCGACGGCGTCGAGAGCAACGCCGGCGCCTTCGTGACGCCGGACACCCTCGATCGGGCGCGGCGACTGGGGCTGGACGGTCGCGATCTTCTCGATCGCAACGACGCCTATTCGTTCTTCGCCGGCCTGGGCGACCTGCTCGTGACCGGCCCGACCTTCACCAACGTGAATGACTTCCGCGCGATCCTGATCCGCTAGGTTTGCCGTGGCCGCCGTGGCCGCCGTGGCCGCGGCGACCGCCCGTGCCGCGGCTGGCGGGCGGATCGATGATGCCGACATCGCCCACGCGCGGGCCCGGAAAGCGCGAGGCGCGAAAAGGCGTCGCCCAGCCGCCGCCCCCGGCGTAGCCGTAGCTGACGCCGTCCTGCATGCCGGTCCCCGCCGAGCGGTCGCGCTCGAGCTGCAGGTAGGCGAGGCGAAGGCGTTGCGCTTCATCCTCGGCGCGCCGCTGGCTGTCGATCGAGCGCTGGATGCGCTCGCTGACGAGATTGGCCTCGGCCTTGACGTCGATCGCGCGCTGGCGCTCGGCCGCCCGGTCGGGGACGTTGACCTGCCACGAGCGCTCGGTCTTGGCGCCGGGCGAAGGCTGATCCGTGAGGAGGATGCTGCCGTCGGGCGTGCGCTGCTGCAGGATCTTCGTCGCCTCGGCGGCGGCGAATGTGGGCATCGCGCCGGCCAAGGCGAGGAGGGCGAGGGCGGCGAGTGGACGCATGAGATCCCCTGCGAAAAGTCCTGGCGACTCGCCGACTGTGCCACCAGTTCGGCGCCGACACCGCACCGTGGGGACTTGTTACGCTTCGCCGCTCCACCCCGACCGACCCGCACCATGACCGAGACCCTCACGTTTCACGCCGACGCGCTGAAGGCAGCCGTCCACGCCATCGTCGCCGCTGCCGGCTCCCACGATGGCGAGGCGGCGCAGGTGGCGGCCAACCTGGTCGAGGCGAACCTGCGCGGCCACGATTCGCACGGCGTCGGCATGGTGCCGCGCTACATCGACGCCGTGCTCGAAGGCGGACTCGCCGTCAACAGCCACGTCGGCGTGCGCCAGGACAGCGGCGCGCTGCTCACCCTCGACGGCCGCCAGGGCTACGGCCAGGTGATCGGCCAGGAGGCGATGGAGCTCGGCGCCGCGCGCGCGAAGGAGCTGGGCGTCTGCATCGTCGGCCTCGCCCACTCGCATCATCTCGGCCGGATCGGCCACTGGGCAGAGCAGTGTGTCGAGCACGGCCTGGTCTCGATCCACTTCGTCAACGTGCTGTCGCGGCCGATCGTCGCGCCGTTCGGCGGCCGCGACGCGCGCCTGGGCACCAATCCGTTCTGCGTCGGCATTCCGCGCCCGGGCCGCGAGCCGATCGTCCTCGACTTCGCGACCAGCAAGATCGCCCAGGGCAAGACGCGCGTCGCCTACAACAAGGGCGTCGCGATCGAGCCGGGCACGCTGATCGACGACCGCGGCGAGCCGACGACGAACCCGCGCTACACCGTCGTCGAGCCGATCGGCGCGCTGCTGCCGTTCGGCGAGCACAAGGGCGCCGGGCTGGCGCTGATCTGCGAGCTGCTCGGCGGCGCGCTCGCCGGCGGCGCGACCGGCCGCGCCGTCAGCGACGGCCGGCGCCGCGTCCTGAACAGCATGTTCTCGATCCTGGTCGACCCGAACCGGCTGGGCACAGCGGCGAACCTGGCCGCGGAGATGGAAGGCTTCGTCGACTACGCGACCGCGTCGCCGCCGCAACCGGGGCTCGATCGCGTCAAGACGCCGGGCGAGCCCGAGCGCGAGATGAAGGCGCGGCGGTTGGTCGAAGGGATCCCGGTCGACTCCGTGACCTGGGGCGAAATCGTCGCCTCGGGTGCCAAGGTCGGCGTCGCGGCTGCGCGCGTCGACGCGCTGGCACGCGGTTAGCCAAGGAGCGGCGATGAAGGCGCCGTCCTCGTTCGTTGCGCAGTGCTGCCGTGCGGCGGCGATCTTCGTCGCCGCGCTGTCGGCCGGCACGATCGCCGCGGCGGCGCCGCAGCTCGACAAGCTGCGCGTCCCCGACGGCTTTCGCGTCGAGCTCCTCACCGACGCCGTGCCGAGCGCGCGCCAGATGACGCTCGGTCGCAACGCCGACGGCAAGGGCATCGTCTACGTCGGCAGCACGCAGGGCAGGGTGTACGCCGTCGAGTACGGCGCGAGCGGCCGTGGCGGCGTGCGCACCGTCGCTGCCAACCTGCAGCTGCCGACCGGCGTGGCGTATCGCGACGGCGCGCTCTTCATCGGCGCGCTCACGCGCGTGCTTCGCCTCGACGGCATCGACGACAAGCTCGCGGCGCCGCCGACGCCGGTCGTCGTCAGCGACCGCTTTCCGTCGGAGACGCATCACGGCCGGCGCTTCATCGCCTTCGGCCCCGACGGCAAGCTGTACGTGCCGGTCGGCGCGCCGTGCAACGTCTGCCTGCCCGACGAGCGGCACGGCATCATCCAGCGCATGAACGTCGACGGCGGCGCGATCGAGACGGTCGCGCGCGGCGTTCGCAATTCGGTCGGCTTCGACTGGAGCCCGGTCGATCGCGCGCTCTGGTTCACCGACAACGGCCGCGACATGCTCGGCGACGATCTGCCGGCCGACGAGCTCGATCGCGTCACGCGCACCGGCGAGCACTTCGGCTTTCCGTTCTGCCATCAGGGCGACTCGGCCGATCCGGAGTTCGGGTCGCAGCGCGCGTGCAGCGAATTCACTGCGCCGGCCGCGAAGCTCGGCGCCCACGTCGCCGCGCTCGGCATGCGCTTCTACGTCGGCACGCAATTCCCTGCCGAATACCGCGGCAACATCTTCATCGCCGAGCACGGCTCGTGGAACCGGAGCCAGAAAAGCGGCTACCAGGTCGTTCGCGTCGTCGTCGACGGCCAGGGCCGGGCCGGTGTGCCCGAACCGTTCCTGAGCGGATTCCTCCAGGTCGATGGCGGTGGCCGCGAGACGGTATGGGGAAGGCCAGCCGACGTGCTTCCGCTGCCCGACGGATCGCTGTTGGTGAGCGACGATCTCGCCGGTGCGATCTATCGCATCCGCTACGGTCAGTAGGTCGGACGCGGATCGCGCAGAAGCTGCGCGGAGGCGATCGCGCTGAGAGAAGCCAGTACGAAGCCGGCCCACATCACCGGCACGTAGCTGCCGGTGCGGTCGAAGA
>JBDTPG010000310.1:0-3507 GCA_039932815.1 Caldimonas sp.
ACTCGGCGTCGCCGGCGATGCGGTTGACGAGCCGCCCGAGGCCCTCGATCTCGCACACGACCTCGTCGCCGACGTCGACGTTGACGACGCCTTCGGGCGTTCCCGTGAGGATCACGTCGCCGGGCGAAAGCGTCATGAACGCGCTGAGGTATTCGATCAGAAAGGCGATGTCGAAGACGAGGTCGCGGGTATTGCCGCTCTGCGTCTGCCGGCCGTTGACGAGCGTGCGCAGCGCAAGCTGCGGCGGCGCCTCGACGTCGGCCGCGTCGACGAGCCACGGGCCCAGCGCGGTCGCGCCGTCGCGGCTCTTGACGCGCAGGTTGGGCCGGTACCAGTTCTCGAGGTAGTCGCGGAACGCGTAGTCGTTGGCAATGGTGTAGCCGGCGACGTGCTCCATCGCCCGGGCCCGCGGCACGCGACGCGCCGCCATGCCGATGACGACCGCAAGCTCGCATTCGTAGTGCATGAAGGTCGCGTCCGCCGGACGGCGCGTCGCGCCGCGATGGCCGATCAGCGCGCCGGGGCCCTTCAGGAAGACGAGCGGCTCGTCCTGCGCCTTGAAAGCGAGCTCCTTGGCATGGTCCGCATAGTTGAGGCCGAGCGCGATCACGGTACCGACCTCGAACGGCGGCAGCCAGACGACGTCGCTCTCGGCGACGACGCGGCCGTCGTCGAGGCGGATCGCGTCCGCGCCCGCCGGGGTCGCCTCGTGGATCTGTCCCGAGTAGGCGACGCGCGCGCGCTTCACGACGATGCCCTCGCGTCGCTTCGAACGACCCGGGTCTCGAGCCGGCCGACGCCGTCGATCTCGATCGCGATGCGGGCACCGGCGCCGACCCGCGGGCCGTCGGGCGCGCTGCCGGTCAGCAGCATGTCGCCCGGGCGCAAGGTCATGAAGTCGCTCACCTCGGCGATCAGCCGTGCCGCCGAGCGGACGTTCTCCGCCGTGCTCGTCGACTGCACGAGGGCGCCGTCGACGAAGACGCGGATCGCGAGCGCATCGGGGTCGCCGACCGCAACGCTCGCAACGACTTCGGCGCCGAGGACGCACGACGCGTCGCGCGCCATGGCGCGGATCTGCGGCCGGTAGTGGCTCTCGCGCGGCAGCGTGCCGTCGCAGACGACGATGAAGCCGGCGACGTGGCCGAGCGCGTCGGCCGGGGCGACCGCGCACGCGGTTCTACCGATCACGAGGCCGAGCGTGGCGCCGATCTCGAGCGCTTCGCCGGAGTCGTCGACCTGCATCGCGCCGCCGGGAGCGACGAGCGAATGGCCCGGCTTGACGGCGAGGACGACGCTCTTCGGCGCGCCCTTGTACGGCGCGGCGGCGACGGCCTCGCCGAGCGCGGCGAGCGAGCGGCGATGGTTGAGGAGCGTCGCGTAGACCGTGCCGCTGAGGCGAAAAGGCGCGACGTCCATCCGTGGGCCGGCCCAGGGCGCGAACGGCGCAGACACGAATCGGAACCCGAGGCGCGGCGCGCTCAGCCGAGCGGCGAGACGCCGATCAACCAGCGATGCACCCAGAAGACGAAGGCGGCGTAGACGAGCAGGCCGACGACGATCGCGATGGCGTCGTTGGCCGGACGCCCCGATCCGACCGGAATCTCGTGCGCATCGACGGCGGCGCGCCGCTTGACCGAGATCCGGTCGGCGACGGCCCAGGCGAGGAAGCCGCCGAACAGCAGCACGTCGGCGAGCGTGCCGTTGGCGAGCAGGTGCGCCACGGCCCAGAGCTTGACGGCGAGCAGCATCGGGTGCTTCGCCGCCGCGCGGATGCGCCCCGGCAGGTACGCGGCGAACAACAGCGGAAAGACCGGCAGCATGACGAGCAGCGCGAGATGGCGCAGACCCGCAGGCGGCGCGTAGAGGACGACGGGGTCGCGTCGCGCGAGGCCGTAGCCGACGACGATCAGCGCCAGGCCGATGGCGGAAGCGATCGAATAGAGGCCTTTCCATGGCTTCTCGCCGAGCCGCCCCACCGTCGCGGTACGCCAGCCGGGGGCGACGATCGAAACGCTGTGGATGCCGAGGAAGACCACCAGGCCGAGGATCAGGACCAGCATGGGCCGATTGTGGCGCCGTTCGAGAGGGCGACAAGCGCCCCGGCGTTCACGGCTGAGCGGCCAGGGGCGCGATCCGCATGTGCGGCTTGACCGAGAGCCAGGCGACGACGCCGATGCCCAGCATCGCGAACGACGTCGCCGCGAGGGCGAGCGCCGAATGCATGACGAGCGGTGCGATCAGGCCGGCGACCATGCCGTTCGCGCTGCTGCCGACGAAGGCCTGCAGCGAGGACGCCATGCCGCGCCGTTCCGGAACGAGGTCGAGCACCATCAGCGTGACGACGGGAACCATCATCGCCCAGCCGAACGCGTAGAGCGCGATCGGCACGAGCGCCCACCAGGCGTTCGGAACGAACAGCAGGTTCAGCACGAGGTTGATCGCGCCGACCGACGCCATGATCAGGAAGCCGTAGCGGATCTGCCGGGTCGCCTTGACCCGTCCCGCCATCCGTCCGGAGAGGAACGCGCCGGCCATGATGCCGGCGATGGTGAGGACGAAGAACCAGAAGAACTCGGCCGGCCCCAGGCCGAGGATCTCGCCCAGGAAGACCGGCGTCGACAGCACGTAGAGGAACATGCCGTTGAACGGGATTCCGCTCGCCAGCGCCAGCAACAGGAAGCGCGGGTTGCTCGCCAGGGTCCAGTAGCCACTCAGCAGGTTGCCGACGTTGAACGGCTGCCGCTGCGAATCGTGCAGCGTCTCCGGCAACAGCTTCCAATTGAGCGCGAAGAGAACGACACCCACGCCCGTGAGCAGCCAGAAGATCGAATGCCAGCCGGCGTGGACGAACAGGAATCCGCCGATCATCGGCGCGACCGCCGGGGCGACGCCGAAGTAGATCGTCACCTGCGACATCACCCGCTGCGCGTCGGCGGGCGGGAACATGTCGCGGATCACGGCGCGCGAGACGACGATCCCGGCACCCGCCGACATGCCCTGGACGGCACGGAAGAAGACGAGCGCGCCGATGTTCTGGGACAACGCGCAGCCGATCGAGGCGAGCGTGAAGACGAACAGCCCGGCGAGCACGACCGGCCGCCGGCCGAGGCTGTCGGAAAGCGCGCCATGGAAGAGATTCATGATCGCGAAGCCGAACAGGTACGCCGACAGCGTCTGCTGCATCTCGACCGGCGAAGCGCCGATCGCCCTGGCGATGCCGGTGAACGCCGGCAGGTAGGTGTCGATCGAGAACGGGCCGAGCATGCCCAGGCAGGCGAGCAGGATCGCCAGGGCCCAGCTCGGCGCCTGCCAGATCGTTCGTGCGTCGGGATTCATCGGCCGGTCCAGTTTAGGCAGCGCCGCGCTGCGGGCTGTCGGACAAAAGAGTGAAGCGAGCCGATAGGCCGGATTCTGTGCAGAGCCCCGGTCTTGCGACCGCGGCCCCGTGACCGCCATTCCTCTGGGCCGGGCATCGCTGCCCGGCTCGGTGCTACCTACCCGCCG
>JBDTPG010000311.1:0-3498 GCA_039932815.1 Caldimonas sp.
CGGTACCCGAGGCGATGTCGGCCGCGACCTGCACCTTCCCGTCGATCGACGCCGCCGTGCGGACGACGATCGAGATCATCCAGATGGGCGTCCCGATCGCGCGCTGCGAGCTGCTCGACCGCTTCGCGGTCCAGGCGGTCAACCGGCACGACAAGCTCTCGCTCACCGAAGCGCCGATGCTCCTGATGGAATTCCACGGCAGCGAGGCGAGCGTCGCCGAGCAGGCCGCGACGGTGCAGGAGATCGCCAAGGAGCACGGCGGCGAAGGCTTCCAGTGGGCGACGACGCCCGAGGAGCGCAAGAAGCTCTGGGCGGCGCGCCACCGCGCGTATTTCGCGGGCCTGCAGATGAAGCCCGGCTGCCGCACGGTCACCACCGACACCTGCGTGCCGATCTCACGCCTCGCCGAGTCGGTGACGAAGGCGTCGGAGGAGGCGCTCGCCGCGGGAATGCAGCACTACATCGTCGGCCATGTCGGCGACGGCAACTTCCACATCGCCTACCTCGTCGACCCGAAAAAGCCGGAAGAACGAGAGCTCGCCGAGCAGCTGAACGAGAAGGTGGTGAAGCGCGCCCTGGCGCTCGAAGGCACCTGTAGCGGCGAGCACGGCGTCGGCCTGCACAAGATGGGCTTCCTCGTCGAGGAGGCCGGCGCGGATGCGATCGAGATGATGCGCACCGTCAAGCACGCCCTCGACCCGAAGAACATCCTCAACCCAGGCAAGATCTTCGCGTTCTAGACGCGAAGATCAGTGGGCCGGCTCCTCCGGAGCGGCCACCGACCAGTGGGACGACACGTCGCCCCATTGATCGACGCTTTCCAGGTTGACCCCGAAGCCCCAGAGACGGGCGACGTGCTTCAACACTTCCTGGGCGCCGTCGTGGAGCGGGCGGTTGTTGCTGCGCGTATGGCGCAGCGTCAGCGAGCGATCGCCGCGCAGGTTGACGCTCCAGACCTGGATGTCGGGCTCGCGATTGGCGAGGTCGTACTGGCGCGACAACGCCTCGCGCACCTCGCGGTAGCCCTGGGTGTCGTGGATCGCCGAGACGCGCAGGTGCTCCTGGTGCTCGTCGTCGAGGATGGCGAACAGGCGCAGATCGCGGATCACCTTCGGCGACAGGTACTGGCCGATGAAGCTCTCGTCCTTGAAGTTCCTCATCGCGTGGTGCAGCGCCGGCAGCCACGGCGTTCCGGCGAGGTTGGGGAACCAGTCGCGGTCCTCGTCGGTCGGGTTCTCGCAGATGCGCCGGATGTCGGTGTACATCGCGAAGCCGAGCGCGTACGGATTGAGCCCGCTGTAGGCGCGGTGCCCGACCGGCGGCTGGAAGATGACGTTGGTGTGCGACTTCAGCCACTCGATCATCACGCCGTCGGTGAGATGGCCTTCGTCGTAGAGCGTGTTCAGCAGGAGGTGGTGCCAGAACGTCGCCCAGCCCTCGTTCATCACCTGCGTCTGCCGCTGCGGATAGAAATACTGGGCGATCTTCCTGACGATGCGAACGACCTCGCGCTGCCACGGTTCGAGCAGCGGCGCGTTCTTCTCGATGAAGTAGAGGATGTTTTCCTGCGGCTCGCTCGGGAAACGCTTGCTCTCGTCGGCCTCGCCGGGCCGCTCGGCGCGCCGCGGCAGCGTGCGCCAGATGTCGTTGACCTGCGTCTGCGCGTAGGCCTGACGCTCGGTCCTGCGCGCCAGCTCCTCGGCGAGCGAGATCTTGCTCGGCCGGTGGTAGCGGTCGACGCCGTAGTTCTGCAGTGCATGGCAGCTGTCGAGAATGTCCTCGACCGCCTGCATGCCGTGCTTCTCCTCGCACTCGGCGATGTAGTTCCGCGCGTAGACGAGGTAGTCGATGATCGACGACGCATCGGTCCAGAGGCGGAAGAGATAGTTGCCCTTGAAGAAGCTGTTGTGCCCGTAGGCGGCATGGGCGATGACGAGCGCCTGCATCGCCGTCGTGTTCTCCTCCATCAGGTAGCTGATGCAGGGGTCGGAGTTGATGACGATCTCGTAGGCCAGGCCCATCTGGCCGCGCCGGTAGCTGCGCTCGTTGGCGATGAACTCCTTGCCGTAGCTCCAGTGCCGGTAGTTCACCGGCATGCCGACCGACGCGTAGGCGTCCATCATCTGCTCGGCGGTGATGACCTCGAGCTGGTTCGGGTAGGTGTCGAGCGCGTAGCGATGGGCGGCGGCGCGAATCTTCTCGTGATAGCTCTCGATCAGCTCGAAGGTCCAGTCGCTCGGGTCGGGCAGGGGATGCTCGGCGCGCGGCCCGGCAGGAAGAGGCGCCTGCGGCAGCGAGCGCTCGGGGCGCAGGCGCCTGCGCGTCGGCGTCGCCGACGGTGTCGGCACGGGGTGCTCGGCGGTCAGCGCGGCCGCCGCCGCGCTGCCTTCTACGATGTTGGTCATGCGGCCACTCCTTCGGCCTTGAAGAGATCGCGAAAGACCGGATAGATCTGCGACGCCTCCGTCACCTTCCTCATCGCGAAGTGCTTCTGCACTTCCTGCAGGCGGGCGTATTCCTCCCACAGGTTCTGCTCCTCGTCGGCCACCTGCACGTAGGCGAAGTAGCGGCACTTGGGCAGGATGCTCTCGGTCAGCAGCTCGCGACAGCGCCCCGAATCGTGGTGCCAGTTGTCGCCGTCGCTCGCCTGCGCGGCGTAGATGTTCCAGTCGCTCGGCGAGTAGCGCGCCTTGATGATCTCGTCCATCAGCACGAGCGCGCTCGAGACGACGGTGCCGCCGGTCTCGCGGGCGCGGAAGAAGTTCTCCTCGTCGACTTCCTGGGCCTGCGTGTGGTGACGGATGAAGACGATGTCGATCTTCTCGTAGTGCCGCGTCAGAAAGAGGTAGAGCAGGATGAAGAATCGCTTCGAGAGGTCCTTCCTCGCCTCGTCCATCGAGCCGGAGACGTCCATCAGGCAGAACATCACCGCCTTGGCGGTCGGGATCGGCATCCGGATGCGGTTGCGAAAGCGCAGGTCGATCGGATCGATGTAGGGAATGCGGTCGAGGCGCGCGCGCAGGGCCGCGATCTGCTCTTCGAGCGCCTTCTTTGCGAGCTCCTGGGCGGCATCGAGCACCTCGGGCAGCTCGGCCAGGCGCGCCTCGAGGGCGACCAGCTCGGCGCGCGAGCCGGCGCCGATCGCGACGCGGCGGCTGATCGCGCCGCGCATCGAGCGGATGACCGACAGGTTGCTCGGCGTGCCCTGGTTCGAGTAGCCGGCGCGATGGCTCTTCAGCTCGGGCGCTTCGGCGATCTGCGTGCGCATCATCCGCGGCAGCGCGAGATCGTCGAAGAAGATCTGCATGAACTCTTCCTTGGTGAGGTGGAAGACGAAATCGTCCTCGCCCTCGCCGGAATCGCCCGCCTGGCCGCTGCCGCTGCCGCGCCCCGAGCCGCCCTGCGGCCGCTCGATGTGGTCGCCGCGCACGTACTCCTGGTTTCCGGGATGGACGATCTCGCGCGCGCCGCCCTGGCCGTGGCCGAACGACGGCTCCT
>JBDTPG010000312.1:0-3482 GCA_039932815.1 Caldimonas sp.
AGCTCGACGATGCGCGGCTGCGAGCCGAGCGGCAGCGTGATGTAGACCTCGCGCACGCCGTTCTCGGTGGTGTAGGCCGCGACGTCGGCGAGCTTGCCGAGCACCTTGCCCGTGGCGCCGGCGTCGATTCGGCCGTCGCTGCGGTCGTCGAAGAAGCCGACGAATTCAACGCCCGCATCGTCGCCGCCCTGGAGCGCACGCGCGACCTTGACGCCGAGGGCGCTGGCGCCGACGACGACGGCGGTGCGGCGCGATTCGGGTCGGGCCGCCCGGCGGCGAACGACGGCCCGGCCGAGCCAGGTCGCAAGCCACAACAATATTGGCGTGATCACCGCCCAGGCGAGCAGGACGTCATTCTCGAAGTAGTGGAGGCTTCGGGTCGCGTAAGCGCACAGCGCGAGGATGGCCAGCAGGACGATCCATGACGAGGCGATGTCGACGGCGGCGCCCAGGAGCGGCTCGCGGAAGCGGTCGCGGCCGGGGAAGGTGAGGGCGAAGACGAGCAGACAGAGCGTCAGCGCGGGCCGGTCCATCACCTCGTCAGAGGCCAGGGTCGCGGCGACGAAGGTGAGAACCGTGATTCCAGGCTCGAGGAAGGCGGCGATCAGCGATTGCACCGACTGGGGCGCGCTGAAGAAGGTTCTCTTGTGGGGGTCGTCGAACATCAGCTGAGCTGCGCGTGCAGCCCGGATTGAAGCAAGGTGGCGGCCCGCGGTGGCGGCCCGGTCGACGTTCTACACGGGTTTGCGGGGGCCCGTCAGGCCCCAATTCGGGGCTTGACGACGTCTCGACCGACTCGGATGGTTCGGCCGGCTGACCGGCCGCGCGGTTGCGGGCCCTCAGCCGGCCTGGGCCTGGGTCCGGCGCCCGCGCCCGAACAAGCCCAGGCGCTGCGCCTCGAGCGCCGCCTCGGCGCGCGAGCTGACGTTGAGCTTGCGATAGATCTGCTTCACGTAATCCGAGATCGTGTGGCGCGACAGGTTCAGTTGCACCGCAATCTCCGGCAGCGTGTAGCCCTTGGCGACGCGCAGCAGCACCTCGTTCTCCCGGTCGGTCAGGACGACATGCGGGACGTTGCGCGGCCGCTCCCGCTCCGACGAGCGCGAGGCGAAGTGGGCCATGACGCGGCGCGCGATCGCCGGCGACAGCGGCGGCTCGCCCTGGCTCATGCGCCGGAACTGGTCGACGATCACCGCCGCAGGCTGGTCCTTGAGAACGTAGCCGAAAGCGCCCGCCTGGAGCGCAGGAAACAGGTGATCGTCGTCGTCGTGGATGGTGACCACCACCGCCTGCGCCTTGGGCTGGGCCTCGCGCAGCGCCACCACGACGTCGACGCCCGATCCGTCGGGCAGGCCGAGATCGATCAGGGCGACGTCGATCTGCTCCTTGGCGATGATCGCCAGGGCGGCGTTGACGCGCGCGGCGTCGAAGAACACGGGCTCGGCGAAGACTTCCGAAACCTGGACCTTGAGCCAGGCGCTGGCTTCGGGGACGTCTTCCAACAGCAAGATGTTCGTCATGCGAACCTCCTAAGGCGCCGGCCCCGGGGGCTGCCGGTGGGCAGGGAGGGTCGACGCGACGTGAACAGAGCAAGCGACGTGCACGGCAGCGCGGGCTGTCGTCGCTACCGCATCCGTCGGTTACCCATCGTAGCAAGCGACCATGACCCGGCGATGGCGGCTCACAGGGGGACCGTGAGCGAAATCACGACACCGTAGCCGGGGCGCGACTCGACCAGGCATTGGCCGTTCATCTTCTTGGCGCGCCGCTTCATGCTCGACATGCCCTGGCCCCGTTGCAGGTCGGCGGCGATGCCCTTGCCGTCGTCGCGGACGGTGAACACCAGGCTGCGCTCCTCGATCTTGCAGCGGACCTCGCAGTGGGTGGCCTCGCTGTGCTTGATGATGTTGCTCACCGCCTCGCGCAGGACCCGCGTCATCTGCATGAAGAGCCGCGCCGGCAGCATGTAGGAGAGATCGGCGGGGTGGTCCCAGAGCGTCTCGATGTTGGCCTGCGTCAGCCGGCCCATGATCTCGGCGCGCCAGTCGGCGAGGGCGTCGTCGAGGCGCACCGGCCGGCCGGCGAGGCCGCGCACCGACAGCCGCATCTCCTCGAGCGCCTCGCGAGCGAGCTGCGGCACGCGGGTGGCATCGGCGGTGTGAACGATGGTCAGCAGCTTGGCGCCGAGGTCGTCGTGCAGGTCGGAGGCGATGCGCTTTCTTTCGCGCTCGGTGAACTGGTCGACGCGCTGCGCGGTCATGTGCTCGACGCGGTGGTCGAACTCCGCGGTCAGCGCCTTCAGCTCCGTCGCGAGGCGGTCGCGATCGACCTCGGTCGCGCGCAGCGCCCGGGCGAACATCAGGAACAGGCGTGTGCCGACGGCGCCGAACAGCAGCGGCAGGACGATGATCAGGATCGAGAACGGAGGCCTCTCGAACAGCTCGCTCTGGATGCCCAGCTCGGCGACGAGGGCCAGCTCGCCGGCGGCGATGGTGAGCGCCATCGGCCCGAAATCCTGCGGTCGCTGGCGCCACGTCACCACCAGGTAGATCGCCATGACGGCGCTCAGCTCGAGCGCCAGCAGGAAGTACCAGAACAGCGCGAGGAGGAAGAGGTGCTGGGGGCCGGCCAGCACCAGCGACACCGGCAGCACGACCCACTGCACCGCGACGACGTTCTCGATGATGCGCGAGCGCAGGCCGGCGAAGCTGAGGAAGAACTGCACTGCCAGGGCGAGCAGCACCGCCCAGAACGAGCACAGCATGAACTCGGTGACGTCGTTCCTCCAAGGCATCTCCGTGGACGAAGAACCGAGCGACATCACGACCCAGCCGAGGCAGAGCCAGCCCAGGTACGAGAAATAGACCTCGCGGCGGTTGAGCCAGCCGACGGCGATCAGGACGCAGCCGAGGCCGATCAGGATCAGGCTGCTGACGTCGACCCAGCGGACGCCCCAGAACAGGCGGGCCGAGTGGGCGGCGAGCAGCGACGACTGGCGGCCCCACTCGAGGCGCGACAGGCCGGCGGCGCCCTGGCGCGACGCGACGCGCTCCTGCGGGTGGCCGACGACGCGCAGGTCGAGGACGTTCTCACCCGAGCGGAGCAGCGCCGGCGGCAACGTCACCAGCTGGGGACGCGAGCAGTTGCGCGTCACCGGCTCGATCATCCGGCCACCGATGAAGATCAGCGCCCCGTTGAGGTGCACCTGGACGTTGCTGCAGGCACGCTCGATGTAGAGGCCGAGCGGATCCTCCGGACCGCTCATCTCGTCGAGGCGAAAGCTGGTGCGGTACCAGACGCTGCCGCTCAGCCCCGGATGCGACTCCGACCAGTCGTCGGGCAGGCTGACCCGGCCTGCCGGCTCGCCGGCGGGAAACCGCCGGGCGTTGCTGACCACCGACTGCGCCTGGTCGATGACCTGGGGTGCGGCGTCGAGCGCGAACGCCGCCCCACCGGTCGACGCGAGCAGCGCGGCGAGCAGT